>MEQZ01000257.1:8345-11844 GCA_001770425.1 Betaproteobacteria bacterium RIFCSPLOWO2_02_FULL_65_20 | reverse complement strand
GCGAACGGCACCATCCACGGCTTCGTCATCGGCGAGGTGAGGGACTGGGAATTCGGTTCGCCCCCGTGCGGTTGGGTGTTCGGCATTGCGGTGCGGCGCAAGACCCGTCTTGGCGGCACCGGCAGCGCGCTGCTCGCAGCCATACTGGAGTGCTTCCGCCGCGCCGGCGTGGACAAGGTGCGCACGATGCTCGCGCGGGACAACAACCTGGTGCTGTCGTTCTTTCGCAGCCAGGGAATGATCGCCGCACCGTTCATCCCGCTCGAACTGGACCTGAAGTGACCGGAGGCGGCGAGTGAAGCTGCAGACCAGCACGATGCTCGCCCTCTTCAGCGTCCTGGAGGCCGCCTCCCAGCCGGGAAAGCAGGTGTCCGCCTCCGAAATTGCCGAACGCTACGGCGTGTCGGCGCATCACCTCGCAAAGGTGCTGCGCGAGCTGGGGCGCGCGGGCCTCGTCGATTCCTCGCGGGGCGCAGGCGGCGGCTATCGGTTCTCGGGCAACGCCAGGCGGCTCACGCTCATGGACGTGATCGAGCGCTTCGAGGACATCGGCGCGCGCTCCCCCGAACCCGGCGCCGCGCACACCGATCTGGGCCTGGCCATTACGCGCGTGCTCTCGGAGATCGACGAGATCGCCAAGGCGACATTTCGCTCCATCACCATCGATACGCTGCTGAAGCTGGTCGAACGGGAGCATCAGGCACAGCGATCCCCCGTGGCGGGCGCATCCGAATCCCGGGGCAAGTCCGAGGGCTGACCGAAGCCCCCGCCTTCAGGCGTCGTGCGCAGCGTCGCTCGACCGGAACCGCGCGAGCAGCTGCGTCCGGCGCGCGCGCATCTCCCCGGCTGCGCGCGCGCGCACCGGACCGAAGCCGCGCACGCGCTCGGGGAGGGCGGCGATTTCCACCGCGACCGCTAGGTTGTCGCGATCGAGTGCGCCCAGCAACGCGGCCAGCGTCGCCTCGTATTCCGCGATCAGTGCGCGGTCGAGCCTGCGCTCGGCTGAACGTCCAAACGGATCGATCGGCGTGCCGCGCAGCCCCTTGAAGCGCGCGAGCAGTTTCAGCAGCGGCAGCACCCACGGACCGAAGCGCCGCTTGCGCGGCTCGCCCGACACCGGATCGACGCGCGCGAACAGCGGCGGGGCGAAATGGAAGTGGAGCCTGTATTCGCCCTCGAAGGCAGCGTTGACCTCCGCCTCGAAGCAGCCGTCGGCGTACAACCTTGCCACTTCGTACTCATCCTTGTACGCGAGCAGTCTGAAGTAGCTGCGCGCGACCGCCTCAGCCAGAGACGCGCCGCGCGCAGCCTGTCCTCCGTCCAACGCACGCTCGACGCGCCGCGCGCGCTCGACCAGATCGCCGTAGCGCCGCGCGTAGCCCCGGTCCTGATAGTCGGTGAGAAAACGCATCCGGCGCGCGATCACCTCGTCCAGGCTGCGGGATTCGCGCCGATGCTCGCTCGGCGCGCTCGCGGGCAGCGCCGCCTCCTCGACCGCGCCCGGATCGCACGCCGCGCGTCTGCCCCAGGCGAAGGCCGCCTGGTTCATTTCGACCGCCGTGCCGTTCAGTTCGATCGCGCGCAGGATCGCTTCGGCGGCAACCGGAACCAGGCCCTGCTGATACGCGAAGCCGAGCATGAACAGGTTGGTCGCGATCGCGTCGCCCGTGAGCGAGGTCGCCAGCCGCGTGCCTTCGATGAATGCGGCGTTCCCCGCCCCCAGCGCTTCGCTGACCTCGTCCTGCATCGCCGCCTGCGGATACTGCCAGTCCGGATTGCCTATGAAATCGCCGGTCACTGCGTGCGAGACGTTCACCACCGCGCGCGTCACCCCGGGGCACATCCGTTCGATCGGTTCGGCGGCGACGGTGGCGATCAGGTCGCAGCCGATCACCGCGTCGGCATCCCCCGCGGCGATGCTTGCGGAGTGAATGGCATCCGGACGATCGGCGATGCGCACGTGCGAAAACACGGCACCCCCCTTTTGCGCGAGGCCGGTCATATCGACCACCGACACGCCCTTGCCTTCCAGGTGCGCGGCCATGCCGAGCAGCGCGCCGATGGTGATGACGCCGGTTCCACCGACGCCGGTGACCAGTATGTCCCAGGGCCGGTCGGTCGCCGGCCGCTGCGGCTCGGGCGGGGAAGCGCCGTCGCCTGCACCTGCCGCGGCAGCCTTGCCTTTGCGCACGCTGCCGCCCTCGACCGTGACCAGGCTCGGGCACAGGCCGTCGAGGCACGAATAGTCCTTGTTGCAGGCCGATTGGTCGATGGCGCGCTTGCGTCCGAACTCGGTCTCCACCGGCACGACGGCCAGGCAGTTCGACTTCACGCTGCAGTCGCCGCAGCCTTCGCATACCAGCTCGTTGATGAACACCCGCCGGGCCGGATCGGGGTAGGTGCCGCGCTTGCGTCGGCGGCGCTTTTCCGCTGCGCACGTCTGGTCGTATATCAGCGCCGTCACGCCGGTCTGTTCGCGCAGTTCGCGTTGCACCTGCTCCAGGTCGTCGCGGTGGCGCACCAGAACGCCGGCGGCAAACCCGGTTTCGCCCCGGTACTTGCGCGGCTCGTCGGACATCACCACGATGCGGCGCACGCCTTCGGACTCGATCTGGCGCGTCATCTGCGGCACGGAGAGCGGCCCGTCCATCGGCTGGCCGCCGGTCATCGCGACCGCGTCGTTGAACAGTATCTTGTAGGTGATGTTGACGTTCGCGGCGACCGCCGCGCGTATCGCCAGCAGCCCGGAATGAAAATAGGTTCCATCGCCCATGTTGGCGAAAACGTGCCGGGTGCCCGTATGGCCGGCCAGGCCGATCCAGGCCGCGCCCTCGCCGCCCATCTGGCTGACCGTGAGCGTGTTGCGTCCCATCCAGACCGCCATCAGGTGGCAACCCACGCCGCCGAACGCGCAACTGCCCTCCGGAACCTTGGTGGAGCGGTTGTGCGGGCAGCCGGCACAATAAAACGGCGGCCGCAGCAGCCTGAGCCGGGGCTGCGCCAGCGCCCTCTCCTTCGCATCGAGCAGCGCCAGGCGCTCGCGGATGACTTCGCTGGTGTGGAAGCGCTCCACGCGCGCGGCGATGGCGCGGGCGATGATCGCCGGCGTGAGTTCCGCGGTCATCGGCAAGAGGACGCTGCCGTGCGCGCGCCCCCACTCGCCGCGCTCGTCGAACTTGCCGATCACCCGCGGCCGCACGTCGACGCGCCAGTTGTAGAGCTGCTCCTTGAGCTGGTATTCGATGATCTGGCGCTTTTCCTCGACCACCAGGATCTCTTCCAGCCCCTGGGCGAACCGGCGCACGCCCTCGGCCTCCAGCGGCCAGACCAGACCGACCTTGTAGAGCCGGATGCCGATGCGCGCCGCCTCCCGCTCACCGATGCCCAGATCATCCAGCGCCTGGCGCACATCGAGATAGGCTTTTCCGCAGCTGATGATCCCCAGGCGCGGACGCTCGCCGTCCCAAACGATGTGGTCGATGCCATTGGTGCGCGCGTA
>MEQZ01000257.1:1104-8259 GCA_001770425.1 Betaproteobacteria bacterium RIFCSPLOWO2_02_FULL_65_20 | reverse complement strand
GCGGCAACACGAAATCCCCGGGCAGCCGCACCGCTACGCGCTCCGGGTCCACCTCCACGGATGCCGAACTCTCCGCGGCCTCGGAGGTGATCTTGAACCCCACCCAGAGCCCCGAGTAGCGCGACATGGCCCAGCCGTGGATGCCGAAGTCGAGGAACTCCTGGATGCCCGCGGGCGCAAGCACGGGTATGCCGGCCGCCACGAACTGGTGGTCGCTCTGGTGGGCGATCGACGACGACTTCGCGCCGTGATCGTCCCCCGCGACCACGAGCACGCCGCCGCGGCGCGCCGTACCGGCGTAGTTGGCGTGCTTGAACACGTCGCCGCAGCGGTCCGCGCCCGGCCCCTTGCCGTACCACATGGCGTACACGCCGTCGTATTTCGGCTGGGGAATGAAGTGCAGCTGCTGAGATCCCCAGATGCTGGTCGCTGCCAGCTCCTCGTTGACGCCCGGCTGAAAGCTGATGTCGTGCGCCTTCAGCTGCGCGCCAGCCTGAACCAGCGCACGGTCCAGGCCGCCGAGCGGCGAGCCGCGATAGCCCGAGACGAATCCCGCGGTCTTCAGGCCCGCCACGCGGTCGCGCTGCGCCTGCAGGATCAGCAGCCTGGTGAGCGTCTGCACGCCGGAGAGGAACACCCGTCCCCGTTCCAGCGTGTATTTGTCATCGAGCGTGACCGAAGCGATTGTCATGATGTCGGAAACCTCGCCAATTCGACTATGAAGATGCGCGCAGCTGCTGGGCGGCAGGCGCGATCGAGCTTGCGGCGCCCTACTCCGCGGGTAACGGCCGTAGCGAGATTTGTATCCGCGAAATTGTAACAGCGCGGGGCGACCCCGCCGCTGCGCCCGAACCAGATGCCCGTCAGAGTCGCCTATCTTGCGTGGAGGGCCCACAAGCGGGCCAGATCGGCGACGCCATCGGACCCTTGAACGCTCTTCAGCGTGGACAGGGCCCGTGCCCGGTTTCCCGATTGCAGGTCAGTAGCGCGGCGAGGCGGAGCAGTGCATGGCCAGGAGCGCTGATTTCAGGCGCGCGACGATCGAATGACGCAAGACCGGTGAGTCGGCTGCTCAAACAGGGACTGCGCGACCAGGCCACGATCAGTTGCCCTTGCTGGTGGCTCGCACACCGCAAAGTTGGTAATCGCAATTTCAAGTGTTTTGCTTCGGATGGATTTCGTCCGATGGGAGTGGACACGCAATTAACCTGAAACTACGTATTTATGTGTTACACTTAAACAAGTGTCGATTTCGCTTGGAGAATTTTATGGCAACAGTCAATTTCACCGGTGCAGTCGATAAAGACCTGTTGAAGCGCGCCAAGGTGATCGCCGCCAAGACGGATACTTCAATCAATGCCCTGTTCAACGCCGAGCTGCGCTACCTGGTGGAAACCTTCGAGTCCGCGGAGCGCGGCAACAACCAGAACTACCGGACGCTGCTCGATTTTTCCCTGGGGCGAATCGACGACCGGACTGCCATGAAAGCGCTGGGAATCGATAGCGACGAAGATCTGTTCCTGCTGATGGCGCACGCCCATTTACCCATGCCGCGACTCTCCGATGCGACTACGCGCAGCATGGTCGAGGAGTTGAACGCCCTCGCCAGCCGTGCCTGAATCGGAGATCGTCCTCCTGCCCGACGCAGGGCCGTTGATCACGCTGGCTTATGCCGACGCCCTGGATCTGCTATTCAAACCGGGTTGGACGGTGCAGCTCGTGGACATGGTGCTGCACGAGCTCACGCGCAACACAACCCCCACCAGTGCGTCGATCGCACGCTGGGCGGAGAAGTTGCCGGTCCTCGCCACGCGAACCTGCCGGCGGTATCGGGAAGCCGCCGACCGGGGCGAAACTTCTGCGCCCAAGACCAATCTGGGCGAACTCGCCATACAGGAAGCCATGAATGATTTTGCCCAGGCCGTACCGCCGCGAATCGGCGTGTTTGTGTTCGAGGATCACAAGATCGCCCGCGCGAGTTTTCTACTGCCGGACAACTGCCGCAAGGTCAGCACGCGCGCCTGGCTGCTGTTCCTCGAACAGAAGGGCTGGCTGGATTCCGCCGCCGCCATCGAGCGGGCGGCGCTGGCGAATGGACGGCGCTTTTCACAACTGAGATTTCCGCCGGACTGATTTTTCGTCCGGAATTGCCGTATCTGCTGATCCGAGTGCGCATCGGGTAGGAGCCGGGCGCCGCGGATCAGCGGTCCGCACGGACCAGGTGCGCCAGCGGCACCGCGGTGGTGTCCTTGATCCGCTCCAGCACGAAGTTCGAACGAATGTCGATCACGCCGGGCTGCTTGAGCAGCTTCTCCATGATGAACCGCGAGAAGTGATCGAGATCCTCGACCTGCACGCGTATCAGGTAATCCATGTCACCGGTCATCGAATAGCAGGCCACGACTTCCGACCAGCCCTGCACCGAGCGGGTGAACTGCTCGACCGGCATCCTGCCTTTCTTTTCCAGTTTGACGCTCACATAGGCGAGCATCGCGAGACCGATCTTCGCAGGGTCGAGCAGCGCGACGTACTGCCGGATCACGCCGGAGCGCTCCAGCGCTCGCACGCGCCGCAGGCACGGGCTCGGCGAGAGCGCGACGCGTTCGGCGAGTTCCTGGTTGGAGAGGCGGCCGTCGGTCTGCAGGCACTCCAGAATGCTGCGATCCAGCCTGTCCAATCGTTTTCTTGGCATTTGATTGCTCATATGTCTATTTCTCCGCGTTACTTCGCAAGAATATTGCCAATTTGTAGGCATAGAATAGCCTGAAAAAGGAAGGGATCCATGAACGCCGTACTGCAGCCGGCCGTCGCGCGCGAGTTTCTCTCAGGCAACGAGGCCGTCGCACGCGGGGCGTGGGACGCGGGGGTCGAACTTGCGGCCGCCTATCCCGGAACGCCGTCCACCGAGATTATCGAAACCGTCGCCGGTTTCCCCGGCGTGTATGCGGAATGGTCCACCAACGAAAAGGTTGCACTGGAAGTTGCGCTCGGCGCCTCGATGACCGGTCGGCGCGCACTCACCGCAATGAAGCACGTGGGTCTGAACGTCGCCTCCGATACGCTGATGACGCTGGGCCAGGTGGGCGCCAAGGCAGGGCTGGTGATCGCGGTATCCGACGACGTCGGCTTCTCCTCCTCGCAGAACGAGCAGGACTCGCGCTTCTGGGGCCGGTTCGTGCATCTGCCCGTGCTCGAACCCTCGGACGCCGGCGAAGCCTACTCGATGACGCGGGCGGCATTCGATCTCTCGGAGCGCTTCGAGGTACCGGTGCTGCTGCGCCTCACGACGCGAGTGTCGCACGTGAAGCGCATTGTCGAAATCGATGCGCACGAGGCGCCCGACGTGAAGCGCCACGGCTACCAGAAGGATGCGGCGCGCTGGATCACCACGCCGAACCACGTCGCGAAAAGGCTTGAACTGCGCGCCGCCCGCGATGCAGCCCTCGCGCTGGAATCGGAGTCCTCCGGCTGGAACCGGCTGGAGCCCGGGCGAGATCGCCGTATCGGTTTCATCGTTTCCGGTCCTGCGTATCACGTCGTTCGAGAGGCGTATCCGGATGCGCCGATCGTCAAGCTCGGTCTGTCGCACCCGCTGCCCCTGGGTCTCGCAAAGCGGCTCGCCACAAGCGCGGAGCGGGTGCTGGTCGTGGAGGAAGTCGATCCGATCGTAGAGAACGAACTGCGTGCTGCGGGGTTCACGGTCCACGGCAAGGACGTGCTGCCGAGGCAGGGCGAAATCACGGTTGCGGTGCTCGAGCAGGCCGTCGCGCGGCTGACAGATGGCGCGTTCGACAGCAACCCGGCACTGCGCGCCGCCACCGTGTTTCCGCGTCCGCCCACCCTGTGCGCCGGCTGCCCTTATACCGGCGTCTACTTCTGGCTGGGGCAACTGAAGGACACGATCATCTGCGGCGACATCGGCTGTTACTCGCTGGGCTGCGGATCGCCCTGGGATGCCATGGACACGGTCATTTCGATGGGCGCGTCGCTGGGCGTCGCGCACGGAATGGCAAAGGCGCTCGATGGCGACGCGAAGAAGAAGGCCGTGCTTGCGGTCATCGGGGACTCGACGTTCCTGCACACCGGCATGCCAGCGCTGGCCAACATCACCTACCAGGGCGGCAACGTGACGGTGCTGCTGCTCGATAACCGCTCGACCGCGATGACCGGCGGCCAGAACAATCCCGGCAACGGCCGTAGGCTCGATGGTTCCCCCGCGCCTAGTATCGACTTCGCGAGGCTCGTCGAGGCCCTGGGCGTGAAACCCGAGCGCATACGGATCGCCGATCCCTACGAACTGCCCACCTTCTTCAAGGTGCTGCGCGAAGAAATGAAATCGCCCGAGCCCTCGGTGATCATCACCACCCGGCCATGCGTGCTGACTCCCGAGTTCGAACGCCGCCCTCCGCTCAAGGTCGTCGATGACAATTGCAACGGCTGCGCGCGCTGCCTCGAGGTGGGCTGTCCGGCAATCACGGTCACGCGACGCGAACGGCAGACGCGCTCGCAGGGCAAGTTGGTTGAACTCGCCTGGACGACGATCGAACAGGCGGCGTGCACCGGTTGTGACCTGTGCGCGAAGGCCTGCGCGCGCGGCGCGATCGTTCCCGCATGAATGCCGACATACTCGTCGTCGGCATCGGCGGCCAGGGCGTGATGACCGCCGCCGAAACGCTCGCCCGCGCGGCGCTTGCCGCGGGGTTCGATGCGACCAAGACCGAAGTGGCCGGGATGTCGCAGCGCGGCGGCGTGGTCTGTTCCCAGGTTCGCATCGGCGTGCACATCGAGGCGACAGAGGTACGACCCGGACAGGTCCGGCTCCTGCTGGCGTTCGAGGCGGCCGAGGGATTGCGCTGGAGCCATTTCCTTGCGCCGCACGGCAGGGCATTCGTCGATTCGTGGCGTGCTGTGCCGCCGGTGGTGTCGTCCGGGCATTTTGACTACCCGAAGCAACCGGCAGCAGACATGCGGAACGCGGGTGTCGATGTGGTCGAGCTGGATGCGCGCTCGGTCGCTGCCGGTCTTGGCGACCTCCGGCTCGCCAACAGCGTCATGCTCGGCGCCACTGCAGCCAGCCTGCCATTCGCACCCGATTTCCTGCGCGCGGAACTGTTGCGCCGATTCGGGAAGAACCCCGCGCTGGCGGATTCCAACGCCCGCGCTTTCGACGCCGGACGGGAGCTGGCTGCCTAGAACACGGTCATCCGCGCCTGCGCGCTTCTCGCGATCCGCACTGTGAGCGCGGACGGGCAGCGTTCAGGTGGCGATCACACCGTCCCTGGCGAGCGACTCGATGTCGCTCTGCGCGTAGCCCACTTCGGCCAGCACGGCGCGCGTGTCCTCGCCGTACTTATGCGGGAAATGCAGCCCGGTACGCGCGTCCTCCCGGTCCACCGCCTGCGGCTGCATGCGCACGGTCTTGCCCGAGGGCATCACGGTGCCGGTAAGCTTGTCGCGCAGCTGCTCCAGGCCGATGACCTTGTTCAGGTCGCTGATCTGCGCGTTCGGGATGGTTGCCTTGTTCAGGTCGGCGACGACTTCGGCGAGCGTCATGCGCGCGGTCGCCGCGCCGATGTCGCGGTAGATCGATTCACGGTCCCTGGTGCGCCCCTCGTTGGTCGCCCGCTCTGGCCGCGCGATCGATGCAAAGCTTGGCAGCTCCGACAGGCGTTTCCACTGCACGTCGCTGCCGATGGCCATGTAGATGAAGCCGTCCCTGGCCGGGTAGACGTTGGTCGGAATGAATTTGCGGTGCTCGTTGCCCGCGCGCGTGATTTCGATCGGATCGCAGTTGAAATCGATCAGCGGCAGCACGGTGATCAGCCAGGACGCCGCGGCCTGCAGCATCGACACGTCGATCGCCCGGCCCTTGCCCGTCTCGGCGCGCTCCAGCAGCGCCAGCATCACGTTCGCATAGACCTCGTCGCCGGCCTTGAGGTCGATGACGGGCAGTCCCATCACGGTGGGCGGCCCGGTCTTGTCGCCCGTGACTTCCATGTAGCCGGCGAGCGCCTGGGTTACGGGGTCGTAGCCCGGCATGTCCGGATAGGCCGGGCCCATGGCCGAGATGCCGGCCCAGATGAGGTCGGGCTTGACCGAGGAAAGCGTCGCGTAGTCGATACCCAGCGATTTGTATCGCGAGGGCACGGTGTTGCAGCAGAACACATCGGCCTTGAGTTCGCGCACCATGCGGTGAAGCGCCGCCTGCCCGCGCGGGTCCTTGAGGTTGAGGGCGATCGCCTCCTTGCCGACGTTGGGCGCGATGAAATAGCTGCGCCGGTCATCGTCGGCGACGCGTGAACCGATATATCGGTTCGGGTCGCCCGGCAGGCCTCCGCCGCCGACCGCCTCGATGCGGATCACCCGCCAGCCCAGTTGCGCGAAGCGCAGCGTCGCCGACGGCAGCGACAGCGCCTGTTCCATGCTCAATACGACCCGTGGTTTCAAACTGCCTCCCCCCGCCCGGTTGGGCGAGCCCCGTAGGGCGCGGGTTCACCACGCCATCGATGCGCAATGCGTCCATGGCGTGCGTTGCGCGGCGCGCTAAAGCCGCGCCCTACAAGACCATTGCCCCGGTATGCATGGGCGGAGGGAATGTCAGCGTTCACGCCACCGATTTCCATTCCGGTTTTCCGCCCAGCCCTTTCAGCGCGCGATAGACCTTCTCGGGCGTGAACGGCAGTTCGTAGATGCGCACGCCGGTGGCGTTGTGGATCGCGTTCGCGACGGCGGCGGCGACGCAGATCGCCGGTGCCTCGCCCACACCCTTGGCGCCCTTGGGCCCTTCGCCGTCCATGGTCTCGATGAAATGTATGTCCATCTCCGGAATCTCCGGCGCGGTCACCAGCTTGTAGTCGCGGAAGGCGGGATTGCGCACCACGCCGTTCTCCACCATCAGGTCCTCGGTGAGGGCGTAGCCCTGCCCCATGACGATGCCGCCTTCCACCTGCCCTTCGATGCCCATGCGGTTGATGACCCGGCCCACATCGTGCGCCCCGGTCACCTTGATCAGCTTCACGATGCCGGATTCCGTATCCACTTCCACTTCGGCCACCTGCGTCGCCCAGGCGTAGGCCGCCGAGACGTCGCCTTTGAACTCCTTGTCCTGGTGCTTGGAAGGCGGCTCGTAGTAGAAGGTGGTCATCACCAGTTCGG
>MEQZ01000257.1:0-1094 GCA_001770425.1 Betaproteobacteria bacterium RIFCSPLOWO2_02_FULL_65_20 | reverse complement strand
CTCGTAGTAGAAGGTGGTCATCACCAGTTCGGCCTTGTCCGAAAAATGCAGCGAGCGGATGAACTTGGAGACATCGACCAGCGCCTCGCTGTTGGCCGAGTGAATGATGTAGCCGCCGCGCAGATCCAGATCTTCGGCCTTCACGCCGTACTTCGCCGCCGCAGCCTCGAGGATCTTGCCCTTGGCCTTTTTCGCCGCTCCCAGCGCCGAGTTGCCGGCGATGAACGTGGTGCGGCTCGCGTGCACGCCGACGTCCCAGGGCGTGATCTCGGTGTCGTTGTTCACCACCCGCACCGATTCCATCGGCAGGCCCAGTTCCTCGCCCACCAGCTGCGCCAGCACCGTCTCCGAACCCTGGCCGATCTCGGAGGCGCCGGTGATCACGGTCACCGAGCCGAAGTCGTCCATTTTCAGAATCGTGCCGCAACCGTCGGAGGGATAGATCTTGGCGCCGCCGCCCACGTGCAGCATGGAGGCCATGCCCACGCCGCGCTTGAACCGCGTCGGCGACTTCCATTGCGCCATGTTGGAACGGCGCTTGGCGACGTAGTCGCCGGATTTCCCGGCCGTCGTGAGGCAATCCTTCAGTCCGCAGCTCTTGAAGTGCATGCCCTGCGGCGTGACCTCGCCCGGTTCCTGCGCGTTCTTCAGGCGGAATTCCAGCGGGTCCATGCCGATGGCGTCGGCCAGCATGTCCATGTGCGCTTCCACCGCGAAAGTCGCCTGCAGGTTGCCGTAGCCGCGGAACGATCCGGCATACGGGTTGTTCGTGTACACCGCCCGCGTCAGGTACTTGCAGTTCGGCACCCGGTAGAGCGAGGAAAACGTCTGCATCATCACGAAGGGCGTGGTCGCGCCCCATGAAGTGTAGGCGCCGTTGTCGTGGATGGTGTCCACCGTGCGGAAGGTGAGCGTGCCATCCTTCCTGCAGCCCGAGCGCAGCTTGAGCAGCACCGGCTGGCGCGTGGGCGAGGCGAGAAACTCCTCTTCGCGCGTAAAGACCAGCTTCACCGGGCGTCCTGTCGCCCTGGCGAGATAGACGCAGATCGGCTCGAACGGATAGATGTCCAGCTTGGAGCCGAAGCCCCCGCCGA
>MEQZ01000256.1:7680-24164 GCA_001770425.1 Betaproteobacteria bacterium RIFCSPLOWO2_02_FULL_65_20 | reverse complement strand
GCGCCGGAGCACAGCTTCAGCGCGCCGGAGCGCGGCGCGGTAAACCCGCGCCCTACAACTGCGGCTCGATTCCCCGAGGCGGCGAGTATAGCCCGGGCGCATCACCGGCCGTGCCAGTAGCGGGGCGCCGTCTCGCGCTGCCCGCGCACCGACACGCCTCGCTCATCAATCATGATTCCGACCGCGCCGGATTCGTCGCTGCGCACGATGCGGCTGCCCTGCTCCCCGTAGCGCGCGACCACCTCCGGCCTGGGATGCGCGAACCGGTTCCTGTAGCCGACCGGGAAAACCGCGAACTGCGGCGCGACGGCATGCACGAATTCCGGGGTGGACGAAGTGCTGCTCCCGTGGTGGGGCACGACGAGCACCTGCGCGCGCAGGCTGTCCGCGCGCCGCGCGACCAGATCGGCTTCGCCGCGCCGCTCGAGGTCGCCGGTGAGCAGCGCCGCTCCGTGAGCACCGGACACCTTCAGCACGCAGCTCAGGTTGTTGGCCGATTCCCCCGGATCGCCGTAGCCCGCCATCGCCGGATGCAGAAATTCGAACTGCACTCCATCCCACGCCCAGGCGCTGCCATCGGCGCACGGAATGCGGTACCGCGCCGTCTGAACGATCGGATCGAGCGCCGGCAGCGACGAATGCAGCCGGGCAACCGGCAGCGCCCGCATCACCGTCAGCGCGCCGCCGGAGTGATCGTTGTCGTCGTGCGACACCACGAGGGCATCGAGCGCGCGCAGGCCCTGCGAGCGCAGCGCGGGCAGGATCACCCGATTGCCGCTGTCGGCCTCCGGGCTCCAGGCGGGTCCGGCATCGTAGAGCAGCGCATGCGATCGGGTGCGCACCAGCACGGACAGGCCCTGCCCGACCTCGAACACCGTCAGTGCGGCCGCGCCGTGCGCCAGCAGCGGCGGCATCACGCTCGCCATCGGGATGAGCAGCAGCGCCCCCGCCCAGCGCGCAGGAAAACCGCGCGGCAGGAGCAGCCACAGGATGCCCGCGGCCGCAAGCGGCAAGGTCCAGTCCACGGGCGCGTGCTGCGTCCAGAGCGCGCCATCCAGTGCGGCCAGCCAGCGCAGCAGCCACATCAGCCATTCCAGCAGCGCATGCGCAAGCTGCAGCGGGAAATCGAACGGCAGTACGGCGCCGGCGAGCGCGAGCGGCGTCACCACCACGCTGATCACCGGAATGGCCACCGCATTGGCGAGCGGCGATGCAAGCGACACCTGCCGGAACAGCACCAGCAGCATGGGAGCAAGCCCCACCGTCACCGCCCACTGCATCGCCCCCCACTGGGCGAGCCAGTGCGGAGGGCCCGCGCGGCAGCAGCCGACGTAGAAGATCAGCGCCACGGCGCCGAACGACAGCCAGAATCCCGCCGACAGCACCGCCCACGGGTCCAGAACAAGCACCGCGAGCAGCGCCAGCGCGAGCACGCGCGAGGCCGAGGTCAGGCGGTCCGACACCAGCGCCAGCGCCACCACGCCGACCATGTAGAGCGTGCGCTGCGCCGGAACGGCGAATCCCGCGATCAGGCAATACCCGAACGCGGCCGTGAATCCTGCGATCGCCGCCGCCTTCTGCGCCGCAAAGCGAAGCGCGAGCGCCTGCGCGCGCCGCCATCCGAGCAGGACCAGCGCTGCCGCGAGCCCGGACACCATGGTCACGTGCAGGCCCGAAATGCTCATCAGGTGATTGACGCCGGTGCGGGTGTAGACATCCCAGTCCTGCGGCTCGATCGCCTTCTGGTCGCCGACGGCAAGCGCGGTGAGCACCCCGGCGTAGCGGTGCTCGGGCAGCGCGTCCCAGAAGCGCTCGCGCACGCGTTCGCGCAGGCGCTCGATGGCGTAGCCCGGGCGAACTACCATCGTGTCCAGACGCTCCGGCGGCGCCCCGCGGCGGTTGACACGCACCGTCCCGGTGGCCCGAATGCCGCGCTCGATCAGCCAGGCTTCGTAGTCGAAGCCGGCCGGATTCGACTGCCCGTGCGGCCGCTTCAGCCGGGCCGCAAAACGCCAGCGCTCGCCCGCGCGCACGGGCGCCACTTCCTGGTATTCCTCGCGGGTGAGCCCGTTGTACCACGCGAGCAGCACGCGCTGCGGCACGCTCGCCCCGGCGGGCGCGACCGATTCCACGTCGAACTCGAAGCGCACGCCGTTCTCGAAGGGCTCCGGCAGGCCCGCGATCACCCCGGTGATCTCGATGTCCCTGCCCTCCCATGCCGGGTCGAGGCGGTCGGCGATTCTCACGTGCGCCCACAGCGCCGCCCACAGGTATCCCAGCAGGAATCCGAGCAGGGTAAACGCCGCGACGCGCGCTCCCACCCTCGGGTACACCATGCGCAGGCGCGCCAGCGCAGCCAGTCCGACCGCGGCCATTGCCGTCGCAGCGAGCGCAGCCGCGCCCGGAAGCGCAGCCTGACGCTGGAGCAGCCAGACGCCCGCCGCAAAGGCGATCACCGCGAGGCGCATGCGGGCAGGGAACCAGAGGGCACCATTGCCGCATTAACGCCCGAGCCTCGACGGCGTTGATACAATGATCCAGTCGCCGAGCCCAAACGGCGCGCCGCACACGGGATGCCGAGAAAGTTCTTCAGGAAATATCTGCCCAGCCACGACTCGGTAAAGCAAAACCGCCATGTCGCGCGCTTCGGTGCGTTCCTGCACCATCCGAACCTGTGGCACCTCAACCGCCATTCGGTGGCCGGCGGGGTTGCGATCGGCATGTTCTCCGGTCTGGTGCCCGGGCCGTTCCAGATGCTCACTGCGGCGATTCTGTGCGTTGTGCTCAAGGTCAACCTGCCGGTGGCGCTGTTCACCACGCTGTACACCAACCCGTTCACCATCGGCCCGCTGTATCTGGTCGCCTACCAGATCGGCCGGCTCATGGTCAGCGGCCGCGGCGCCCCGGCGACGCCGCCACCCGACATGGACTGGTCGCATCTGGGCGCCTGGATGGAGGCGTTCGCGCATTGGATGCTGTCCCTGGGCAAGCCCCTCGGGATCGGCCTGGTCGCCCTCGCCCTAGCGCTGGCCGCGCTCGGCTACCTGTTGGTCCAGTTGGCCTGGCGCGCGTACGTGATCCGCGCCTGGCGGCGACGCGCGCAGCGGCGCCATTGATCCGCGACCACCTGCCGCGGCACGTCTCCAACCGTCAGATCTACCCGAACACCGGTTTCGCCGCAATGCTCGTCGCAGGCACGGTCGGATATCGCGTGATCGGCGGCTGGTTTGGGTACGGATGCCGCCATGCGGGCATGGCTAATCGTACTTGATGTCGTACCGTTCGAGATCCACTTCCAGAAACCGCACCCGCTCGAACTTCTCGCCCTTCTGATCATAGGGGACCATGGCATCCATGCCCACTTTGGTGACTTTGCCGCCCTTGCCATCCGGATCCAGGGTCACCATGGGATTCAGTATATGTCCTTCCTCCCCCTGCAGAACCATCAGGTCCGTGTCGGGGTTGAAACGGGTCGTCACGGCCCAGTCCACGTCGACCGCGCTGTAGATGTCCACGTCCGTGTCGACGGCGATGACCCTCTGCAGCGAGCGAAAGGCGCGGAACGTCTCCCGGATCACATCCTGCGCGATGCCGGGGCGCGTGTTTTCCACCTGCACCACCGCCTCGTAGAAGCCGCACCCGCCGGGGGGCAGGAACACTGCCCTGACCTCGCGTATCTTGGTGTTGACGGCGTGAAATATGGCCGCCTCGGCGGTGAATCCGACCGCGTTCCACACCTCCTGCCCGGAAAGAATGGTGTGAAAGACCGGCTTTTCGCGCCGGGTGATCGCGTTCACCTTCATCACCCAACGCTTGTCCCGGCCGCCGTAGTAGCCGGTGACCTCGGCAAACGGCGCTTCGAACTCCCGTACCCCGGGGAGAATCTCGGCTTCGATCACGAACTGCGCATCGGCATAAGCGGGCACCTCCCCGGTCTGCGCCTGCATCAGGTCCACCGGGCGGCCGATCATGTGATGGGCGATGTCGGGCTTGCCGTCCCCCAGCCGCGGCAACGTCGAGACGATCCAGGGCGCAAGCCCCATTCCGTTGCTGATCGTCACGGGAAGCGACTCACCCCGCTGTTCCGCGAATTCCACGTAATCGCCCAGATGCCGCCCCGGATCGATCAGGAAGCTCAGACGATCCTTGCCCGTCACCATCATGCGGTGAACCGACACATTCAAGCCGCCGGTCTGCGGATTGCGTGCAAGAACGAGCGACGAATCCAGGTATCGCCCCCCGTCCTGCAGGGCGTGCACCGGAAGAGGCAGACTGGAAAGATCGACCTGCGCCTCGACCACCTCGTTGGCCGGTGCCTTGGCGAGGATACGCGCCGGCAAGGCCGCCTTGTCCTTCTGCCATGAACCAATGGCATCGGCAATCACGAAAGGCACCCGCTCGGTAGGCACGCCGAAAACCGAACCGACGATATTGCGGTTCCAGAGCAGCCCGACCAGCACCGGATGGGCGCTGCCCTTCACACGTTCGAACAGCACGCACTTCGCGCCTTCGAAGCGCCTGGCGATTCCCGCCAGTTCGTGGTGAGCGTCCACCTCCGAGCGCACGCGCACGAGATTGCCCGTCTGGCCAAGGAACGCGATGCAGGCCCCCAGGTCGACGAGCCGCGCCGCCGTGGCAGCCGGGGCCGGCGGCGTGTTCTGGCTTTGAGCGGTATTCACGTGTTGTTGCCCTGACCCGGCATAGCCGGAAACAAATGGCCTGGCTGATTTTGCCTTACACCATCTCCCGTTTTCGGGCCGATGCGAAGTTGCAAGGGCCCGAAAACGGGAGACTCCTGAAAACCAAATTCTCCGCCGCTGCCGGCCACACTTGAGTCATCTTTGGACGAATCAATCCGGCGCAAGCACGCCGTCCCGCAGCCTCAGAACGCGGTCGACCCTGGCAGCGAGCGCGGGCTCGTGGGTCACGATCACGAAGCTGGTGCGCCGATTGCGGTTGAGCTCCAGCATCAGCTCGAAAACGGCCTCGGCGTTGCGCCGGTCCAGATTGCCGGTGGGCTCGTCGGCCAGCACGCAGGCAGGCGAAGTCACCAGCGCCCGCGCGAGCGCCGCGCGCTGGCGCTCTCCGCCCGAAAGTTCCCCCGGGGTGTGCTCCAGGCGCCCGCCCAGGCCCACTTCGGTGAGAATCGCCGCGGCGATGCCGCGGGCCTCATCGCGGGGCATGCGCCGTATCAGCAGCGGCATGGCCACGTTCTCCAGCGCCGTGAACTCCGCGAGCAGGTGGTGAAACTGGTAGACGAAACCGAGCGATGCATTGCGCAGCCGGCTGCGCTCGGACTCCGCGAGCCGATGTATGTGGCGCCCGAGCACATTCACCTCGCCGGCGCTGGGATCGTCCAGGCCGCCCAGCAGGTGCAGCAGCGTGCTCTTGCCCGAACCCGAGGCGCCCACGATCGCCACCAGTTCCCCTGCCGCCACCTCCAGGGCCACATCGAGCAGCACCGGCACGGCGACCTCGCCCTGGTAATAGGTCTTTGCAAGTCCGCGGCAGGAGATGACAGGCGCGGTCATTGGATCCCGCATCCCTTGCCGTAGGGCGCACCGCGCCGCGCTCTGGCGCGCTGAAGCTGCGCCCTACATCGTTCTTGTCGCGCTCGACCGTAGGGCGGCGTTCCAAGCCGCCGCGGCAGGTCGGCAACTGATTGACCTACGGTCGAGATGATGGAGAAACAGATGACCGAACAGTTTCGCAGTCACAAGGTGCAGTGCCTTGCGCCCGGCGGCCTGCACCGCATGGCTTACCTGGAGTGGGGCGAGGCGGACAATCCGCGCGTGCTCGTCTGCGCGCATGGCCTCACGCGCTGCGCGCGCGATTTCGATTTTCTCGCCCAGGAACTCTGCGGCCATTACCGCGTGGTGTGCCCCGACGTGCCCGGGCGCGGGGAGTCGGACTGGCTGAAGAATCCGATGGACTATGTCGCCGCCACGTACGTCAACGCGATGGTGGCGCTCATCGCGCGCCTGGGTGTGCAGACCGTGCACTGGGTGGGCACATCGATGGGCGGCCTGATCGGCATGGTGCTCGCCTCGCTCCCGGAGACCCCGATCGCGCGGCTGGTGCTGAACGACGTCGGGCCGGTGATCACCGTGGTGTCGCTCGAGCGCATCGGCACCTATGTGGGCATGGCGCCGCGCTTTCCGAGCATCGAGGCGGCCGAGCAGTACGTGCGCGCGGTGAGCGCGCCCTTCGGAGCGCACAGCGACGCGCAGTGGCGTTTTCTCACCGAGCACGTCGTGCGCAGCGACCCCGCCGGCGGCTACCGCATGCACTACGACCCCGCCATAGCGGTTCCCTTCAATGCGGAGAAGGAGCACAAGGACGTCGACCTGTGGAACGTCTACGACGCGGTCCGCTGTCCGACGCTGCTGGTGCGCGGCGAGCAGTCCGACCTGCTCACGCGCGAGACGGCGGCGCAGATGGCAGCCCGCGGCCCGCGCGCGAATCTCGCCGAGATCAAGGGCATCGGCCACGCCCCCACGCTCATGCACGCCGACCAGATCGCGGTGGTGCGGGAGTTTCTGCTCGGGCGGTGACTTGGGCGAGGCACATCGGGAATCTGCCCCTGTGCGCTGCCCCGCCGGGGCAGGATGCCCGCCTTGCGGCCAAGCGTGGAGCGGGGATGTAGGGCGCAGCTTCAGCGCGCAGCGAGAGCGAGTAGGGCGCAGCTTCAGCGCGCCATGGAACGGTGAGTGCCGCGCGAACGGCGCGGTAAACCCGCGCCCTACGCCCTTGCACCTGACGCGGGCAGCACGCCCGCCGGATCCTGCCGGTAGAACTGCGCCAGTTGCGCGTACAGCTGCGGGTAGTCGCGCGCGAGGATCGCCGAGTCGGTGAAAAAGGTCTCGCTCATCACGGCGAAGAATTCGGCCGGGTGCTCGGCGGCATAGTCGTCGACGATGGTCGGCGCCCCCGAATCGACTTCGGCGCAGAAGCGCGCGTAGGCCCGCTCCAGCGCATCGCGCCACGCGGCCGCGTCCATGCCGGGCGCAGGCGCGGGAAAGCCCTCGTCGTCCCCGCGCAGCATGTGCAGCTTGTGGGCGAATTCGTGGATGACCACGTTATAGCCCGTCTCCGACATGCTCGCGTCCTGCCAGGACAGCACCACCGGACCGCCCGGCCAGGCCTCCCCCGAGAGCCCCTCGTCGATGGTGTGCACCACGCCGTGCTCGTCCATCTCCTCCTTGCGCACGCGGAATTCGCCCGGGTAGACGATGACCCCGATCCAGCCTTCGTACCAGTCCAGCCCCAGGTTGAGCACCGGCAGGCAAGCCTGCACCGCGATCGACAGGCGCGCCTCGTCGGTGAGTTCCAGCCCTTGGGCGCCGTGCATCTCCTTTTCGGCGAGAAACAGGATCGCCAAGTCGCGCAGCCGCGCCAATTCCTCCGCGCCGAGCCCCCTGAGGAAAGGCAATCCGGCGGTGACGCGCTGCCACAGCGCCGGGTCTATCCGCGTGCGGGAAAGGATTCGCCGGCGGCGCCAGGAGCGTATGAGTCCCACCGCTTCAGCGCCTCGAAGTGAGTATCAGCCCGGCAAGCACGAGCACCAAACCGGCAAGATGGTAGAGGTGGATCTGTTCGTCGATTACGAGCACGGCCGACAGGGTGCCGAACACCGGCATCAGGGGCTGGAAGAAACTCGCCGCATTGGGCCCGACGATAGGTACCGCGTGATGCCAGCAGAGGTAGGCGACGACCGACGAAAACACCGCGAGGAAGCCGATTGCCGAAACGGTGTGCGTGTTGATCACAATGGTGTTGCCCGACAGAATGTCGTAGGCGTAGAACGGCGCGCTGAACGCGATCGCGGCCACGATGCTGAAGAAGGTGAAGGAAAGCGGGTGCATCCGCGGGCGCCGGTCCAGCAGCACCGTGTACAACGCCCACAGTGCGACGGCGGCCAGGGCCAGCAGGTCGCCCGGATTGAGCGAAAGCGCGGCGATCGCGGCCGGGTCCCCCGCGCTGACGATGACCAGCGATCCGGCAAGCGACAGTGGGAGGCCGGCGAGTTGCCGAGCGCGCACCGTGTCCCGGCGTATGAGCCAGGCCAGCGGGATCATGAAAAGCGGCAGCGAGGCGTTAAGCAGCGAGACGTTGATGGCGGTGGTGTAGCGCAGGCCCAGGTAGCCGAGCATCGGGAAGGCGGCCATCCCGGAGACGCCGAAAAAGGCGAGCCATTTCCAGTGTTTCGCCGCGGCGGGCAGGTCCGCCCGGGCGTGCCGGAGGGCAAACGGGAACAGGATCACCCCCGCGATCGCCCAGCGCCAGAACACGAGCGTGAAGGGGGGGACTTCCTGGCGGACCGCGCGCGCCGCAGTCCAACTGGCGCCCCACGAGGCAACGGCGATGATCAGCAGCGCATAGGCCAGAAGGCGTGCTCGATGGGGGTGCGTGGTGGATTCGGTCGCAGGCATGATTTTCCGGGCAGGCCACGCATTATGGCCAAGCCCTTCGGATGCCGCCAGCGTGTGCGATAATCGATTCCTACGCGTTTCGCCGGCTATCGTCTATTGACTGACCGGACGCGTCAACGCAATGGTTTCCGTCACAGCACCCACCCTGCAATCGGCCCAGGCGTCGGTCGAGGGAATCGCGAGCGGCCTCGCCGGCCCCGAGCGCGAGCGGATCGAGCACGCGCTCGAATTCGCGCAATCGGCGTATGAAGGCAAACAGCTGGGCACGGGCGAAGCGCCGCTCGATCATGCGCTGGGCCTTGCCCGGAGCATCGCGGACCTCAGGCTCGACGCCGATGCCCGTGTCGCCGGGCTGCTGTTTGCAGTCCCATCCTATCTGCCTGAAAGCGGCGAGACCCTCGAGGCGGAATTCGGCGAGCACGTGGCCGCGCTGGTCGATGGCATCACGCAGCTGAACCGGCTGCGCGTGATCACGCGCGGCGTGGTCACCGGGAACAAGGGCGCAGCGCGCCAGTCGCAGGCCGAGGTGCTGCGCAAGATGCTGCTGGCGATGGTCGCGGACATCCGGGTCGTGCTGCTGCGCCTGGCGAGCCGCACGCAGACGCTGCGCTATCTGACGCGCGCGGACGACGAACTGCGGCGCCCGGTGGCACAGGAGACGCTGGATATCTATGCGCCGCTCGCCAATCGCCTGGGCGTGTGGCAGTTCAAGTGGGAACTGGAGGACCTGTCGTTCCAGTTTCTGGAGCCGGATGTCTACCAGCGCATCGCCGGGATGCTGGATGAGCGGCGCGGGGAGCGCGAGCGGTTCATCGACGAGGCGATAGCATCGCTTGCGCGCGAACTGGCCGCCACCGGGGTCAAGGCGCAGATCAGCGGGCGCCCGAAGCACATCTACAGCATCTACAGCAAGATGCGCCAGAAGTCGCTCGACTTCGAGGAACTGTACGACGTGCGCGGCGTGCGGGTGCTGGTGGACAGCGTCAAGGACTGCTACACCGCGCTGGGTGTCGCACACAATCTCTGGCAGCCCATCCCGAAGGAATTCGACGACTACATATCGCGTCCCAAGGGTAATTTCTACCGTTCGCTGCACACCGCGGTGATCGGACCGCAGGGGCGCACGCTGGAAGTCCAGATCCGCACCCACGAGATGCACCGCCACGCCGAGCTCGGCGTGGCGGCCCACTGGCGCTACAAGGAAGGCGGGTTCGCAGCGCGGGGCGCGGCAACGGCGCGTTCGGACGCCTCGGACGAGCGGATCGCGTTCCTGCGCCAGGTGCTCGCGTGGCGCGACGAGATCGTGGATTCCAGCGACTGGGTGGAGCAATTCAAGCAGGCGGCGCTGGACGAGACCGTCTACGTGGTGACGCCGCAGGGCAGGGTGATCGACCTTCCTCAAGGGGCGACCCCGATCGATTTCGCCTATGCGCTGCACACCGACCTGGGCCATCACTGCCGCGGCGCCAAGGTGAACGGTGCGATCGTGCCGCTGGACTACCGGCTGAAGAACGGCGAGCGGGTGGAGATCATCGCCGCGAAGACGGGGGGGCCCAGCCGCGACTGGACCAATCCGGCGCTCGGCTACATCAAGAGCTCGCGCGCTCGCCACAAGATCCGCCAGTGGTTCAACAGCATGGAGCTCGGACAGACCATCGCCGACGGCCGGGCCGTCGTCGAGCGCGAGTTGCAGCGGGAGGGACAGACCGGCGCGGCGCTGGACCAGCTCGGCGCCAAGCTCGGCTATGAAAAAACCGATGATTTCTTTGCCGCGGTCGGGCGCGAGGACCTGGGCGTGCGTCAGATCCAGGTGGCCCTGCGAGGCGAGGCCGAGGCCCCGGCGGCTCCCGAAGTGCAGACGCATCGCAGCAAGGCGGCTGCGGGCGGGGGCGGCATCCTGATCGTCGGGGTGGACCGCCTGCTCACCCAGCTCGCCAAGTGCTGCAAGCCGGCGCCGCCGGACGCGATCGTCGGATTCGTGACGCGCGGGCGCGGCGTGTCGATCCACCGCGCGGACTGTTCGAGCCTCGCGCAGCTGAAGTCGCGCCTGCCCGAGCGCATGATCACCGCGCAGTGGGGCGTGCAGGAAGGGCAGCTGTTTCCGGTGGACGTCGTGGTGCGGGCGAACGACCGGCACGGGCTGCTGCGCGATATCTCCGAGGTCCTGTCGCGGGAGCAGCTGAACGTCACCGCGGTACACACGCAGTCGAAGGCCGGCGCGGCAACCATGTTCTTTACCGTAGAGGTGGACCGGATTGCCCGGCTGAAGCGCACGCTGTCGCTCATCGAGGACGTGCGCGGCGTGTATGAGGCGGCGCGGTGCTGAGGGGCAGACGACGCAGTGGAGTTGAGTTTGACCTCCGGCGCAGGATTCGGGTTGGACTATGTCTCCCTATTTCGATCCGTTGCAACTGCGCAACGGATCGAAATAGGGAGATTGATGAAAGGCAAAATCGAGTCTGGGTGCCTGGTTGCCGAGCGTAGGGTTCGGGTTTATTCAAGTCTCCCGATTTCGGGAAGTTGCGCAGTTGCAACTTCCCGAAATCGGGAGAAGATGACTTGACGCAAAACAAACCTGGCCGTTGAGTGCCAACTTAGTGCCATGGAAACCGAGCTCAAGCTGCTGGTCGCGCGCGACGACCTGGAACGCGTCCTTGGCGCGCAGGCCGTCAAGCGGCGCGCGCAGGGCCGCGCGCAGTCGAGCGAGCTCACGGGTGTCTATTACGACACGCCGGAGCTCGACCTGTACGGTGAGCGACTGGCGCTGCGGCTGCGGCGCGTGTGCGCGAATTCGGGTGAGCGCTGGTTCCAGGCGCTGAAGGGCGGGGCGGCGAGCGCTGCAGGTCTGACCGAGCGCGAGGAATACGAATGGCCGGTCCGCGGCCGCAGTGTCGACCTGACGCTGCTCGATGCCACGCCCTACGGGCCGGTGTTCGCAAAGCGCAGCGTTCGGGAGGCGCTGCGTCCGGTGTTCACGACGCGGGTGAAGCGCACCCTGTTGCGGCTCGAGCTTGACCAGGGCGCGCAGGCCGAACTGTGCGCCGATCTGGGCGAGATCCGCGCCGCAGACCGCAGGTCGCGGGTCTGCGAGGTCGAGATTGAATTGAAGAGCGGCGGCTATGATGGGCCTATGGCCCTGTTCGCTTTCGCCGCGGAACTGCTGCACGAAGTGCCGTTCCGTCTGGGGGCTCTGTCCAAGGCCGAGCGCGGCTATGCGCTTTATCGCAACGCGCTGCCGCAGCCGCGCAAGGCGCTCCCGGTCGCGTTGCGGCCCGACATGAGCAGCGCCGAGGTCCTGCAGGCGGTCTCGCGCGCCTGCCTGGCGCAGATTCACGCCAACGAGGAGGGGTTCCTTGCCGGGCGGGACCCGGAATTCCTGCATCAGCTGCGGGTGGGATTCCGGCGCTTGCGCGTGGCCCTCGTTATGCCCGAAGATCCCGAGTGGCGCTCGGCGCTGGAGCCGCTGCGCGAGGAGATGCGATGGCTGTTCTCGGTGCTCGGGCCGGTGCGCAACTGGGACGTTTTCATCACCGAGATGCTCCCTCCCCTCGTGCGCCATTTCCCCGCCGACGACGGGCTCGCCCGGTTGCGCGAACGCTGCATGCGGTTGCGGCGCCGCCATGTCGCGCTGGCGCGCGCCGCGGTCGGCAGCCCGCGTTATCCCGCGCTGCTGCTGTCCCTGGGCATGCTGCTCTACGGCCGTCCCCCTGCACAAGCGCCCGCCACCGCGGCACCGGCGCGGGCATTCGCGCACGCGCTCATCGAGCGGCGCGACCGCACCCTGCGCAAGCGCGGCGAGGCTTTGTCTGCGGCCGGCGCCGAGGAACGGCACCGGGTGCGCATCGGCGCAAAGAAGCTGCGCTACTGTGCGGAGTTCTTCGCGACGCTTTTTCCGCAGAAGAAAGTCAGGCGCTACGTCGAAGCGCTCGCTGAACTGCAGGATGCGCTGGGCCTGATCAACGATGCCGCGGTGGGTGTGGCCATGGTTGCCGAACTGGGCAAAGGGGGCCGCATCGATCCCCGCGTGATCGGCATTGCGCAGGGCTGGTTTGCCGCCGGCGAGGCGCGCGCGATCGCGCGCCTGTCGCGGGTCTGGGAAGGATTCGACCAATGCAGGCGATTTTGGGATTGATCGACGCACGGTAGCAGGACGCAACGGGGAGGCCCTATGTTCGAGTCGGCGGATCTGGAGCACAAGGTTGGCAAGGACGAGTACAAGCGCGAGGAGCCCAAGCTGCGCGAGGCGCTGCTGAATGCGCAGTTCGATCTCGGGACGCTGAAGAAGTTTCCCGTGCTGATCGTCATCGGCGGGGTGGATGGCGCGGGCAAGGGAGAGACGGTGAATCTCCTGAACGAATGGATGGACCCGCGGCACATCGTCACCTACGCCTTCGGCCCGCCTTCGGACGAGGAGGCTGCGCGCCCGCCCATGTGGCGGTTCTGGCGCGCGCTTCCCGCGCAGGGCAAGATCGGCGTGTTCTTCGGCTCCTGGTACACCGTGCCGATCGTCAACCGCGTGCTGGGCCATTTCAGCGACAACGACCTGCAGAAGCACCTGGACGATATCTTCCGCCACGAGAAGATGCTGGTGGACGAGGGCGTGCTGCTGCTGAAGTTCTGGTTCCATCTTTCCAAGAACCAGCAGAGGAAGCGCCTGAAGGCGCTCGAAGCCGATCCGAAGACCAAGTGGCGCGTGACCAAGGAGGACTGGCGGCGCTTCAAGGTGTATGACAGGTTCCGCGAAATTTCCGAGCACGCGCTGCGCGAGACGAGCACGGCCGGCGCGCCCTGGATCGTGATTTCCGGCGCGGATGCGCGCTTTCGCGGCCTGACTGCGGGACGCATCCTGCTCGAGGCGCTCAAGAAGCGCGTGGCCGAGGGCGCCCAGAAGAGCAAGAGCGTCGAGGCGGTACCCCCGATGCCGCAGCTGGACAACCTCAAGCTGCTGCGCTCGCTGGACATGACGCAGCGGCTGGAGAAGAACCGCTACCAGAAGCTGCTGGAGAAATACCAGGGCGAGCTGAACGTGCTCTCGCGCAGCAAGAAGGTGCGCAAGCACTCCGTCATCCTGGTGTTCGAGGGCTGGGATGCAGGCGGCAAGGGATCGGCCATCCGGCGCATCACCAGCGCGCTGGACGCGCGCCAGTTCCACATCGTGCCGATCGCGGCGCCGACCGAGGAGGAGCGGGCGCAGCCCTACCTGTGGCGTTTCTGGCGCCACGTGCCGAACTTGGGCGGCATTACGATCTTCGACCGGTCCTGGTACGGCCGCGTGCTGGTGGAGCGGGTCGAGGGCTTCTGCTCGCAGGCCGACTGGATGCGCGCCTACTCGGAGATCAACGATTTCGAGGAGCAGCTGGTGCGCAACGGCGCCATCATGTTCAAGTTCTGGCTGCACGTCACCAAGGAAGAGCAGTTGCGCCGCTTCAAGGAGCGCCAGAAGACCTCGTTCAAGCGCTTCAAGATCACCGAGGAAGACTGGCGCAACCGCAAGAAGTGGCCCGAGTACGAGGCCGCGGTGTGCGATATGGTCGACCGCACCTCCACCGACATCTCGCCCTGGACGATCGTGGAAGCCCAGGACAAGCCGTTCGCCCGCATCAAGCTGCTGAAGACGCTGGTCAACCGGTTGGGCAGGCTGTAGGGCGGCATGCCCGGGCCGATGCCGGCGAGTTGTTATAATCGCCGGCACCCATGCGCATCCTCCTCAGCAACGACGACGGCTACTTCGCTCCAGGGATCGAGATTCTCGCGCGATCGCTGACCGGCCTGGGGCAGGTCACGGTCGTGGCGCCGGAGCGCGACCGCAGCGGCGCCTCGAATTCGCTCACGCTCGACCGCCCGCTGACGGTGCGCAAATCCGCGAACGGTTTTCTGTTCGTCAACGGCACGCCCACCGATTGCGTCCACCTGGCGGTCACCGGCCTGCTCGGGGAATTGCCCGACGTGGTGGTCTCGGGGATCAATCTGGGGGCCAACATGGGCGACGACACCATCTATTCCGGAACCGTCGCCGCGGCCACCGAAGGCTATCTGCTGGGCATCCCGTCGCTTGCGATTTCGCTCGCGAGCAAGGCAGGACGCCATTTCGAGACTGCCGCGCGCATCGCCTGCGAGATGGTGGAGCGATTCCAGAAGACCCCGCCCGGGGAACCGATGCTGCTAAACGTCAACGTCCCGGACGTGCCCTGGGACGAGTTGGGCGTGCTCGAGGTGACACGCCTGGGCAAGCGGCACAAGGCCGAGCCGGTCGTCAGTTCGACCACGCCGCGCGGTGAAACCGTATATTGGGTCGGCGCCGCGGGCAACGCGCAGGACGCAGGGCCGGGGACCGATTTTTACGCGGTGTCGGCGAGCCGTGTCTCGGTCACGCCGCTGCAGATGGATCTGACGCACCAGCAGCAGATTGCCACGGTGCGCGGCTGGATGGGGTCGCTGAAATGATGACCTCCAAGACCCGCGGCATCGGCATGACATCGCAGCGCACGCGCGACCGGATGGTCGCACGGCTGCGCGAGAAAGGCATCCATGACGAGGTGGTGCTGGCGGCCATGTCGCTGGTGCCGCGGCACCTGTTCGTGGAGGAGGCGCTGGCGAGCCGCGCCTACGAGGACACGGCGTTGCCGATCGGTTTCGAGCAGACGATCTCGCAACCCTTCGTGGTTGCGCTGATGATCGAGGCGGTGCGTGCCGGCCGGGTGCTCGGGCGCGTGCTCGAGATCGGCACCGGGTGCGGCTACCAGGCGGCGGTCCTGGCGCAGATAGCCCGCGAAGTCTATTCGATCGAGCGCATAGCGGGGATGCTGGAGAAGGCGCGCGCCAACCTGCGCGAACTGCGCCTTTCCAACCTGCGCCTGGTGCACGCGGACGGCGCGCGCGGGCTTCCCGAGGTGGCGCCGTTCGACGCTATCATCATCGCCGCGGCCGCGCCGCAGTTGCCCGAGGCGCTGCGCGCGCAGCTGGCGCCGGGCGGGCGGTTGATCGCGCCGGTGGGTGCGCACGACCAGGCGCTGTGCCTGATCGAGAGCACGCCATCGGGCTTTGCAGAACAATGGCTGGATCCGGTGCATTTCGTGCCGATGAGGATGGGTAAACAATGAGGCCAGTGTCTCGCATCGTGCTCCTGATGGCGGCGGCAGCCCTTGCCGCCGGCTGCGCCAGCAGGCAATTGGCACCGGTGATAGAGCGTGCGCCCGCCGCGCAGATTACCACCACGCCGGCCGCGCCTGCCGCGCGCGCCGCCCCCGTGGATCAGCGCCCGCAGACCTACACCGTGAAGCGCGGCGAAACCCTCTATGGCATCGCCCTCGACCATGGGCTGGACTACCGTGAACTGGCCGAGTGGAACGGCATCGCCAACCCGAACGTGATCCGCGTCGGGGACACGCTGCGGCTGCGCGCGCCGGCCGCACCGGCGCAGAGTGCCGTGCAGGTGAAACCGGTGACCACTGCCGGGGCGGTCGAATCGCGGCCGCTTGGTCCCGGCGGGCAGGCGGCAGGCGCAGCGAAGAGGCCCGACGAAGTCACGATCGCGCGCATCGAGCCGCGTCGGTCCGAGGTCAAGCCTGAGACCAAGCCCGTGCCTGACGCGCCGGCTCCCGCTGCGAAGCCCGAAGGCTCGCCTCCCGCGTCCGGGCCGCAGGCCCAGGGCGATGACGAAGACAGGGTCGACTGGTCATGGCCGGTGAGCGGAAAGCTGGTCGCGAGATTCGCCGATCCGGACAACAAGGGCGTGGACATTGCCGCCAGGCTCGGTGAACCGGTGCTGGCCTCCGCCCCCGGCCGGGTGGTGTACAGCGGTTCGGGCCTGCGCGGTTACGGCAAACTGGTCATCATCAAGCACAACCAGACCTATCTATCGGCTTACGCACACAACGACAGGATCCTGGTGAAGGAAGGCCAGACCGTCGCCAAGGGGCAGAAGATCGGTGAAGTGGGCGCGACCGATACCGATGCGCCCAAGCTGCATTTCGAGATCCGGCGCCTCGGCAAGCCGGTCGATCCGATGAAGTTCCTGCCGGAGCGTCCGTCGTGAGCGCGGGTGGCGTTCAC
>MEQZ01000256.1:4077-7670 GCA_001770425.1 Betaproteobacteria bacterium RIFCSPLOWO2_02_FULL_65_20 | reverse complement strand
CCAACGAGGGCCCGAGCGAAGAGGCGCCCCCGCCCGAGGCCCGCGCGGACAATGGGGAGGAGCCGACCAGGCTCGGGGCGGAGGAGGCCGACGCCGCCGAACCGGAGCTTGAGCAGGCGCCTGCGGTCGAAGTCGAGATGCTCTCGGATGCGACGCAGGCCTATCTGCACCAGATCGGGCTGAAGGCGCTGCTCGGTCCGGAGGAGGAGCGCGTCACCGCGCGGCTTGCGGCCAGGGGGGACTTCGCAGCCAGACAGAAAATGATCGAGCACAACCTGCGCCTGGTGGTCAACATCGCCAAGCAATACCTGAACCGCGGCATGCCGCTTCTGGACCTCATCGAGGAAGGCAACCTCGGTCTGATGCATGCGCTGGAGAAGTTCGATCCGGAGCGCGGTTTCCGGTTTTCCACCTACGCGACCTGGTGGATCCGGCAGAACGTCGAGCGCGGCATCATGAACCAGTCGCGCACCATACGGCTGCCCGTGCATGTGATCAAGGAGTTGAACGTCGTGCTGCGCGCGCGGCGCCACCTGGGAATGCATGCCGAGCGCGAGCCCACGATCGAGGACATCGCGCATTTCACCGAGCGCTCCCCCGACGAGGTGCGGCGCATTCTGAAACACAACGAGCACACCGCCTCGCTCGACGCGCCGCTGGACATCGATCCGATGTTGTCGGTGGGCGAGGCCATAGCCGATGACCAATCCGCGGGTCCCGAGGCGCAACTGGCCTCGCAGGAGATGGAGTCGCTGGTCCGGGAGTGGCTCGCACAACTGAACCAGAAGCAGCGCATGGTGATCGAGCGGCGCTTCGGCCTGAATGCACAGGAGGTGCTCACGCTGGAACAGTTGGCCACGGAACTCGACCTTACGCGGGAGCGGGTGCGCCAGATTCAACTCGAGGCGCTCGGCGCGCTGCGCCGGCTGCTGAGGCGGCGCGGGCTGTCCAGGGACGTGTTGCTCTGAAGGACTTGTAGGGAAATAGGGGACAGACCACAGTTTCCATAGGAAATAGGGGACAGACCACTGTTTCCAAAGAAGATGCAGGAGAAATAGGGAAACTTGGAAACTGTGGTCTGTCCCCTATTTCCCTATTTCCTGCCTATTTCCTGCCGGCGTTCAGGTCTTGAGCGTGAACGGATTGAAGTCGGTGTGCCGGTCGTAGTAGTCCTCGTGCTCGGCGCGCTTGAGCGCGGCCACGAGCTTGTAGGTCACGGGCGTAAACAGGATCTCGATGCCCACCTTGCCCAGGAACTGCACCAGCATGACCGCCGGCAGCCGTTCGTCGGCAATGAGCCCGCCGCCGTAGAAAGCCAGCGGATAGAACAGCAGCGAATCCACGCCCTCGCCGAATATCGTCGAGCCGATGGTGCGGGTCCACAACCAGCGCCCGCTGGTCCAGATTTTCATTTTCGCTAGCACGTAG
The DNA here is from genome assembly GCA_001770425.1 of Betaproteobacteria bacterium RIFCSPLOWO2_02_FULL_65_20. Lineage (GTDB taxonomy): Bacteria > Pseudomonadota > Gammaproteobacteria > Burkholderiales > SG8-39 > JACQTO01. The sequence goes on along the minus strand of MEQZ01000256.1, from coordinate 6,242 downwards.
GAATTGACGAACTCGCCGCACACGAACGCGACGAGCGAGGCGAGCGCGATGCGGGGTGCCGAGCCGAAAGCGATTTCGTAAGCCGCCTGATTCTGCCAGAAGGGGGCCGGCGGCAGCGCCACCACCACCCAGGCCATGAACGAGGCGAATGCCAGCCCCCCGAAGCCCGCCCAGATCACGCGGCGCGAGCGCGCATAACCATAGACCTCGGTGAGGATGTCGCCGAATACGTAGGAAATCGGAAAGAACAGTATGCCGGCGCCGAACGATACCGCGCCGAACAGCGGCAGATTCACCTGTGCGATCTTCGCCGGCCCGATGAGATTGGAGCACACGAGCACCGTGACGAAAGCGGCCATCACGAACTCGTAGTAGCGGTATTGGCGGTGTGGCGTGGTCATCGGGTCGTCCCGCTAAGCCGGCATAGCCGGAACTGAACAGTTGGGCTGGTTCTTGCATTCATCAATCTCCCGATTTTGGGAAGTTGCAACTTCGCAACTTCCCAAAATCGGGAGAGCTAATTAACCCCAAATTCTGCGCCAGCCGTGTCGGCACTTGGATCCCAAGAATCTGCAAAGGCGCGCAGTATAGCAGCGCGCACGTTGACTCATTATTCCGGACCGGCCGGCCGGTCCGACGCTGCGAGCCGCTCGAGTCCCTCGCCGGTGATGCGGCAGATGCGCCATTCCTCGAGCAGGTCGGCGCCCATCGATCGGTAGAAGTCGATCGCGGTCTGGTTCCAGTCGAGCACGGTCCATTCGAACCGGCCGCAGCCGCGTTCATGCGCGATGCGGGCGAGCGCTGCAAGCATCGCGCGGCCATAGCCGCGGCGGCGAAATGCCGGACGCACATACAGGTCTTCGAGGTAGAGTCCTTTGCGTCCGAGGAAGGTCGAGAAGTTGTGGAAATAGATGGCGAATGCCGCCGGCATCCCGTCGCAGCGGGCGAGCAGCGCTTCGACACGGCTGTCCGCGCCGAACAGTTCTGCCTCGAGCTGGCGCTCGGAGACCGCGAGCAGGTGCGTAAGGCGCTCGTACTGCGCCAGTTCGCGGATGAATTCGAGGACCACCGGCACGTCCTGCTGCGTCGCACGGCGGATGTCGAGGCCGGCGCTCATGGGGAGCCGGGCGAGATGGCGCGGGCGAGTTCGAGCACCGCGATCGCATAGAAGCTGGAGCGGTTGTAACGCGTGAGGGCATAGAAATTCTGCAGCCCGACCCAGTATTCCGCAGGCTGTCCGGGCGTCTCCAGTTCCACCAGCGCGCACGCCGCCTCCGGCGGCAGAGGATCGGCGACCTTCACGCCGAACGATCCGAGGTCGGCGACGCGATACAGCGGCTTGATCCCCGCATCGGCCAGCGCGCGAAAGCGCTCCCCGCTGACCCGCGCGGGCGCGGCCACCGGCTGTCCCGCCTCCCAACCGTGTGCTTGGAGAAAATTGGCGACGCTGCCGATTGCGTCGACCGCGCTGCCCTGAAGGTCTGGCTGGCCGTCGCCGTCGTAGTCGAGCGCGAAGCGGCGGTAGCTGCCGGGCATGAACTGCGGAATGCCGATCGCGCCCGCATAGGAACCGAGCGTGGCGAATGCGTCGATCCCGGCCTCGCGCGCGTAAAGCAGGTAATGTTCCAGCTCCCCGCGAAAGAACTCTCCCCGCCGGGGAAAGTCGAACGCGAGGGTGGCGAGCGTGTCGATCACGCGATAGGTGCCCATATTGCGGCCGTAGACCGTTTCGACGCCGATGATGGCGACGATGATCTCGGCCGGAACGCCGAACTCCCGCGCCGCGCGCGCAAGCGCCGCGCCGTGAGTCTCCCGGAAACGCGCGCCTGCCTCGATGCGGTCGCTGCCGACGAACAGCGCGCGGTAGGCCTGCCAGGACTTCACCGGCGCCTCCGGCGGCGTGGTCATCGCGCGGATTACCGCCGGTTGGTAGCTCACCCTGGCAAAGAGCTTGCGCAACTCGCGCGCGACGAAACCGTGCCGCTCGACCATCTCGGCGATGAACTGGCGCACCTGCGGGCGCTGGCCGTAACTGCCGCCCGGCTGGGCCGCGGGGGCTGCGGCGGCGGCGAACGCCAACAGGGCGAAGGCGAGTGCGCGCATCAGGGTTGAAACGCCCTGACGAGCGATCTGAGTCGCGCCACGGACCCAGGATCGGCCATGCG
>MEQZ01000256.1:1825-4012 GCA_001770425.1 Betaproteobacteria bacterium RIFCSPLOWO2_02_FULL_65_20 | reverse complement strand
GCGCTGCCGCGCGCTCGCTGAAGGCGAGCGGCCCCTCCGTTTCGCTGCGCGCGATGCCTGCGCGTCCGAGCTTGCGGCAGAACGCGAGCCAGACCCGCTGCGTCGGATCGGCGGGCCGGTAGCGTGCGAACAGCCACAGCGCAATGATCCCGAGCACCGAGGCGACGCTCCAGAAAAGGACCATTGCGAGCGTCTCCCAGGAGGGCGAGCGTATGCCGAACCAGGCCATCATCTCGCGCTGGCGCTCGGGGTTGTACGCAAGCACCCATTGATTCCATTTGTTGCCGAGCGCTTCCCAGTTGTCTCGCAGCGACCGCAGCCAGCCGAGGTTCGCGCGCATGAGCAGCGGTGCGCCCTGGGGGGCGGCGGCGGCGAGCCCCACATCCACCCGGAGCGGGACTGCCTCCGCGGTGGGATCGACGCGCACCCAGCCGCGATTCTCCAGCCACACCTCGGTCCAGGCGTGTGCGTCGGTCTGGCGCACGACCATGTAGCCGTCCACCGGATTGACATCACCGCCCTGATAGCCGGTCACGATGCGCGCCGGCACGCCCGCGGCACGCATGAGGAATGCGAAACTGGACGCGAAGTGCTCGCAGAACCCCTCCCTGCTGTCGAACAGGAATTCGTCCACCGTATGCATGCCGAGCAGCGGCGGCAGCAGCGTGTAGCGGTACCTGCCTTCGCGCAGGAACTCCAGCGCCTTGCGCAGTATCGCATCGCTGGAGCCCAGGCGGCGCCATTCCTGGGCAAGCCTCTGTGCCCGCGGGTTGAATTGGTGCGGAAACGCGGTGGTTTCCCTCAAATCCTCGGGGTCTGCGCCCGCGGTGGCGCGGTACGAGGGATAGGAACGCAGTTCGTAGCGTATGCGGCTGCGTATCGGCGGCACCGAAAGCAGCACATAGTCGCTGGTGACCCGCGCTCTGGGCGGCACCCGCGCCGGCAGATCCAGCGCGAACAGCCATTGTTGATTGTGCGGCTCGAGCGTGACTTCGTAGTCGACCGGCGAGCCCAGCGCATCGAACTGAACCGCGCGCTGCAGGCGCGGGAGGCGGGCGGCGCGCCAGGTCCTGCCGTCGAATTGCCAGAAGACGGGACCGCGCCAGTACAGCTGGCGCCGCGGCGGCGCACTGCCGTCGAACTTGACGCGGAACGCGATGGCGTCGGACTGCGACAGCTGGCTGATCGATCCCGGGGACATGGTGTCGGAGAGTCCCGTCACGGCGGTGAAGGCATCTTGCGGCAGGCCCCAGAGCGGGCCGGAGACGCGGGGAAAGAGGAAGAAAAGCAGCAGCATCACCGGTCCGGCCTGCACCAGCAACGCGCCCGCGACGCGGAAGTTCTCCAGCGGGCGGCACGCGGTCGCGTTGAATCCGATGAGGCCGGCGGTGATGACGTACACCGTGACCAGCGTCAGCGCGGCGGTTGGAATGGTCTGCGTATAGAAGAAGTTCGTGAGCGCGAGAAAGTAGGACAGGAAGGTGACCACGTAGATGTCGCGCTGCGCCCGTATTTCCATGAGCTTGAGGGCAAGCAGCAGCACCAGCAGCGTGACGCCCGCGTCGCGGCCGAAGATGGTGCGATAGGTGAGGATATCGGCGGCGATGCCCGCAATCGTGGCCGTGAGTATCAGCCATCGCGGGGGCAGCGGCAACGCCTTCCATGCGATGGTGAGGCGCCAGGCGAACAGGATCGCGCCGGCGCCGGACGTCCACGCGGGCAGGCGAGCGGCGTGTGGCGCCACCGCGAGCGCCAGCCCGGCAAGGAGCAGGGCGAGATTAGGAAGCGGCAGCGTGATCGGTGTCATACAGCGCAAGGCCCCTGAGGCAGGCCCGCTCGTGCTCGTCGCTCGATCCCAGAGGCAGTTCGGCGCCGGGCAGCTTCACGCCGAAGCGCAGGCCGCCTGAATGAGCGAGCAGCACCCAGCGCGCCAGTCGGGAGAGCCGCGCTTCGGTCCCGAGTTCGCTCGGCAGGTCGTTCCAGTCGAACCACATCTCCATCGAGGCGCGCCCGGTGAAAACCTTGGTGAGCAGGGTCTCGGTCCGCGCGACGGCTTTCCATGCGATATGGCGCGGCGAATCGCCCGACTGGTAAGCGCGCAGCCCGAAGAAGTCGTCGGTGCCCGTTCCGGCGTTCATCGCGTTCCCCATGTCGGGCACCGCGCGCGGCAGCGGCAGCAGGGACTCG
>MEQZ01000256.1:0-1761 GCA_001770425.1 Betaproteobacteria bacterium RIFCSPLOWO2_02_FULL_65_20 | reverse complement strand
AGTCGGATCGAGTGCCGCGGCATATCGCGCCGGTTCTGAAGGTGCAATTCGAACCGGGCCGTGTCGCCGGCGAATACCGGCTCCACGCGTCCGGCGCTCACATGCAGATGGGCGAGGTTGCGGAAGGTGTGCAGGATGGACACCACGCCCATGCCTGCAAGCAGGAACGTCAGCACGTAGCCCAGGGACAGATTGTAGTTGATCGAGCCGATGAGCATCAGCACCAGCGCGAGCGCGAAAGTGAGACCGTGCCGGGTGGGCAGGATATAGACGCGCCGCTGCGCGAGGAAAATTGTTCCCGTCTCGGGTTGCCGCGGGTGCACGAGCAGGTTGTATAGCTGCGAGTAGCGGAGGATCCTGTCCCAGTTCATGTGAGTCGAACCTCGCGTGAGCCTAATCCGGTATGGTCGGAATCAAACAGGGTGCCTCGCTTTGGTGTTTCATCAATCTCCCGTTTTCGGGCGGTTGCGAAGTTGCAACTTCCCGAAAACGGGAGACCTGTATAAGACCAAATTCACCGCCGCTGCCGGCCAAGCCTGAGTCACGGTATCGGAACCGCGCCGATCAGGCTCTCTGCGCAGTCCACGCTGGAGTGGTGCGCGCCGTCGTGAACCGGACGCAGGCGGTGACCCGCAACACCGGGCAGCACGGCCTGCACGTCCTCGGGCAGGACCTTGTCGCGGCCTTCGAGCAGCGACCAGGCGCGAGCGCAATTGAGCAGCGCGAGCGCGGCACGGGGCGACAGGCCGGTGATGTAGACGGGCGAACGCCGCGTGTGCTCCACCAGCGCCTGGATGTAATCGATCAGCGCCGGCGAGGCATGGACGTTGCGCACGCTGGCCTGCAGCTTCGAGAGATCTTCCGGCGCGAGGCAGGGCTGGAGCGTAGCCATAAGGTCGCGGCGCTCGGTGCCTTGCAGCAACGTGCGCTCCGCGTCGTGGCCGGGGTAGCCGATCTCGATGCGCATCAGGAAACGGTCGAGCTGGGACTCCGGCAGCGGGAAGGTGCCCACCTGGTTCGAGGGATTCTGCGTCGCGATGACGAAGAACGGCTCGGGCAGCCGGCGCGTCTCGCCCTCCATGGTCACCTGATGCTCCTCCATGGCCTCCAGCAGTGCCGACTGCGTCTTGGGCGTGGCGCGGTTCACCTCGTCGGCGAGGATGAGCTGGGCGAAGATCGGGCCCGGATGGAACTTGAACGTCCCGGTGTCCCGGTCGTAGACCGAAACGCCGATGATGTCCGCCGGCAGCATGTCGCTGGTGAACTGGATGCGGTGGAAGTCCATGCCCAGCAGCCTCGCCAGCGCCTGTGCGAGCGTGGTCTTGCCCACGCCGGGCAGGTCCTCGATCAGCAGGTGTCCGCGGGCAAGCAGGCAGGCGAGCGCAAGGCGGATCTGACGTTCTTTTCCGAGTATGACCTGTGAGGCCCGCTGGATGACGGGCTGGATGGGCGATGAAGGCATGAATCGTTTCGCTTCTGTAGAAGATTCTCAGTTTACTGGATTCCCGCTATGATGGATGCAGGCAAGAGATCGGCGAGCGAGAAACCAGTCATGGCCACCGCGTTCATCACCCATGCCGCCTGCATGAAGCACGAGATGGGCGAGTCCCATCCGGAACGGCCGGAGCGGCTTTCGGCGATCCACGACCAGCTCATCACCTCCGGGATCGCGGGATTGCTCGATCACCATGAAGCGCCGCTTGCCAAGATGACCGAACTGACCCGCGTCCACCCGCCCGAATACGTCGAGGCCATACGCAT
>MEQZ01000255.1 GCA_001770425.1 Betaproteobacteria bacterium RIFCSPLOWO2_02_FULL_65_20 | reverse complement strand
TGCTGAAAGTCTCAAGATGGGGCGCCGGCCGGCGGACAGCCGCAGGCGTGCGCAAAGCTAGACGTGGTGCTCCTGGCAGTAATGCCTGAGAACCACCTTCAGCGTCGCCGCATGGTGCAGGTTGCCCGCCTTGCGGGCGGCGGCGATGTCCTCGAGGATGATGTGTTTGAGGCGCCGCTCGCCGCGGGCAGTGTGTATCAGGTAGTTGCCGAATTCCAGCGCCGCCAGCTCGGGGATGTTCTCGTGCTCGGCGATGGCCAGGATTTCATCTTCGGTCAGTTCGGAAAGGCCGAGACAGTCTTCGAATGTAAGCATGGCTGGCTCCCCCTTGAGGCGCATGCGATTTCATGTGTGTCTGAGTCAAGGAAACCGCAATTTGCGCCGCCGCAGTTTGATCTAGGGCAATAACCGGCGACGGGCCGCCTGCCGCTATGGCGCGAGCCGCTCGATCGTCCAGCCGGACTTGTCGCCCCGGCGGTAGCGAAGGCGATCGTGCAGGCGGTTCTCCCGGCCCTGCCAGAACTCGATGGCATGGGGAATCACCCGAAACCCGCCCCAGTGAGGCGGGCGCGGCACGGCGTCGCCGTAGCGGCGCCGGGCATCGGCGAAACGCGCCTCGAGTGCGGCGCGGTCGGGCACGGTCTCGCTCTGCGGCGAGGCCCAGGCCCCCAGGCGGCTGCCGAGCGGGCGCGAGGCGAAGTAGGCGTCGGATTCCGCGGCGGAGACTTTCAGCACCGGGCCTTCGATGCACACTTGGCGCTCCAGTTCCACCCATGAGAACAGCAGGCAGGCGTGCGGATTCGCGGCGAGCTCGCGTCCCTTGCGGCTCGCGTAATTGGTGTAGAACACGAAACCGCCCGGGTCATAGTTCTTGAGCAGCACCGCGCGCGCCGAGGGCGCGCCCTGCGCATCGGCGGTGGCAAGGATCACCGCGTTGGGCAGGTGCAGCCGCGCCGCCGTGGCGGCGTCGAACCAGCGCTCGAACTGCTTGAACGGATCGGCCGCAGCGTTCTTCTCGTCCAGCCCGGACTGCATGTATTCGTGACGCAGATCGGCTATGTTCACGGCGAAGCGCAGGCTCACTGTTGCGATCGCGCAATTGTACCGCGCTGCGGGGTGCCGTGACCTTGCCCCAGTTCCGGGACCAGCGCGGTCGCGTTCAGGATCCCCAGGTAACTGGTGCTGATGTAATTCGCGGCGTAGGCAAACATGGCCCACGGCAGCGCCGTGTTCAGCGCGCCGATGAACAGGTAATGGCGCCAGTGGAGGCGCGGCGCGAGGTCGGTGCCGGCGGCCATCGCGTAGGCCGTCATCACGATGGCAGCGAGGGCACGGCAATGCGCGCGAACAGGAACGTCGCCCCCCAGATGGCGCCCAGCAGGATCAGGCGCGCGAGGTCAGCCGGGCGCACGGCGGCTCATTTCAGGCGGCGCTTCTTGGCCGCCCGGCTGCCGACGATCACCGCCAGCGCCACTGTCCAGAACACTATCCTGACACCGAGCGCCGAGCCGAGGGCGCCGAACAGCAGCGGCATGACCGTCTGGCCGGTGGTGATGACCATCTGACGAACGCCGACCGCTTCGCCGGTCCGCCCCTCCGGGGCCGCGTCATGCAGCAGCGCCATGACCATGGGCTGCGCGCTGCCCAGACCGATGCCGAGCACGAACGCGAGCGCCATCAGCAGGGCCACGTGGGTGACCAGCGGAAACAGCACATAGCACAAGCCGGTGAGCAACAACGCGAGGTTCAACAGGCGCCACGCGGTCACGCGCCGCGCGAGATAGGGCAGCGCCAGGCGAATGAGGAACGTGGCCACCGCGAACGCGCCCATGATCACGCCGATCACCGAGGGCGACAGTCCTATGCCGGTCCCGTAGACCGGCATCATGAAAGTGAACAACTCCCAGGAGGTGGCCTGCAGTGCGGTGATGATTAAGACCCGGCGCACGTCGCTGTGCGCGAACAGGTCGACGACCCGGCGCTTCTCATCGCGCTTGCCGTGGGAGGGAGGCCCCGGCAGGACGAGCTTGTTCGCCGCGAGAGCGATGATGGTCGCTACCGGCAGCAGCGCGAGGAAAATGAAGGTGAAAGCGTAGCCGATCCAGTCGATCGCAAGCCCGGCGAACAGGGGGCCGAGGAAGGCCGAGACCGAGAAGCCGAGAGCGAACAGGCTGAAGTTGGCGGGCCGGCGCTCGCGGGCGCCGATGAAGCCGATGCTGTTCTGCACCGTGACCTGGAACAGCATGAATCCCAGGCCGATCAGCGTGGCGGCGACGTGCAGCGGGGCGAGGCCGGGGGCGAGGAACGGCAACAGCGTGCCGACCACGACCAGCACGGATCCCACGAGCAGCGGCACGCGAGGCTTCACGCGGTCGGAGAGCCGGCCCGCGCTGACCGACAGCAGCATGGGCAGCAGGCCGTACAGCGACATCAGCGTGCCGACGGTCAGGGGCGTGGCGTGAAGGTGGATCGCATAGAGCGACACCGCCACCCGGCTGCCGACATACGCCGTATGGTTGAGAATCGTGAACAGCGTCAGGGCGTAAAGGGTCACGGACAGCGGGCGCCATGCAGTGCGGACCGATAGGTAGCCGCGGGCCAGAGTGGGAGGGGGATTATCCGGGATATCGCCGGGCGCTGCCCGGAAGGTCGATCCGGAACGTGACAGGTTGTGTCGCTATGGAATTCATTCGAGTACCACCCGATCCTTTTTTGATTTAGGTCAATAAGTCCCTCGGCCAAAGCTTGAGATTGGTCGGATCCCGCGCTCCAAGAAAGATCTTCCCGGAGACATATGCCGCCCCACCCTGCGCGGGCAGGATCAGGGGACATCTCGGAGGTATTGCGACATGCATATTCCGTCGATCGAGGTACATAAGGCCGCCACCCTCGCGGAGGCGAGCGCACTGCTGGGCCGCTTTTCGCCGGATGTGCGCCTGCTGGCGGGCGGAACCGACGTGCTCGTGGATCTCAAGACGGCAAGGTTCAGCGTCGGACACCTCGTCGCGCTCGGTGGAATAAAGAAACTGCGGGGCGTCACCGAGGAGCGCGACGGATTGCGGATCGGCGCGCTCACGACCATTACCGAGCTGGACCGTTCACCGCTCGTCGCCGGGGCGTATGCCGCTTTGCGGGATGCCACGAGCCGGATGGCGACGCCGCAGGTCCGCAACGCCGCAACGGTGGGCGGAAATGTCGCGGGCGCGGTCCCGTGCGCCGACCTGCCTCCCATACTCATCGCCATGAACGCGACGGCATTGCTCTCGTCCGACAAAGGCGAACGCACCGTTGCGCTGGAGGACCTGGTCGTCGGGCCGCGCACGACGGTGCTGCGGGACAACGAGTTGCTGGCGGCAGTGAATGTGCCGCGCCCGCCCGAGCGGTTCGGAGCCGCGTATGCCAGGTTCGGGTTGCGGGAGGCCAACGCGATCGCCGTCGCGGGCGTGGCCGTGGCGCTCGCGCTGAATGACGATCGGACCGTGCGCAGTGCACGCATCGCGCTGTGCGCCGTGGCGCCGGCGCCGAAGTTCGTCAAGGAGGCTACGCGACTGCTGGTGGGACGGGTGCTGGACGAGCGCGCCTGCGCGCAAGCCGCAGCGTTGGCGATGGAGGCGGCGGAACCGATATCCGATCTGCGCGGCTCGGCCGAATACCGTCGCGAGCTCGTAGGCACTCTTACCCGGCGCGCGCTGGCAGCCGCCCAGCAAAGAATTGGGAGGTGAAGACAATGTTTACCGCACGAACCTTCACGATCAACGGGCAGCAATACGACGTCGCGATCGAAGACGGAGAGACCCTGCTCGATGTGCTGCGCGACAGGCTGCACCTGACGGGAACCAAGAAAGGCTGCGACAGCGGCGATTGCGGCGCCTGCACGGTGCTGATCGACGGCGAGCCGTTGAACAGCTGCCTGCTGCTCGCCTCGACGGTCGAGGACAGGTCCATCACCACCATCGAAGGGCTGGCGCGGAACGGCGAGCTCACCCCTCTGCAGAAATCCTTCGTGGCCGAGGGCGGCCTGCAATGCGGCTATTGCACCCCCGGCATGGTGCTTTCGGCAACGGCGCTGCTGGAGAGAAACCCCGATCCGAGCGCCGACGAGATCAAGGACGCCCTGGCAGGCAATTTGTGCCGCTGCACCGGATACACGGGCATCTTGCGTGCTGTTGAGCGCTGCAAGAACTACCTCGAGGGCGGTCAGTGCGCGAAGCCGCGCGGGGTCGAACCCAGTGGCGTCGGCGCGTCCATTCCCCGCATCGATGCTGCCGACAAGGTCACCGGGCGCGCCCTCTATACGGCCGATATTTCGCTGCCGTACATGGTGCACGGGAAGATCCTGGGCTCGCCGATTGCCCACGGCCTGGTCAAACGGATCGATGTTTCAAAGGCGAAGGCCTTGCCGGGCGTGCTCGCGGTCCTCACCGGCGCCGATGTCACCGACACCAAGCACGGCGTCTCGCCGGCGCGCTACGACGAGGACGTGCTCGCCAAGGACAAGGTGCGACACATCGGGGACCCGGTGGCCGCCGTCGCGGCCGTCGATGAGAAGACCGCCGAGCGGGCGCTGAAACTGATCGAGGTCGAATACGAGCGGCTGCCGGTGCTGACCGACGCCATGGAAGCCATCAAGGAAGGCGCGCCGCTGATCCACGAGAAATACAAGAGCAACATCTGCACCACCGTCGACTTCAATTTCGGCGACGTGGAGACGGCATTCAAGGAATCGCATTACGTGCGTGAAGAGACTTTCGTCGGCAACAACGTCTTCCAGTCGCCGCTCGAGCCGCACGCCTCGATTTCAACCTGGAGTCACGACGGGAACCTGACGCTGTACACCTCGACGCAGGTGCCGCCCTACGTCCAGTACATGATGGCGCACCTTCTGCACATACCGCTCGGGAAGATCCGCGTCATCCGTCCGGCCGTCGGCGGTGGCTTCGGGACCAAGGCGGCCACCACGCCGCTGGATATCTGCTCGGCGTTGCTGAGCCGCGCATGCGGGCGGCCCGTCAAGATGGTCTACTCGCGCGAAGAGATGTTCCAGTATGGGCGCGGCCGCCACAAGCAGCACATGAAGATCAAGCTCGGAGTGGATCGCGAAGGAAAGATCAAGGCGGTCAAGAGCGAAGTCCATCTCGACGGCGGCGCTTACACCTCGTTCGGGGTGGCCACGGCCTACTACGCCGGCAGCATGATTCCCACGCTGTACAAGATCCCCAATTACCGCTACGACGGCTACAGGGTGATGACCAACAAGCCGGCGTGCGGCGCGATGCGCGGGCACGGTGTTCCGCAGCCGCGTTTTGCCTTCGAATGCCTGCTCAGCATGGCAGCGGACGATCTGGGCATCGATCCCATCGAGATCCGCCGCCGCAACGCGATGACGCCGAACACCATGACCGTCAACGATCTGGACATCGGCAGCTGCGAATTTTCCGCGACCCTGGATGCGGTTGCCGGCAAATCGGCATGGAAAGACAAGTACGGCAAGCTCCCCAAGGGCAAAGGCATAGGCATCGGCTGCGGCGGGTTTGTTTCCGGGGCGGGCTACTGCATCTACCGCGGCCAGGTCCAGCTCTCCCACGAGAAGGGGCGCGAGCCTTTCCAGAAGAAGTCGATCTTTCCCCACGCGAACGCCGTGGTGCGGGTGACCGAGGACGGCGAGGCGGCCGTGCTGATGATCGGCGCGGCGGAAATCGGCCAGGGCAGCGACACGGTGCTCGTGCAGATGTGCGCGCAGTCTCTGGGCATTCCTGCCTCGCGCATGCGCATGCAGAGCGCGGACAGCGAGATCTCGCCGCTCGACCTGGGAGCCTACTCGTCGCGCGTCACCTTCATGGCCGGGCACGCCGTGTCGCGTGCCGGCGCGATGGTGCTGGAGAAAATGAAGCCGTACGCGGCAGCGTTGCTCGGCTGCGCCGCCTCCGAGGTGGAAGCCCGCGACGGAACTGTGTTTGTGCGCGGCGATGCTTCCCGCAGCGTGCTTTGGGCAGAAGTGGCGCGGAAGTGCTTCAATGCGGACGGTCCGCTGGTCGGGACCGGGTGGTACAAGCCCCCTGAAGGGCTCGGCGGCGACTACAAAGGCGCGACCGTGGGGACCAGCCCTGCCTACTCGTTCGGAAGCTCGGTGTGCGAGGTGAGCGTCGACCTGGAGACAGGCAAGGTCAAGATCGACAAATTCACCGACTACCACGACTGCGGTACACCCATCAATCCGCAGGGGGTGCACGGCCAGGTCGAGGGCGCCATTGTCATGGGGGCCGGCGAGACCGTCATGGAAGGCGTGGCGTTCGGCGATGACGGCCAGCTTCTCAATCCGAATCTGCATGGGTACCTGATCATGACCATCAAGGACGCGCCGGAAATTTTCAGCGGCGTGGTCGATTCCTACGAGCCGCGCGGTCCTTTCGGGGCCAAGGAGATCGGTGAAGGCAGTACGTTGCCGGTGCTCGGCGCGGTCGCCCACGCCATCGCCAACGCGACCGGTGTATGGATCAAGGATCTGCCGATCACGCCGGAGAAGATCGTCAACGCAATCCGGCAGAAGAAAGCGGCTGATGCGGCGCGGCGGGAACGTCGGGATGAACCGGTTACGGCCAAATAGAGGTCCGAAGCCTCCTGTGCTTCGGCGGGCGAGGGCGGGCCGGTCGGTCGATCCCTGACGCGCAGCGCCTACGCCGACCGAGCCGGAACCGGCCTGCTCGATTTTGCTTTTCATGATCTCCCGATATTGGGAAGTTGGAACTTCCGACTTCCCAATATCGGGAGATCAATATGTACCCAAGATCTTCGCCAGATCTGTCAACACTTGAGCCGTAAGGGCCTAAAGCGAGTCGATATGCGCGGCCATCTTCCTGCGGGTGGCCGCATCGGGCAGCGCACCGGTCGCCGCGGCCAGGTTGTCGTCCACATGCTTCACGTTGCGCGTGCCGGGTATGGCGCAGGTCACCGCCGGGTGCGCGAGGATCCACTTGAGAAAGAACTGGGCCCAGCTCGCGCAGCCGATTTCGGCCGCCCAGCCCGGAAGCGGCCTGTCCGCGGCGCGGCGGAACAGCGCCGCGCCGGCGAACGGCCGGTTGACGATCACCGCGATGCGGGCGTCGGCCGCCACGCCGAGCAGGCGCCGGTCCGCGGCGCGCTCGGCGAGCGAATAGTTGAGCTGGACGAAATCGATGCCGCCGGCGCGCACCACGCGCTCCAGCTCCGCATAGGCGCCCTCGTGGTAGTGGGTGACCCCGATGTAGCGCACGCGGCCGGCGGTCTTCCAGTCGCGCAGCGTGGCGAGATGGGTTTTCGCATCGAGCAGGTTGTGCACCTGCATCAGATCGAGCGGCCCCTTGAGCGCAACGCGCAGGCGCGCGATCGACTGCTCCATCTGCCGGATGCCGGCCTCGCGGCCGCTGGTCCACACCTTGGTGGCGAGGAACAGGCGCTTGTGCACGCCCAGCCCGGCGGCAAGGTCGCCGAGCACCGGCTCGGACGAGCCATACATGGGCGAGCTGTCCACGACGGCGCCGCCGAGCTCGACGAAGCGCGAGAGGGCCGCGCGCGCCTGCGCAAGTTCCTCGGCCTGTCCGGCCACATCGAACACCTGCCAGGTACCCAGGCCCACCGCCGGCAGCAGTTCGCCGGATGCGGGGATCGGGCGCCGGAGAAATCCGGCTGCGCGGCTAGCGCTCATGCACATGGCGAGCGGCGCGCCGGCGAGCAGCCTGAGCGTTTCGCGCCGTGTTATGCGGGTGCGTGGGACCTGCGGGCCGGACAAGCCGGAACAAAACGGGTTGCCTTGCTTTGGCATCTGTCACTCTCTTTCCCGAACTCATCAGTCGAGTCGCCGGTGTTCGGTGCCCGCGATGAGCTGGAACGGCCGCCAGGGCGCGTCATTGTCACGGCACATGCCGTAGCGGAACGGTGTGTTGCCGCGCCCCGGCAGGTTGAAGCGCAGGTCCTCGAACCATACGCAGGTCGAGGGGTTGCCGCGGTCGATCCGGTACAGCGCCGGATAGTCGGCGAACCAGCGGTAGAACGAGAACGAGGGCTGTCGCCAGGCTTCGCGCGCGACGCGAACCTCCTCGGGCGAACTGCCGAACCGCGGCGCGGCTATCCACCGCGCCATCGCCACCGGCGCGAAGGAGCTGGATACCCGCGCGATCAACCCGGCGTCTTCCGCTGCCGGTGCAGGCAGCGATCGGGCGAGCAGGTTCACGTCCGCGTAGCGCTGCTCGTCGCCCGCGGCCACCACGATCCGCCAGTTGAACGGCGAGACCGGGCGCTCGAGCGCCGTGACGCGCGCATCTGTCAGACCCTGCGTGCTCGCATACTCGCGGCCTGCGGCTATGGCCTGTTGGCGCAGCACGGCCTGGAATCCCACGTAGGCGACCAGTACCGCGCAGGCGGCGATCGCCGGCGCGCGCGACGACCGCCACAGGCGCGAGGCCGCGAGCCCGGTGAGGATGACGCCGCTGATGTACAGGTCGATGATGAACGTGGTGCCCAGCGCGAAGCGCGCATCGGACAGCGGCGCGAAGATCATGGTGCCGTACGAGGTGATCAGGTCGCCGGCGATGTGTATGCCCACGCCCATCGCGGTCACCGCGAAATAAGGGCGCCAGCCGCGCGGGTCGCGCCACAGGCGCGCGGCGATCCAGGCAAGCAGCAGCGCCCAGACCGGAAGCGCAACCAGCGAATGCGTCAGGCCGCGGTGGTTCAGCAGGTAGGCGATCGGGGAGCCGAGCGACAGCACGATGTCCGCGTCGGGAAATGCCGCCGCGACGGTGCCCAGCACGAGGCGGCGCGACAGGGGCAGCGTGTCGCCGCCGCGGCCGGACGTCGCGCGCGCAAGCAGCGCGCCGGAGAGGGCGTGGGTAAGCGTGTCCATTCGGGTGAATCCCGGGGCAAGAGGCCGGGCTAGTTTATCCCGACTGGCCGGCGGCGGGCGCGACCGGTTCCGGGCGATAATCACAGCCCGCGCACCGACATGTCAGCCATGCTCAGGATCTCCAGCAGCGTAAGCGTGCCGATCGGCGAAATCGAGATCAGCGGCATCCGCGCCCAGGGAGCGGGAGGCCAGAACGTCAACAAGGTTTCCAGCGCGGTGCACCTGCGCTTCGATATCGGTGCCTCGTCGCTGCCCGACCGGTACAAGGAGCAGCTGCTGGCGCTCTCCGATCAGCGCATCACCAAGGAGGGCGTGGTCGTCATCAAGTCGCAGCAGTACCGCAGCCTGGAAAAGAACCGGGAGGAGGCCTTGAGGCGACTGCAGGAACTCATTGCGCGGGTTGCCGCCACCCTGGCGCGGGCAAAACGGAAAGCCACCCGGCCCACCCGCGGTTCGCAGAAAAGGCGCCTCGAGAGCAAGACCAGAAGGGGCGGGATCAAGGCCCTCAGGGCGCGAGTCGCCGAATGACCATTCCGATCGGCCGCCAATCTGGCAATATGCGGTAGGGACGCGTCCGGTCCGGGGGTTCGTCGGCCTCGGGAGCAGGCGCTAGGTGCATCCATGCAGTCAATTCCGACGATCAACCCTATCCACCGAAGAGGTGACCAGTTGGCAAAACCGAACTATCAATACGAAAAGCGGCAGAAGGATCTCGCGAAGAAGAAAAAGCAGGAAGAGAAGCGCCTGCGCAAACTGAGCAAGAATGTCACGGAAGGCGGCACGGAACCCAAACCGGACGAGACACCGCCTCCGGCCGAGGCAGAGACCAAGTAGCCGGTTTCCGGGCTCGTTTCCGTATACGAGGACGTCCATGGCAAGAGTCATCGGCGGTATCGGCACCTCGCACGTGCCCACTATCGGTCTGGCGTTCGACCGGAAAAAACAGGACGACCCCGACTGGACGCCGCTGTTCAAGGGCTACGAGCCGGTCGCCAGGTGGCTTGCGGACAAGAAGCCGGACGTGCTGGTGTTCTTCTACAACGACCACGCCACCACGTTCTTCTTCGACCACTATCCGACTTTCGCGCTGGGCGTGAGCGCGCAGTTCCCGACCGCCGACGAGGGCATGGGGGAGCGCCCGGTGCCGCCGATCAAGGGGCATCCGGGACTCGCGCGCCACATGGCCCATTCGCTGGTGAACGATGAATTCGACATCTCGGTGTTCCAGGAACTGCCGATCGACCACGGCTGCAATTCGCCGCTGACGATGCTGTGGCCGGACGCGGTCGCCGCCGGGCAATGGCCCGGTGCGCTGGTGCCGATCGAGGTCAACGTACTCCAGCACCCGGTGCCCACGCCGCTGCGCTGCTACAAGCTGGGTCAGGCGGTGCGTCGCGCCGTGGAGTCCTACCCCGGGGACCTGAAGGTGGTCGTGGTGGGCACCGGCGGCCTGTCGCACCAGATGAACGGCGAGCGCGCCGGTTTCAACAATACCGAGTGGGACATGCAGTTTCTCGACCTGATCGAGCGCGACCCGTGCACGCTCACGGCGATGCGCCTGGCCGACTACGCGCGGCTCGGGGGCACCGAGGGCGCGGAGGTGATCATGTGGCTGGCGATGCGCGGGGCGCTCTCCGACGGCGTGAAGAAGATCCACCAGAGCTACTATCTGCCGATGACCACCGCGATGGCCGTGGCGCTGTTCGAGGAGCCTGCAGCCGCGACCCGGCCGGCGAAGCAGGGGGTGGCCGCATGAGCCCGCAGCTCGAAGGCATCGAATCCCTGCAGGGAACCTACCTCTTTGACCTGGAGCGCAGCGCCAAGGCGCTGCGGCTCAACCGCTTCCTGCACGACCTGGTCATCCCGGAGAAGCGCGCGCTGTTCAAGGCGAATCCGGAAGCGGCATTCGAGCAGGCGCGGCTCACCGAAGAGGAGCGCAAGATGGTGCGCGATCTGGACTGGCGCGCGCTGATCCGCTACGGCGCGAGCTTTTTCACGCTGGAGAA
>MEQZ01000254.1:11862-17999 GCA_001770425.1 Betaproteobacteria bacterium RIFCSPLOWO2_02_FULL_65_20 | reverse complement strand
CCGGCGCGTGAAAAAACATGGGCGGGGCGACGATCAGCCCGCCGTTCGCGTCCAGAATCACGCAGCTGAAGTCGCGCGATTCCCGGATGATGGTCGAGTAGCCGGAGCGGTAGAAATGGTAATGCATCTCCTGCATCAGGCTCGCCACCCTGTTGCGCACCACCTGGATGGTGATTGCGTCGGCCATGGTCTCAATCCCTGAATTCGAGGGCTAGGTTGCCGAAGCGGTCGACCTGCGCTGCCCAGCCCGGCGGCACCACGGTGGTCGCGTCGAACTGCTCGACGATCGCCGGGCCGTCGAACGTGGCGCCCACCGGGAGCTTTTGCCGGTCTATGATTTGCGTCTCGATCGCCTCCTCGGCGGCGAAGAATACGCGGCGGGTTCCTTTGTTTGCCGCAGCCGGAGCCGGCGCGGACGCACGCGCCGCCGCCGGCCGCGGCTCGAATTTGGGCACGCTCACCCGAACGCGCACGCGGTAGCTGACCAGTTCGACGCCCTTTTCGCTCGCGGCGTGGCCATGGATCCGGGCATGAACCTCGTCGAAGCGCGCGCGTACGGCCGCGAGCGAGCGCGCGTCGAGCGCGTCCGTCCACAGTCCGGCCAGCGGCACGCGCAGCTCGTAGCCCTGCCCCGTGTAGCGCAGATCGAGCTCGCGTTCGAACCGGGCCTGGGCAGGCGAGAGCCCTTCGGCCGACAGTTCGGTGCGGGCGCGCGCCTCGATGGCGCGAAATACGTCTTCCGCGTGCGCGGGGTCGAGTTGGTCGAGCGGCCTGAGCTCCGAGCGCATGTGGTCGTGCACGACATCCGTACACAGCAAACCGAGCGCGGAAAACGCGCCGGGATGGAGCGGCACGATGATGCGCCGCATGCCGAGTTCCTCTGCAACCGCGGCCGCGTGCACCGCGCCCGCGCCGCCGAACGGCAGCAGCGTGAAGTCATTGAGGTCGACGCCGCGCCGCGCCGCGAACACGCGCACTTCGTCGGCCATGCGCATGTCGACGATGCGGCGAATGCCGGCTGCCGCCTCGGTGAGCGTCATTTTCAGCGGGCCCGCGATGCGGGCGGTGATGGCCTCGCGCGCCGACCCGGTGTCCAGGCGCTGGCTGCCGCCGAGAAAGTAATCGGGGTTGAGAAAACCGCAGACGATATCGGCGTCCGTTACCGTAGGATCCTTGCCTCCCTGCCCGTAGCACACCGGGCCCGGCACCGCGCCCGCGCTCTGCGGCCCGACACTGAGGAACCCGGCGCGGTCGATCCAGACGATGGAACCGCCGCCGGCCGAAATCGAGGTCAGGTCGAGCGACGGGATATCCAACTGGCGCCGCGCGACGACACCTTCGGTCACTTCGAGCGGCGCGCCGCCCTCGATGAATGCGATGTCGCAGCTGGTGCCGCCCATGTCCAGCGTCACCAGGCCGCGCAGCGCCTGCTCGCGCAGCAGGTGGGCGCTTGCCTGCGCGCCTGCCGCGGGTCCGGACAGAAGGGTGTGCACCGCCGTGTGGCCGGTGACCGCGGCGGCGAACGGCATGACCCCGCCATTGGACTGCATCAGAAACCGCTGCTGGGTGTGCAGGCCCGCGCGATCGAGTCCGGAGCCCAGATCGGCGATGTAGTTGACCAGCACCGGCGCCAGATAGGCGTTGAGCAGCGTTGCCGACATGCGCGGCCATTCGCGAACGCGCGGCAGCACTTCGCAGGAGAGCGAGATGTGGGCCTGCGGAAAGTCCGCGCGGATCAGCGCCCGCGTGCGCTCCTCGTGCGCGGGGTTCATGTAGGAGTACAGGTAGCAGACCGCGATCGAGACGACGCCCGCCTGCTTCAGTTCCGCGGCGGCGTTGCGAACCGACTGCTCGTCGAGCGGTTCGAGTTCGGCGCCTGCGTAATCGACGCGGCCCGGGATCTCGCGCGTGAGACTTTGCGGGGCGATCGGGACCGGCTTCTGGTAGAAGTAGTCGAAAGGATTGCCGTCGCGCGACTGCGTCTGCATTTCCTGGACGGCGCGAAAGCCGCGATTGATCAGCAGGCCGACCTTTGCGCCGCGCAATTCGAGCAGCGCGTTGGTGGTGATGGTGGTGCCGTGGGAGAAGAATTCGACGGCGGAAAGGTCGATGCCGCGCGCGGCGTACTTGGCGATGCCGTTCAGCATCCCGATCGCCGGGTTCGCCGGCGTCGTCGACACCTTCTCGACCGTGATCGAGCCGTCGGCAGGGTCTAGCAGGACAAGGTCGGTGTGGGTGCCGCCGACGTCGATACCCAGTCGGTAACGGCTGGTCATGGTCAATGCGCGTGATTGTGGATTGTATAGGGGGAGGGTTCGCTGCCGCTTCGACGCGACGGGCCGCGTCTGAGCTGCAGCGCGGGAGTGTACTGCATACGCGCCGACCGTTGAAAAAGGGCGACGAGGCCTGCAGGCTCGAAGCACGTGCTCCGGCGACAGCCTCATATGCCGGTACAATGCCGCCAGACCGGATCATCTCCGGAGGAGGGGCTACGCGACCCGTGGAAACGACTGATGCGCATTTCTGGGACGCGCGCTTCGCCGAGTCCGGTTACGCCTACGGCACCGAGCCGAACGATTTTCTGTGCGCGGTGCTGTCCGATCTGCCTGATCGGTCGAGGGGCGGCGACGCGCTGTCGCTGTGCGAGGGGGAGGGCAGGAACGCCGTGTTCCTCGCGCGCAAGGTCGCCTGACATATCCACAGAACCCGTGGATAAGCTGTGATTAACTTTCCGATGTTGGGCCTGATCGCCCGGCAACCATCGACATCGCAACGGATCGCTCATTCTTTGTGCGATTGCGTAGAATCGAAATCGGTCGGCATGCAGAAGCTTGACAATCGAGCCGATCGCGAGGCAGTTCGACAGCAACGGGAGTGAATGCCATGTCCAGCGCGCTGTATGAGGAACGCAACCGGCGATTGCTCGACCAGGTGGCGCTCAAGGAGACCGACCGGATCCCGTTCGTGTTCGGCACCCGCTTCTGGGCGGCGAAACTTGCCGGCATCAGCTTCGAGGAGCAGATGTACGACGCGGACAAGTCGGCCGCGGCGCTCGAGCAAGTCCTGCTCTGGCTCGAGCCGGACGGTTATATACCATCGCTGTACGTATACGGTCCGACCCTGGATGCGCTGGATTACCGGCTGTTCAAGTGGCCCGGGCACGGTACCGATCCGAATGCGACCTTCCAGTACCTGGACAAGGAGCTGATGCCCGCGACAGAGTACGAGGAGTATCTGTCCGATCCGACCGGATACTATTTCCGCAAATACCTGCCGCGCGTCGCCGGCGCCTTCGAAGGCCTGGCGCGCATGCCGGATTTCCCCTCGCTCTCGGAGTGGCGTTTCATCGGCAACATGCGCGCGCTTGCCGATCCGGCGCTGCGCGAAAGCCTGCGCCGGATGCTCGAGGTGGGCGAGCGCGCCGAACTGGCGGCCCAGCAGACCATCGGGTTCGTCAAGCGGATGAACGGCCTGGGCTTTCCATCGGTGGGCGGCGGTTTCTGCAAGGCGCCCTACGATCACGTCACGGATTTCCTGCGCGGTTCCAAGGGCGGGATGCTCGACATGCTGCGCAACAAGGACAAGCTGCTGGCGACCATCGAGCGGGTGGGAGACCTGCTGCTGCACGGCGTGGTCGATGAAACCCGTGCCGGCGGCACGCCCTACGTCTTCATCCCGCTGCACTGGGGGCTGGACGGCTTCATGTCACCCCGGAACTTCAACACTTTCTACTGGCCGGGGCTGCGCAAGATCATGATGCACCTGATCGGGCACGACTTGATTCCGGTCGTGTTCTGGGAGGGCAACTGCAGCTCGCGCCTGGAGCATATCGGCGATATCCCGCGCTGCAAGGCCGTGTACTGGTTCGAGCAGACCGATCTGGTCCGCGCCAAGGAGATCCTGGGCGATACGGTGTGCCTGCGCGGCAACGTGCCGACCTCGCTCCTGTGCACAGGCACGCCGGAGGAAGTCGACCAGTACTGCAAGACTCTGATCACGAAGGTAGGCAAGGGCGGCGGATTCATACTCGATGGCGCGGCGAGCATTCCGGACGAGGCCAGGCCGGAGAACGTGATGGCGATGGCCAAGTCGGTGCAGAAATACGCCGGCTGATCCCCGCCGGAACCTGAAGGCGACCCCAAGGTCGGCCGGGGTGCGTCGGTGCAGGCGCCACGCTATGATTTCCGTTCCAGCAATGAGCAGGTCAGATCAATGACGGTGATCGAAGGGCGACTGATGCGCGGCCTCGGGCAGGCCGCGGATTTCACGCAGATAGACTGGGTGCGGCGTCAACTCATGGATCTGGCAGGGATCGACCCGTATCCCGGGACGGTCAATCTGGCGCTCGGGGACGACGCCAACCGCAGGCGCTGGCGGCGCTGGCGCGAGTTGCCCGGCCACGCGATGGAACCGGGGGACGCCGCGTTCTGCCGCGCGCGCTGCTATCCGGTGCGCATCGAGGGCCGCGTCCCGGCCGCGCTGGTGCTGCCGCAGATCGAGGGCTATCCCGAGGACAAGCTCGAGCTGGTCGCCGCGCTGCCGGTGCGCCGGCATCTGTCGCTGGACGAAGGCGCGCTGGTCAGGGTGGAACTGTGCGGACCGCTCGCCGCGAAAGCGGTTCTGTTCGATCTGGACGGCACGCTGATCGATTCGGTGGGCGCCTACGTCGAGGTCGCGCGCATCGCCGCACAGCCGCATGGATTCGAAGTGACGGAGCGGCACGTGCGCAACGCGCTCGCCACCGGAGGCAACTTCTGGAAGGGTGTGGTGCCGGAAGATCGGCACGATGGCGAAGCCTTGCGCAAATCCATGTCCGCGCATGCGGCCCGGGAATGGCCGCGCCTGCTGCGCGAGCACGGCAAGGTGTTCCAGGGGCTTGCCCAGACGCTGGATGCGATGCGGGCGCTGGGCATCAGGCTGGGCATCGTGAGCGGTGCGCGGCCGGAAGTGCTTGAACTGCTTCGCGAGGACGGTGTGCTGGACCGGTTCGACTCGATCGTACTCGCCGCGGACGTAACCAGGCGCAAGCCGGACCCCGAAGGCATCGTGAAATGCCTCGCGGAACTCGGCGTTGCGGCCGATGCGGCGGTCTACGTCGGCGATTCCCCGGTGGACATCCTGGCAAGCCGCGCCGCGGGCGTGCGCGCAGTGGGCGTGCTCACCGGGGCGGGCGACAGCGCCATGCTGTCGATGCACTGGCCGGACCGTCTGGTCTGCTCGCACGCGAGGCTGGCAGAAATCATCGAACCGGCATAGAAGCCGGGGAAATCGCGATCCGGCGGATCCCGTCGCGCTGCAGCAGAAGTCTTACTGATGGGTTCATCGATTTAGTGCGATGCAATAGCTCGGCGTGGTTGATCTGAGTCAACTCAACTGCGGCGCAGCAACGCGCAGCATCAAACCTCGAGAGGAGAAGGTTCATGGCTGCGATACGTCCGCACGATGAGCGGGGCAAAGCCCTGCGGGTTGTCCGGATTCAGCGGCAGGAAAAGGCGGCGCCGAAAGCGGGTCTGAGAAGGCGCATCGGCTCAGTCGGCGCGCTCTACGCGCACGCGCTGCTGATCGAGCACGAAGCGGCTGAACGCTACGGCGAATTCGCGTTGCACATGGCCGAACACGGCGACGATTCCGTCGCGGCGCTGTTCAAGCAGCTTGCGGAATTCGAGACAGAGCGCGCGTTTCACCTCGCGAAGCGGACTGCGGGCATGACGCTGCCCAGGTTCGCCCCGGGCGAACACGCCTGGCTCGACCAGGAAGCGCCGGTGCCCGAGGCGCACGCCTTCGTCTATCGGATGCTGACGCCGCGCCTGGCGCTGGAAATCGCACTGCACGCGGAACAACGCGCCAAGGCGTTTTTCGAGAAAGTGTTTGCCGAGGCAAGCGACGCGGGCATGCGCGAGCTCGCGCTCGACATGGCCCGCGACGAGGAAGCGCACATCGTCTGGGTGAACGAGGCCCTTGCGCGCGTGCCGGCGCCGTATCGGCCGAGCGAAGAGCAGCCGGGCGACCCCACCATACCCCAGCAGTTGTAAGCGTGCAGGAGCGTAAGGCGGGCATCGGTCTTTCACAGGCCTCGTAGGGGGGCGGTCGCCCCCTCATTTCGGGTGGTTGGCGCGGTCGGCAAGTCTGTAAGTTTC
>MEQZ01000254.1:947-11769 GCA_001770425.1 Betaproteobacteria bacterium RIFCSPLOWO2_02_FULL_65_20 | reverse complement strand
CGGAAGCAGTCCCTGGCGGCTTTCACCGCGTTGGGCGCCTCTCCGTAGAGTTCCTTGAGACCCTCGTGCCTGCGAATGACGTAAAGCGTATCTGCATCGAGTTCCATCATGGCGAAAAAGCACCATTGGTCGTAACGGGCGCGTTCTCTCGTGTCCGCGGGGAGCAATAGATCGAACGACGCGCCGTAGGTCTGCGCGAGATAATTGACGATGGCGGCGCTCTCGGACAATACGAAATCGCCGTCCTGCAGAACGGGAATTTTCTGACTGGGGTTCAGCCTGGTGTACTCGGGTGTCTGCGTTTCTCCGGTGCGGGACCCGATCGGGCGGCTCTCATACGCGAGGTCGAGCTCGTGCAGCATCCAATGAGCGCGCATGGTGCGCGGCGTACCCGCCCCCCAAAGCACCCGAACCCCTTCCGTTGTCCCGGCCATGAAACCTCCTCTATTATTCTACGCGACGCGCGGTGGGGGTCACGCGCCTGCACCGGTTCCAGCGCGCTTCGCGGAACGAAGGATAACGGATGGAGCCGCTCGCAGGCCAGCCGCCAATTCATCCATGTATGGCCAAGTGCGGCGAACTCCATGGCCGGCCGTCATGTATAGTCGCGCCGGATGACACAGCCACCCATGACACAGCCAGCGCTGGTTCCGCGGCCCGCGGCGACATTGATTCTCGCGCGCGAAACCGCTGCGGGCATCGAGGTCTTCCTGCTGCGGCGTACGCACCTTGCGCAGTTCGCCGGCGGCGCCTATGTGTTTCCCGGCGGCGCGCTCGATACGTCCGACGAGGACCCGCGATGGGCGGCGCATTGCGTCGGCATGGACGACGCCGTGGCGAGCCGGCTGCTCGAACTGGAGCATGGCGGTCTTGCCTACTGGGTCGCGGCGATCCGCGAGTGTTTCGAAGAGGCAGGACTGCTGCTCGCCCGCGACTGCAGCGGAGAGTTGCTCGCCCTCGACGACCCGGACACCGCCCGCGCGTACGCCGGCCTGCGTGAGCAACTGATTGCGGGCTCGCTTTCGTTCGCCGAGCTGTGCAGCGAGCGCAAGCTGCTGCTGGCACTGGATCATGTCGCCTATTTCAGCCACTGGATCACCGGGCAGGGCCGCCCGCGGCGCTTCGATGCGCGTTTTTTCGTCGCGGTCGCGCCGCCGCGGCAGACGCCCTCGCACGACCGGGGTGAAACGGTGGACCACGTCTGGATCCGGCCCGCAGACGCGCTGGAGGGCCATCGGCGCGGCGAACTGGAACTGCTGTTTCCGACCATCAAGACCCTGGAGGCGCTGGCGCGCTTCGCCGACACGGCGGCAGTGATGGACCACGCGCGCACCGCGCGTACCGTGCAGCCGATGACCCCGCGTGCGGCGACCGGCCGCGACGGCCTGCGCCTGCTCGTTCCCGGCGACTACGCCTATGCGGAAGCCGGCAAGGTCGACCCGCTGGGCAGCGGGCAAGCATCGTACGAGATTCTGCCCGGCGTGGTAACGCGGCTGTCCGATCAGGTGCGGCGCGTCACCGCGCCCAATCCGGGGTTCATGACCGGCCCCGGTACCAACAGCTATCTGCTGGGCGCGGGCGGGGAGATCGCGGTGATCGATCCCGGACCGGCGAACGACGCCCATGTGCAGATCCTGCTCGATGAGGCCCGGGGCCGCATACGCTGGATACTGGTGACCCACACCCACCACGACCATTCGCCGGCGGCCGCGTTGCTCAAAGCGAAGACCGGGGCGCAGTTGCTGGGGATGCCGCCTCCGCCGAACGAGCGCCAGGACCGGGGGTTCCGCCCGGACCGTGTGCTCGCCCATGGGGAGCGAATCGATGTGGCCGGCTGCACGCTGCGGGTAATTCACACGCCCGGACACGCCTCGAACGAGCTGTGCTATCTGCTGGAAGACGAAAAGCTGTTGTTCACCGGCGATCACATCATGCAGGGCTCGACGGTGGTCATCGATCCGCCGGACGGAGACATGATCGCGTACCTGGCTTCGCTGCGCCTGCTGCAGCACGAAGACCTCGCCCATTTCGCGCCGGGCCACGGCTTTCTGATGAACAAAACGCAGGAAATGGTCGAGCGGCTGCTGATACACCGCATGGAGCGCGAGAACAAGGTGCACGCCGCGCTCCGCAGGTTAGCGCCGGCCACGGTCGAGGCGCTGCTGCCCGTGGTCTATGACGACGTGCCGGAGCGCCTGCATCCGGTCGCGAGCCGGTCGCTGCTTGCGCACCTCATCAAGTTGGCAGCCGAGGGCAGGGTCACGCGGACGGGCGAGCGTTGGAGCGCCTGAGAGCTTTCTGGCCTGTTCTCCACCACCGCAGGCTGGCCCTGATCTTCGGCAAGCTTGGGAGCAATCACCCGGGTGAGACTGTCCACGGTGCCGCCCGCCGGCAATGCGTCGATCAGCCGCACGGACTTCGGGGGATAAGTCTGCGCCAAGCAGAGGCGCTCGCGCATCAGTCCCGGAACCAGACCAAGGCAGAGGACAAGCTTCGCGCGCATTGTTCATGGGCTACTATCGGGGAACAAGGCGGGCGGCGCTCGCCTCGCACAGGCAACCCGAACGGCGGCTCAGGGCCTATCGTGCCGACAATTCGGGTTTGAAGCTCATTGTCGATCATGCCCACGTCCACGCTGCATCTGTTTTCCATATGCGTCGCAATCTGGGGTTCGACGTGGTTTGCGATCACGCTCCAGCTGGGCACTGTCGCGCCGGAAATGTCGGTGGGCTATCGCTTCCTGCTCGCCTCGATGGTGCTGTTCGCCTACGCCCGCTGGCGCGGGCTCCGGCTGTCCTTCACCCTGAAGCAGCACGCCGATTTCGCGCTGCTCGGCGCGACGATGTTCTGCATCGGCTACATCTTCGTGTACCACGCCGAGGCGTACATCGTTTCGGGCATGGTTGCGGTGGCCTATTCCACCAGTCCCATGATCACCATGGTTGCGGCGCGCATGCTGTTTCGCACCCCGATGACATGGCGCGTGGCGATCGCCGCCCTGTTCGGAGTTGCGGGCATATTCTGCGTGTTCTGGCCGGAGTTCGGCACGCTCTCGGTCAGCCGCGATGCGGAACTGGGAACACTGCTGGCGGTGCTTTCGGTTCTCGCCTCGACTGCGGGCAGCATGGCGGCGGTGCGATGCCAGAGCCGGGGCTACAACACGTGGACCAGCATGGCGTGGGGCATGTTCTACGGCGGAGTGATGGCACTCGCGATAGGCGCCGCGAGGGGTCACCCGTTCGCCTTCGAGACCACCGCGGCGTACGTGTACTCGCTGTTGTACCTCGCGCTGTTCGGCTCGATCATCACCTTCGCCTGCTATCTCCCGCTCATCGCGCGCATCGGCGCGGCGGGCGCGGGCTACATCGGCGTCATGGTGCCGATCGTGGCGCTGGTGATTTCCTACTTCCTCGAAAGATTCGCATGGAGCACACTGACCACGGTCGGAGTGGCGCTGTGCGTTCTCGGCAACGTGGTCCTGCTGCAACCGGCGAGAAAGGCATAGGACAGTCAATCCAGGCTCAATTCGCAGTGGCGTTCGCATTATCGCGCGGGGCGGGTCGCAGGGCCCGCCGCTCCTGCGCCCGCCCCAGCGCGAGCGCGAGCGCGAACCAGAGGGCCGCCACCGGCACGCTCGCCAGCGCGATCGCGGAAAGCTCCAATCCTGCCGCGCGCAGAATCGCGTAAAGCCAGCCGCTCGCGGCGTCCGCACCGCGGAAGACCACGATGTCGATGACGTTCTTCGCCTTGTATTTTTCCTCCCGCGCGAGCACGGTGAACAGCACTTCGCGCGCCGGGTTGGACAGTGCGAAGTTGGCAATGCGCTGCGCGGCCTGGAACGCGATCACCACCAGGAGTACCGGCGCGAAGGCGAGCACGGCGAATCCGAAAGCGAAAACGATCGGCAGGAAAGCGGCAGCGGGTCCGGCGCCGAAGCGCGTGATCAGCCGCCCGGTGGCAAGGAACTGGACGCCGATGGTAAGGATGCCCACGGCCAGATCGATGCTGGCGAAAATGCGCGTGCGCACTGCCGGATCGTCCGAGGACGAGGCGACGATGCTCGCCTGCTGGAAATAGAGGAACGTGCCGGCGAGCGAGAGCAGCGCGACCCACAGCGCAATGCCGGCGAGATACGGTGATCGCAGAACCATGGCGATGCCGGCGAGCCAGCCGCCGCCCAGCTTCGCCGGTTCGGCCACTGCCGGGGTCGCGTGCTGCGCTTGCGGGGCCGCGAACTCCAGTCGCCGCGCGCACAATACTGCGCCCTCGAGCAGCGCCGCCGCGACGATGAGCAGGTTGACCGGGCCCAGCGGCACGGCGAGCCAGACCGTGATGGCCGGGCCGGCGAGCGCGCCGGCCGACCCGCCCGCGGCGATGAAACCGAACAGCCGCTTGCCCTGCTCGGAGGAGAACAGGTCGGCCATGAACGACCAGAACACCGACACCGCGAACAAGCTGAACACACTTATCCATACGAAGAACACCCGGGCGACGTGCACCTTGCCGGCGTCGAGCGCGAGCAGCAACCAGAAGATTGCGATGTTGGCGACGAAGAAGTGGTAGACCAGCGGAATGAACCGCCGGCGCGGCAGCCGGGCCACCAGGGCGCCGAACAGTGGCACCGCGGCGAGCATCACCGCGAAGGTGGCGGTGAACAGCCACTGCAGGTTGCGCACGCCGCCCGCAATGCCCATCTCGTCGCGCAGCGGCCGCAGCACGTAATAGCCGGCGAGCAGGCAGAAGAAATAGGCGAAGGACCAGAAAAGCGCGCGTAACTCGCCCGGGCGCACCGCGACCACCCGTGCCAGCGACCGGTGAAGAACGGTGTCGTTCACGTTCAGATGGCGATCAATATCGGCCCAGGGAGCGCAAACTATTGTATATGCTTATGCGTACGGGGTGCGGGTTGCGCCCGGCCGCCGATGGCGGATAACGCATTGTGCCCAACACCGGGAGGAAGAGCATGAGAATCGCGAACAGCGTCACTGAACTGATCGGCAACACGCCGCTGGTGCGCATCAACCGGCTCACGCAGGGCTGCGTGGCGCAGGTGCTCGCCAAGCTGGAGTTCCAGAATCCCGCGCACAGCGTGAAGGACCGGATCGGCCTGTCGATGATCGAAGCGGCCGAAAAGGCCGGCCGCATCAAGCCCGATACCATCGTGCTGGAGCCGACCAGCGGCAACACGGGCATCGGGCTGGCCATGGTGTGCGCGGCGCGGGGGTACAGGTGCACGCTGGTCATGCCGGACACGATGAGCAAGGAGCGGCGCATGCTGCTGCGGGCCTACGGCGCGGAACTCGTGCTCACGCCGGGGGCGGAGCGCATGCCGGGCGCCATCAGGAAGGCCGATGAAATGGCTGCCGCCGATTCGCGCTACTTCATTCCCCAGCAGTT
Source organism: Betaproteobacteria bacterium RIFCSPLOWO2_02_FULL_65_20 (assembly GCA_001770425.1). Taxonomy (GTDB): domain Bacteria; phylum Pseudomonadota; class Gammaproteobacteria; order Burkholderiales; family SG8-39; genus JACQTO01. Next base: position 6,372 of record MEQZ01000254.1, on the reverse strand, counting down.
CGAGAATCCGGCGAATCCCGAAGTTCACCGGCGCACGACCGCGGAGGAGATCTGGCGGGACACCGACGGCCGCGCCGACATCCTGGTGTCGGGGATCGGCACCGGCGGGACGATCACCGGCGTGGGAGAGGCGATCAAGGCGCGCAAGCCGTCGTTCCAATGCGTCGCGGTCGAACCGGATGCATCGCCCGTCCTGTCCGGCGGACAGGCGGGGCCGCATCCGATCCAGGGCATAGGCGCGGGCTTCGTGCCGAAAATACTGAACACGAAGATCTACGACGAGATCGTGCGGGTGACGAACGACGATTCGATGGACTTAGCCCGCCGCATGGCGCGCGAAGAGGGACTCCTGGTCGGCATTTCCTCAGGGGCTGCGGTGTGGGCCGCGCTGCAGGTGGCCCGGCGCGCGCAGAACGAGGGCAAGCTGATCGTGGTGATCATCCCTTCTTTCGGCGAACGCTATCTGAGCACGCCGTTGTTCGCGAATCTGGCGGAGGGTTAGCGCGCAGACGGGTTCGCCCCCGCCGCCCGGCGGCGCCCCTTTTTGGGCGGAAGGACTACAATTGTTTTCACCGTGGTCGTTCCGAAGATTCCGAAGATCGACAACCTGGCCGGTGAGTTCTGGGGTGGCCTGGCGGCAATGCTTGTCGCTCTGCCCTCCGCGATCGCCTTCGGGGTCACGATCTTTTCGCCGCTCGGCGGCAGCTTTGCCGCGCAGGGCGCGTTGGCGGGGATACTGGGCACCATCGCGGTCGGCCTGATCGCGGCGGCCTTCGGCGGAACCAAGCGGCTGATCTCCGCGCCGTGCGCGCCTGCGGCCGCTGTGCTGGCCGCGGTTGCGATCGACTTGACGCAGAAGGGCATTGCGCCGGATTCCGCACTGGTGCTGCTCACGCTTATCGGCCTCATGTGCGGCGCGCTGCAGCTGGGCTTCGGCGCGGTCGGTCTCGGTCGCCTCATCAAGTACATGCCCTACCCCGTGGTCAGCGGCTACCTGAGCGGGGTCGGCCTGATCATCATCATCAGCCAGATCCCGAAGTTCCTCGGCGTGCCCAACGGCACTGCGTTCTGGGCAGGGCTCGTCTCGCCTTCTGCGTGGCAGTGGCAGGGCGTCGTCGTGGGCGCGGTCACGGTGATCGTCATGCTGGCTGCGCCGAAGTTCACCAAGGCGGTGCCTGCGGCGATTCTCGGGCTCGCGGCTGGCGTTCTCGCTTATTTCGGGCTGAGCCTTGCCGACCGCACGCTCCTAGACCTCGCCGCGAATCCGCTCGTGGTCGGGCCCTTCGGTGGTTCGGACGCCGGGTTTCTGGACGGCATCGCCGCACGCTGGAACGGCATCAGCGGCGTGAAGCCTGCCGATATCGCCGGTGTGCTCATGCCCGCGTTGACCCTCGCGGTCCTGCTCTCGATCGACACGCTGAAGACCTGCGTCGTGCTGGATGCGCTGACGCGCTCGCGCCACGACTCCAACCGGGAGCTGGTCGGGCAGGGGCTGGGGAACCTCGCCTCGACGTTCATAGGCGGGGTGCAGGGGGCAGGCCAGATGGGCGCGACGCTGGTCAACATTTCCAGCGGCGGGCAGACGCGCGTGTCGGGGCTGGTAGAAGGCGCGCTTGCCGTGGCCGCGTTGCTCGTTCTCGGTGAATTGATTGCATGGGTGCCGATTGCTGCGCTGGCCGGCATCCTGATCGTGATCGGCGTGCGCATGTTCGACCGCGCGAGCCTGCAGCTGCTCAAGTCGCGCTCGACCATTCTCGATTTCATGGTGATCGTGGTCGTGGTCGTGGTCGCCGTGACAATCAGCCTGATCGCGGCTTCCGGCGTGGGCATCGCGCTGGCGATTTTCCTGTTCATCCGCGAACAGATCGGCGGCTCGATCGTGCGCCGCCGGAGCTACGGCGACCGCACTTTTTCCAAGCAGGTCCGGCTGCAGGAGGAAATGGCGATTCTCGAGAAGCGCGGCGATCAGACCGTGATCCTCGAGCTGCAGGGCAGCCTGTTCTTCGGGACGACCGACCAGCTCTACACCGCTCTGGAACCCGAACTCAAGACGCGCAGGTACATCATTCTCGACATGCGGCGGGTGCAGACGGTCGACGTGACGGCCGTGCACATGATCGAGCAGATCGAGAGCATGCTGGCCGAACGCAACGGGGTGCTCATCTTCAGCCACCTTCCGCGGACTCTGCCCAGCGGCAAGGACATGGAACAGTATTTCGACCAGGTCGGGCTGATGCGCTCGGCGAGTCATGCACGGGTTTTCGACGAGGTCGACGATGCGCTGGAATGGGTGGAGAACCGCATCCTCGATGAGGAACGCCTGGAACGAGCGGAGGAAGCGCCGCTGGAACTGCGCGAGATCGATCTGTTCAAAGGCCGCAAGGAGGAGACGCTCACCGCGCTGGAGGCATGCATGGACAAGCGCTCCTGCAAGGCCGGCGAGCAGATCTGCGCGCGCGGAGACGCGGGGCACGAGATCTTCCTGATCCGGCGCGGCGCGGTCCGGATCGTCCTGCCTCTGAAAGACAAGCAGGGACACCACCTGGCGACCTTCGGGCGCGGCGACTTCTTCGGCGAAATGTCGTTTCTCGACCGCGACCTGCGGTCGGCTGACGCATTCGCGTTTACCGACGCGGATCTGTTTGTGCTGCCCCGCGAGCGCTTCGACGCGTTTGCCGAGGAGCACAAGAAGCTCGCCATCCAGGTGATGGAGGGCCTGGCGAGGAAGCTTGCGATCCGCCTGCGCTACGCGAACGCCGAGCTGCGCCATCTCGAGGAGTCCTGACCGCCTGGTTTCGGCCATGAAGATGGAGCGCCTGGCCGAGGGCGATGCCCGCAAGCGCTGCTGGCTGCTCGACTTTCGCGGACTGGTCGTCGGGAGCCGCACCGACCTGCCCGTATCGATCCGCGCACGGATGTACGATCCGCATTATCGGAGTTGCGTCTGGCAGCGGCCCGGCATTGCATCCTCGACGCTCGAGGGCAGGGCGGCTATAATGCGAAACCAGCCTGAGTGTGCAGTTCGATGCAACTTTTTGCCCTTGGATTGAATCACCAGACCGCGCCGGTCGCGATGCGCGAGCGGGTGGCGTTTGCCGCCGAGCGGATGAACTCGGCCCTGTCCGAACTTATCCGCAGAAAGCCGGTCCGCGAGGCGGCGATACTGTCGACCTGCAACCGCACCGAGATCTATTGCGCCGCGGGCGAGCCCGGGGAGGCGCTTGACTGGCTGGCCGACTACCATGCGCTGGACGCCGGCCAACTCAAGCCCTTCGTGTACACGTTTCCCCAGGGCGCCGCCGTCAGGCACGCGTTCCGCGTTGCGGCGGGTCTCGATTCGATGGTGCTCGGGGAGCCGCAGATCCTCGGCCAGATGAAGGATGCGGTGCGCGCGGCCGAAACGGCCGGAACGCTGGGTACCCTGCTCTCGAAACTGTTCCAGCGCTCCTTCGCGGTGGCCAAGGAGGTGCGCAGCAACACCGCGATCGGTGCCAACGTGGTCTCGATGGCGGCCTCGTCGGTGCGCCTTGCCGAGCGCATCTTCCCGGACATAGCCGAACAGAAGGTGCTGTTCATCGGTGCGGGCGCGATGATCGAACTCACCGCAACGCATTTCGCCGGCAGGCATCCTCGCTCCATCACCTTCGCCAATCGGACGCTCGAGAGGGCCGAGCACCTGGCCCAGCGTTTTTCGGGCCGGGCGCTGATGCTGCGCGAGATGCCGGATCAACTGCACGATTTCGACATCATCGTATCGTGCACCGCGAGTTCGCTGCCGATTCTGGGCAAGGGAACGATGGAACGCGCAATCAGGCAGCGCCGGCACCGCCCGGTGTTCATGGTGGACCTGGCCGTGCCGCGCGACATCGAGCCCGAGGTGGGCGAATTGGACGACATCTTCCTGTATACCGTCGACGACCTGGCCGATCTGGTGCGCGAAGGCATGGATGCGCGCCAGTCGGCAGTGGCCCAGGCCGAGGCCATCATCGAGTCCCAGGTCGGTAACTTTCTGCATTGGATGAAGGCGCGCGAGGCCGTGCCGCTGATCCGCCAGTTGCGCGAATCGGCGGAGGAAGCGCGCCGAAACGAGGTCGAGCGCGCGACGCGCCTGCTCAACCGCGGCGACGACCCGAAGGCGGTGCTCGAGGCGCTCTCCCACGGGATTACCAACAAGCTGCTGCACGCGCCGACGCAGGCGCTCAATCAAACCGACGAGGGCGACGAGGGCTTCCGCGAGCTGGTCGCCAGGCTGTACCACCTGCGCGCGCGCGATTAGCCGCCGCGGGTATCGTTTTCCGACCCTTGTCCCTTGTCCCCCGTCCCCGTGTAAGGTAGGGCATGAAGCTATCTATTGCCGCCAAGCTGGAGAGTCTCGCCCGCAGGCTCGCCGACGTGGGCGCGCTGCTGAGCTCCGAGGCGGCCACGCGCGACATGGAGCAGTATCGCCGGCTATCCAAGGAGCATGCGGAGCTCACCCCCGTCGTCGGTCTGTACGGGCAATATTGCCAGGCCGAATCGGACATCGCTGCGGCGCAGGACATGCTTGCCGATCCGCAGATGAGGATCTATGCCGAAGCGGAAATCAAGGCCGGCAAGGAAAAGCTCGGTGTGCTGGAGGCCGAACTGCAGAAACTCCTGCTGCCGAGGGACCCGAACGACGAGCGTAATGTATTTCTGGAGGTCCGCGCGGGCACCGGCGGTGACGAGTCCGCGCTGTTCGCGGGCGACCTGTTCCGGATGTATGCGCGCTTTGCCGAGCGCAACCGCTGGCAGGTCGAGATCATTTCGGAAAGTCCGGGCGAGGTTGGCGGCTACAAGGAGATCATCGCCCGCATCATCGGGCAGGGAGCCTACTCGAAGCTGAAGTTCGAGTCCGGTGGCCACCGGGTCCAGCGCGTGCCCGCCACCGAGACACAGGGACGGATCCACACCTCGGCCTGCACGGTCGCCGTGATGTCGGAGGCCGACAGGATCGAGGACGTGGTGCTCAACCCGGCGGAGCTTCGCATCGATACCTACCGCGCCTCGGGCGCGGGCGGACAGCACGTCAACAAGACCGACTCGGCCATTCGCATCACCCATCTTCCGACCGGGATCGTGGTGGAATGCCAGGACGACCGCTCCCAGCACAAGAACAAGGCGCGGGCCCTCGGGGTGCTTGCCGCGCGCATCAAGGACAGGCAGATGCGCGAGCAGCAGGCGAAAGAGGCCGCGACGCGCAAGTCGCTCATCGGATCGGGCGACCGCTCGGAACGCATCCGCACCTACAATTTTCCCCAGGGACGCGTCACCGACCACCGCATCAATCTGACGCTGTACAAGATCGACGCGATCATGGATGGCGACATCGGCGAGCTGACCCAGGCGCTCATGGCCGAGCATCAGGCCGAGCAGCTCGCCGCGCTGGCCGGCGCTTGACTTGCGT
>MEQZ01000254.1:0-934 GCA_001770425.1 Betaproteobacteria bacterium RIFCSPLOWO2_02_FULL_65_20 | reverse complement strand
ACTTGCGTTGACGAACTGATCGCACGCAGCGCGCTTTCTTTGACGGAAGCGCGTGTTCTGCTCGCGCACGCGCTGCGCGTCGAGCGGGCCTGGATAGTCGCGCATGGGCGTGATCCGGTCGCGGACGCCGAGGAGCGTGCAGCCGAGGCGCTTTTTGCGCGGCGACGGGCGGGCGAGCCGATCGCCTATCTTACCGGTGAGCGCGAGTTCTGCAGTCTTTCCCTGCACGTCACCCCGAGCGTCCTGATTCCGCGCCCGGAGACGGAACTCGTCGTCGAGCAGGCTCTCACGGTTATCGCCGGCCGCAGCACGCCGAAGGTGCTCGATCTGGGCACCGGCAGCGGTGCGATCGCGGTGGCTATCGCGCACGCGCGGCGTGATGCACAGGTATGCGCATCGGATGCCTCGGCGGCGGCACTTGCGGTCGCGTCCCGGAACGCGTCCCGCCATGCAGTCGCGGTTCGCTTCGTGCAGGGCGATTGGTTCATCGCGCTCGCCGAGGAACGATTCGATGTCATCGCATCCAACCCGCCCTATATTGCGGAAGGTGACCCGCATCTGGCGCAAGGCGACTTGCGATTCGAGCCGCAGGCAGCGCTGCTCGGAGGCCCGGATGGCATGGACTGCATCCGGACCATCGCGGCCGCCGCACGGATGCATCTCACACCGGGTGGCTGGCTCGTGTTCGAGCATGGCCATGATCAGGGGCCGGGGTGTGTGCGGTTGCTCGCCGGGCTCGGCTACACAATCGTGGAGGACACGCGAGACCTGTCCGGCCTGCCAAGGGTGTGCCAAGGCCGGTTTGACGCGGCGCCGCATTCGAGCTAAAATACTTGAGTAAATTAGTGGGACATTGAAAACTCCAGGAGCAAGCATGGACGTTCAGCAGCGCATCAAGCAACAGGTCGAGTCTCACCCGGTGGTGCTTTTCATG
>MEQZ01000253.1:11098-12054 GCA_001770425.1 Betaproteobacteria bacterium RIFCSPLOWO2_02_FULL_65_20 | reverse complement strand
ACCACCCAGCCGATGTCCGAAGTGGTGAACATGGTCTCGCCTGCCGCGCCGCAGTAGATGTGCTTCATCGAGGCGGCGAGCGCCACGCAGTAGCCGCCGACGTCGCGCTGCACGCCCTTGGGCTTGCCGGTGGTGCCGGAAGTGTAAAGGATGTACGAGGGCTCGTTCGCCTCCAGCCACGCGACGGGTACCGACGCGTCCATGTGCTGCGCGCGCAGCCCCGCGTAGTCGACGTCGCGACCGGCCTGCACCGGCATCGAAGTATCGATGCCGCGGTTGACCATGAGCACTTTCTGCGGCGGGTGCTTGGCGAGCCTGATCGCCTCGTCCAGCAGGTGCTTGTAGGGAACCGCCTTGCCCGCGCGCATGCCGGCATCCGAAGAGACCACGACCTTGGGCCGCGCGTCGTCGATGCGGGTCGCGAGGCTGGCCGCCGCGAACCCCCCGAACACGACCGAATGAATGGCTCCGATGCGCGCGCACGCGAACATGGCGAACGCCGCCTCAGGGATCATCGGCATGTAGACGATGACCCGGTCGCCGCGCGCGACGCCCAGACTCTGCAGGATCGCGGCGAAACGGTTCACTTCCGCGTGCAGTTCGCGGTAGGTGTAGCTCTTCTTCTGATCGACCTCGGTCGAGATGTAGACCAGCGCCTTCTGGTCCGCGCGCGCGGCCAGGTGCCGGTCGATCGCGTTGTGGCACAGGTTGGTCTCGCCGCCCACGTACCATTTCGCAAACGGCGGACGGCTGTAGTCGAGGACCTTGGCGTATGGCTTGTGCCAGTCTATCAGCCGCGCCTGCTCGCCCCAGAATCCGTCCGGGTCACGGATCGAACGTTCGTGAAATGCCTTGTACGCGCCTCCCATCTCTCGTCTCCTAGGAATCCATTTCCAAACTGATGCTTCCGCCAATCAATGGGCGAAGCAGTCCGTTAATTCGAAGAACCGAGGTTG
>MEQZ01000253.1:0-11019 GCA_001770425.1 Betaproteobacteria bacterium RIFCSPLOWO2_02_FULL_65_20 | reverse complement strand
GATCGCTGATTGTGCCCGGATAAAAACCATCCGGGCACAATCAGCGATCTTGTAATAGAACCTCGGCCGTCCTTGTCGTTAACCATAACTCCGTTTTCTGCACGGATGCCTTCTATCCGGGCAGAAAACGGGGTTGGCGCACGCAGCGCGCAGGTTTTGCCAAAACCTGCACGGACGGTAAATCCGTCCGTGCCGACCTTGAATAACCCCAACAAACCCAAATCCTTCGCCAATTCTGTCTACACTTGCGTCGCAAGCGACTCAGGCCGCCATGTCCACGACGAAACGGCCCCGCATCTGCCCCTTGAGCAGCTTGTCGAAGGTGCCGCCGATTTCCTCGAACGGTATGATCTGCACCATGTCCTTGAGGTGGTTCGGCATCATGTCGCTCGCCAGGCGCTGCCACACCGTGCGCCGCAGCGGCATCGGCGTATAGCCCGAGTCGATGCCCAGCAGTGACACCCCGCGCAGAATCAACGGGAACACGGTGGCCGAGAAATTCGGGCTGGCGGCATTGCCTATCGATGCGATGGTGCCGCTTTGCCGCATCGTGCTCATCAGCCAGGAAAGCGTCTCACCGCCCAGGTTGTCGACCGCGCCGGCCCACAGCATCTTGTCGATGGGCTTCACCTTGGACAGATCGAGACCGGACCGCAGCATCACTTCCTTCGCCCCGAGTCCCTCCAGGTACGCCGTCTCGCCCTCCTTGCCGGTGAGCGCAGTCACGGCGAAACCGAGCTTCGAGAGTATGTCGATAGCGATCGACCCCACGCCACCGGTGGCCCCCGTGACCACCACCGGCCCGTTTGCGGGCTTGAGTCCGTTCTGCTCCATGCGCACGACACCGAGCGCCGCGGTGTAGCCCGCCGTGCCCAGCGCCATGGCCTCGAACAACGTCATCCCCTTGGGCATGGGCACGACCCAGTCGGCGGGCACGCGCGCATATTGCGCAAAACCGCCGTCGTGGGAAACACCAAGATCGTAGCTGGTCGCGATCACTGCGTCGCCCCTGGCAAAGCGGGGGTCGCCCGACTCCACGACCGTGCCCGACAGGTCGATTCCGCCGACACAGGGAAAGCGCCGGATCACCCTGCCGGCGCCGGTGGCCGCGAGCGCATCCTTGTAGTTGACGCACGAATAGCCGACGCGGACCACCACGTCGCCGGCGTCGAGTTCGGAGACGGTCATGTCCTCGAAGCGTGCGCTGACCTTCTTGTCGGCTTCGTGGATACGGTAGGCTTTGAATCTTTCCATGGCAGTCTCGATCGTTAGAGATGCAGCGCGCGCTTGTCCACGGCCAGCGCGGCTTCGTGCATGACCTCCGACAGCGAAGGATGCGCGTGGCAAATTCTGGCGATGTCCTCCGAGCTGGCGCGGAATTCCATCGCCATGACCGCCTCGGCGATGAGTTCCGATGCGTGCGAGGAGACGATGTGGACCCCCAGGACCCGGTCGGTCTTGGCGTCGGCGAGAACCTTGACGAACCCGGCGGTCTCATCCTGACCCAGCGCCCGCCCGCTGGCCAGAAACGGCACCTGCCCCGACCGGTAGGGCGTTCCTTCTGCCTTGAGCTGCTGCTCGGTCTTGCCTACCCAGGCGATCTCGGGGGCGGTGTAAATCACCCAGGGGATGATGTCCAGATCGACATGCCCCGCCTGGCTGGCGATGTGTTCGGCGACCATCACCCCCTCGTCCATGCCCTTGTGCGCAAGCATCGGGCCGCGCACGACGTCGCCGACGGCGTAGATTCTCGGCAGATTGGTGCGGCAATGCGCATCGACCTCGATGAAACCGCGGTCATCGATCTTGAGTCCCGCCGCTTCGGCTCCGAGCTTGTTCGTGTTCGGCACCCGACCGACCGACACGACCAGCTTGTCGCATTCGAGCGACTTCCCGCCCTCGCCGTCCTCGAACTGCACCTTCACGCCGCGCTTGCCGCGGACGATCTGGCCGATCTTGACCCCGAGACGGATGTCCAGTCCCTGCTCCTTGGTGAAGATCTTCCAGGCTTCCTTCGACACCGCATCATCGCAGGCAGCAAGGAACGTGGGCAAGGCCTCCAGTATGGTCACTCTTGCGCCGAGGCGCCGCCACACGCTGCCCAGTTCCAGTCCTATCACCCCGGCGCCGATCACTCCCAGCCGCTTGGGCGTCTCGCGAAAGGCGAGCGCCCCGACGTTGTCGCAGATCACGTCGTTATCGACGCTCACCCCCGGCAGTTCGCGTGCCGTGGAGCCGGTCGCGATCACGACGTGGGACGCCACCACCGTCTCGGTACCGCTGCCGGCTGACACCTCGATGCGATAGCCCTCCCCGCCCGCGCCTGCGCCGGACAGGCGCCCGTGACCCTTCAGCCACGCCACCTTGTTCTTGCGAAACAGCGTCTGGATGCCGCCGGTCAGCCGCGCGACGATCTCGTCCTTGCGCGCCTGCATTTTCCTCACGTCCATCTTCGCGCCGGCCACGGAAATGCCGTGCGCGGCGAACTTGCGCGCCACTCGCTCGTAATTCTCCGAAGACTCCAGCAGAGCCTTAGAGGGAATGCAGCCCACGTTCAGGCAGGTGCCGCCGAGGGCGTATTCGCCCTTGTCGTTCTTCCACTCATCGACGCAGGCCGTGGAAAAGCCAAGCTGCGCCGCGCGGATCGCGGCGACGTATCCCGCCGGACCGGCACCGATTACCACCACATCAAATGACTGAGCCATGTGTGTACCCGTAGATATACTGAAACAGGCCCCTACAGTTCGAGCAGCAGCCGCGCCGGCTCCTCCAGGGCCTCCTTGATCGCCACCAGCGACAGCACCGCCTCGCGGCCGTCGATGATCCGGTGATCGTAGGACAGTGCCAGATAGTTCATCGGCCGGATGACGATCTGCCCGTTCTCGACCACTGCCCGGTCCTTGGTAGCGTGTATCCCCAGGATCGCGCTCTGCGGCGGATTGATGATGGGCGTGGACAGCATCGAACCGAATATGCCGCCATTGGTGACGGAAAACGTGCCGCCGGTGAGATCCTCGATGCCCAGCTTGCCGTCCTGCGCGCGCTTGCCGAACTCCGCGATCTTCTTCTCGATCTCGGCAAAACTCATCTGGTCGGCATCGCGCAGGATCGGCACCACCAGACCGCGCGGGCTGCCGACCGCGATGCCGATGTCGAAATAGCCGTGATAAACGATGTCATTGCCGTCGACCGATGCATTGACCACCGGATATTTCTTGAGCGCCGCGATCGCTGCCTTGACAAGAAAGGACATGAATCCGAGCTTCACGCCGTGCTCTTTCTCGAACCGGTCCTTGTACTTGACGCGCAGGTCTATGACCGGGCGCATGTTGACTTCGTTGAAGGTGGTGAGGATAGCTGCCGTCGACTGCGACTGCACCAGCCGCTCTGCGATGCGCGCGCGCAGCCTGGACATCGGCACGCGCTGTTCGGGGCGGTCACCCAGGATCTGCTCGATCTTCACCGGCGCGCTCACCGATTGCAGCGCAGGACGTGCCGGCTCGGCAGCGGGAGCAGGTACCGCCTCCAGTGCGGGCTGCGCTGCCGCGCCCTTGCCTGTTTGCAGATGCTGGACGATGTCGCCCTTGGTGATCCGCCCGCCGCGCCCGGTGCCGGGAATATCCCGCGTGTCGACCCCGGATTCCTCGGCCATCTTGCGCGCCGCCGGCATCAGCCGCGGGTCCTCGCTTGGCGCGGTCTTGGGCGCGGGAGGTGCCGCAGCCGGCTCGGTTCTCGCCGGCATCGCGGGCGCGGCGGCCACCGCCGTCCCCTCGGTATCGATGGTCGCGATCACCTCTCCGGAAACGACCGTGCCGCCGTCACCCTTGATGATCCTGGCGATGACGCCCGATTGTGGCGCCGGCAGCTCGAGTACGACCTTGTCGGTCTCGACGTCGATGAGGTTCTCGTCGCGGTCAACGCGATCGCCCACCTTCTTGTGCCAGGCAAGTAACGTCGCCTCGGCGACCGACTCCGACAGCTGCGGTACTTTGATGTCGATGAGCATGACTAATTTCCTATCGCGGACTCATCTGCCGCGACGGCGCCGCGCCTTGCCGGTGCCCTGCACCGGGAGGACCAGGTTATCAGTGATTTCACCGAATGCGGCATTGACGACCGCTTTCTGCTGTTCGTTATGCAGCGACAGGTAGCCGACCGCGGGCGATGCCGACGAATGCCGCAGCGCGTAGGCCAATACCTGGTCGGGGCGCATGTGCCGCAGCAGATAGTGCTGGATACGGTGCCACGCACCCTGATTGCCCGGTTCCTCCTGGCACCAAAGCACCTCCCGCGCATGGCCGTAGAGGTCAATCTGCGCCTTGAAATCGTCGTGCGGGAAGGGGTAAAGCTGGGCAATGCGCACGATGGCGACATCCTTGATGCCGCGCTCCATGCGTGCAGCACGCAGGTCGAAGAATACCTTGCCGCAGCAGAAAATCACGCGCTTCACATTCTTCGGGTCGATCTGTGCGTCCCATTCGGCGTTGACGGGCTTGAACTTGCTCCGGGCGAATTCCTCCAGCGGCGACACCGACTCCTTGTGGCGCAACAGGCTTTTCGGCGTAAATATGACCAGCGGTTTGCGGTAGGGGCGGATCATCTGCCGGCGCAGCAGGAAGAACATCTGCACCGGCGTCGCCGGCACGCACACCTGGATGTTGTAGTCGGCGCACAACTGCAGGAAGCGCTCCAGGCGCCCGGAGGAGTGTTCCGGCCCCTGGCCTTCGTAACCGTGCGGCAGCAGCATCACCAGGCCGCAGACTCGGCCCCACTTGACTTCGCCGGACGCGATGAACTGATCGATCACCACCTGCGCACCGTTCACGAAGTCGCCGAACTGTGCTTCCCACACCACGAGTTCGTTGGGTTCCGAAGTCGCATATCCGTACTCGAACCCGAGCACCGCTTCCTCGGAAAGCACCGAGTCGATGACGACAAAGTCGCCCTGGTTGGGCGCGATGTTTCGCAGCGGCACATATTCTCCGGAGTCCCACCTCTCGCGGTTCTGGTCGTGCAGCACCGCGTGGCGGTGAAAAAAGGTTCCGCGGCCGGAATCCTGTCCGGAAATGCGCACCGAGAATCCGTCCCTGAGCAGGGAGGCGTAGGCGAGGTTTTCCGCCATGCCCCAGTCGAGCGGCATCTTGCCCTGCCCCATGAGACGGCGGTCGGCGATGATCTTCTCGACCCGCGGGTGCAGCTTGAAGCTCTCGGGAATCGCCGTAAGCCGCTCCGCGAGCATCTTCAGATCCGCCAGAGGCAGCGTGGTGTCGTCCTTTTCGTTCCATTTGGTGTTCAGGTACAGCGCCCAGTTCACCGCGAACGGGGGCTTGTAATGCGGAAGTATGGTCTTGTTGGTGTGCTGCCCGGCATCCAGCGCCGCCCTGAAGGTCGTCACGAAATCGCCCGCCTCTTCCGCACTGACCACCCCCAGTGCGGCTAGCCTGTCTGCGTAGAGCTTGCGCGTGCCCGGGTGCTTGTTGATGATCTTGTACATCAGCGGCTGGGTCACCATCGGCTCGTCCTGCTCGTTGTGGCCGAGCCTGCGGAAGCAGACCATGTCGATCACCACGTCCTTCTTGAACTGCATGCGGAAGTCCAGCGCGAGTTCGGTCACCAGCAGCACGGCTTCCGGATCATCTCCGTTGACGTGAAATATCGGCGCCTCGACCATCTTGGCGACATCGGTGCAGTAGATGGTCGAACGCGTGTCGCGCGGGTCCGAGGTGGTAAACCCGATCTGGTTGTTGATCACGATATGCACGGTGCCCCCGGTGCCGTAGCCTCGTGTCTGGGAGAGATTCAAGGTCTCCATCACCACGCCCTGTCCGGCGAACGCCGCGTCACCGTGGATCAGCACCGGCAGCACCTGCCTGCCTTCCTTGTCGCCCCGCCGGTGCTGGCGCGCGCGCACCGACCCCTCGACGACCGGGTTGACGATTTCCAGATGCGAGGGATTGAAAGCGAGCGTCAGATGCATGGGGCCGCCCGGGGTCATGATGTCCGAGGAAAACCCCTGGTGGTACTTGACGTCACCGGCGGTGAGATCGCCGGCGTGCTTGCCCTCGAATTCGGAGAACAGGTCCTTCGGCATTTTTCCGAGCACGTTCACGAGCACGCCCAGCCGCCCGCGGTGCGCCATCCCGATCACGGATTCCTGCACGCCGACCGCGCCGGCCTTCTGCAGCAGGTGATCCAGAAGCGGAATCAGCGTGTCGCTGCCTTCGCCCGAAAACCGCTTCTGTCCCACGTAACGGGTATGCAGGTATTTTTCCAGCGTCTCGGCGGCGGTCAGGCGCTCCAGGATGTGGCGTTTGAACTCCGACGCGTAGCCGGGGCGCGAACGGCAGGATTCGAGCCGTTGCTGGACCCACCGCTTTTCGCCCGGATCGCCGATGTACATGTACTCGGCGCCGATCGAGCTGCAATAAGTTTCGCGCAGTCCCTTGATGATTTCGCGCAGCGTTAGCCGTTCTGCGCCGAAGAAGAGGCTTCCGGCGTCGAACACCATGTCCATGTCCGTTTCGGTGAGATCGTAGAAGCCAGGCTCGAGTTCGGGAATGCGCGGCCGCTCCTGGCGCTTGAGGGGATCGAGGTCGGCCCAGCGCGCGCCCAGAAACCGGTACGCCGCGATGAGCTGCTGCACGAACACCTGCTTGCGCGCGACCGTGACATCGCCGGGTGCCGCGCCAGGGCGCAGGCGGCCTTCCCTGGCTCGCAGCGCGAAGGACTCGACGACCGGCGCGTGCGCGACGTCGCGAATGCCCGTGCCGCCCGGCGCGGGCAGCACCTGCATCCTGTCGAAGTATTCTCGCCAGCCCTCCGGAACCGACTGCGGATTGTCCAGATAGGCTTCGTACAGCTCCTCGATGAACGGGGCGTTGCCTCCAAACAGATAGGAGTTGGAAAGCAACTGCTTCATCGCAGTCATCGCACAGTCCCTCCGTAAAGGCGGCGAAGGGCCGAGCGACCAAATCATCGCCCGGCCCCTGCTTTGCCGCTGCAAGATCCCGAATCCAGGACCTGTCCCGGACTCGGCTCCCGCCTTATTTTCTCTTGTCGATCGGCATCACGTTGCGGCTGGTCGCGCCGGAGAACAGCTGCCGCGGCCGCCCGATCTTGTACTCCGGATCGGTGATCATTTCCTGCCACTGTGCAATCCAGCCGACCGTGCGCGCCAGTGAAAAGATACCCGTGAACATCGCCACCGGAATACCGAGCGCCTTCTGGACGATTCCCGAATAGTAGTCGACGTTCGGATAGAGCTTGCGTTTCACGAAATAGTCGTCCTCCAGCGCCACTTTCTCCAGCGCCATCGCCAGCTTGAACAGCGGGTCGTCCTCCAGGCCCAGTTCGCCGAGCACTTCATAGCAGGTTTCGCGCATGAGTTTCGCGCGCGGATCGTAGTTCTTGTACACCCGGTGCCCGAATCCCATCAGGCGCGCGCCGGAGTTGGGATCCTTCACCTTGGCGACGAATTCGCCCAGCTTGGACACTCCGCCCTGCTGCTGGAGCTGCTGCAGCATGTTCAGGCATGCCTCGTTGGCGCCGCCGTGCGCCGGTCCCCACAGGCAGGCCACCCCGGCCGCAACAGCGGCGAACGGATTGGTCCCCGACGAGCCGCAAAGCCGGACGGTCGAAGTGGAGGCGTTCTGCTCATGATCCGCATGCAGGATGAATATCCGGTCCAGCGCCCGCACCACCGTGTCGTTGATCTTGTACTCCTCGCAGGGCGTGCCGAACATCATGCGCACGAAATTCGCCGTGTACGACAGGTCGTTCTTCGGGTAGATATAAGGCTGGCCCAGCGAATACTTGTAGGACATGGCGACCAGCGTCGGCATCTTCGCGATCAGGCGCATTGCCGAAATTTCCCGGTCGTGCGGGTCGTTGATGTCGAGCGCATCGTGGTAGAAGGCGGACATCGCGCCCACCAGGCCGGTCAGCACCGCCATCGGGTGCGCATCGCGCCGGAAGCCGCGCATGAAAAACTGCATCTGTTCGTTCACCATGGTGTGCTTGGTCACCGTGTCGACGAACGCCGCCTTCTGCGCCGGCGTCGGCAGTTCCCCTTTGAGCAGCAGGTAGCAGGTCTCGAGGAAGTCGCAATGGGCCGCCAGCTGCTCGATCGGGTAGCCCCGATACAGCAGCTCGCCCTTGTCGCCGTCGATATAGGTGATGCGCGACTGGCAGCTCGCCGTGGAAAGAAAGCCCGGGTCGTAGGTGAACATCCCCGTTTTGCCGTAAAGCGTGCGGATATCGACGACATCCGGCCCAACGGTGCCCTTCATGACGGGAAACTCGATCGACTTGCCGTCGCCGTAGTTCAAGACGGCCTTGGTGCCATTGCTCATGGTATTTCTCCTATGTACAGCGTTCCTGTTCGCCGCGCCTGCAAGCTCGCAGCAGTTCTGCCCCACCGGCGAGATCCCGGTGGGCCGGCTCGCCGCGCCGGCTCACCCGATCCCAAAGTTCGTTGTCACCACAGTCGAGAAGGTTTCCGAATGCCTCGACTTCCTTCTCCGACAACCGCGAGCCCTAAAGCGCGAGATAACGCTCGAGCACGAGACCGTTCTCAAGCAGGCCGCGCCGGCAGCGCCACTGCGAACATTGCGTTGCCGCCGAACAGAAAGGAGCTGGATAGGTACCGCTTCATCGCAGGCATCGCACGACCCCTCTTGCGGCCACAATATTATAGACGCATAGGGGCCGGGCCACTGAATCGCCGGCCCCGCTTTGCCGCCGCAGAATCCCGAGTCCTGAATTCCGTGTCCTGGATTCGGGCAGCGTTCCGCTCTTCTCTTCTCGAAATTTGAAGTTGCTAGCTCTCCTCCGCGGACAGCTTCTGGCGCGCCAGCAGGTCGAGCGGGAAGGGCTCGGTCCCGTGCAGCGCCGGGGGAGCGGCGTAGAACCTGGACGCACCTGACAGATGGACCAGCGTCTGCGCGTCAAGTCCCGTCGCGATGAGCTTACGCGCGATCCGGATGCCCTCGTCGTGGACCATGCGCGTGAAGCGATCGGGACCGCGGTCGGCCTCTGGCACCTCCTTGAACTCAAGGTACTCCCGGACGCTCTGGGGCGGCTTGAGGATCAAGATGGGCCTCTTCAGTTCGTCCTCCTCCAGGCGCCCGCGATAGGTCGCCTGGAAATGCATGGGCGAGAGGTCCTCGTGTGAGATGTCCCAGTCGCGCTCGTAGGGCTTGACCGTGAACATCTCGACCCGATTCTCGTCGGTGACGGCGATCGCGAAAATGCAGCCCGCGAACGGAGCCTTGGAATGCCGGTAGGCCTCGAAAACGAGCCTGCCGCAGTGGCGCATCCGTTCGTTTCCTCCGGGAGCCAGCGCGCCGTCCACAGGCGCCTCTTCCGGCGGTGCGGGCGCCGCAGCGACGCCCGCGACGCGCACCGATTGGGTGGCCCCCGCCGGGACGGACCGGTACTTCTGCGGCAGGCGGTACTTGTCCCGGCGCGACGGCTCCAGGGACTCGGCAGTCTTGCCCGGCAAATAGGGCAAGCGGAGCGTCACGGTCGTACCCCTGCCCACGCTGCTCTCGATGGCCAAGTCGCCGCCGAACTGGCCGACCGTCTGGCGGACGAACACGAACCCTAGCGAATGGATCTCGCCGTCCAGGGTCTGGCGGTCGGCGAGGAGCTGTTGGATCTTCTCCGGGGACATGCCGGCGCCGTCGTCGCGCACGCGCAGCGCCACACGGTCGCCCTCGATGACGGCACTCACATTGAGCACGCCCGCCTTGCGTCCGCTCATGGCATCGACGGCATTCATGACCAGGTTGAAGTACATGCGGCGGAAACGCTGGCGGTTGCCGGAGATAACCGCCGGGTCCAGCCGGTCGAGCTGCAACTCGACGCGGTGCTCGGATTTCTCGACCACGTACCCGAGGACGACATCGCGCGTGAAATCGCGGACGTCCTCGGCGATGTCGAACTCCTCGCGCACGCCTGGGTTCTCGAGCTCCTCGAGGAACGCCTCGATGCGCCAGTTCACGCCGTATAGCCAGACGATGCAGTTGCGGTAGTGGCGCCGCGTGCGCACGGACCGGGCCTCGTCGGGCAGGAAGGTCAGCACCTTGTCCGACCGGCCCCACAGGGGGTTGAGAATGAGATCGCAGGCTTGGCGGATGGTGTCGATGTACCGGCGGCCAAGGAGGAGGACAGTGCGGTCCGGCGAGAAGCTCTTCACCGCGTTCGAGTAGTCCTGGTAAGCCCTGCGCAGGGCGCCGAGCGTCGCCTTCAGGTCCTGGACGTCCGCGCCGTGCAGGACCTGCGCCTGCACGATGTTGTAGATTTCGAGGTCGGTGTTCAGGGTCACATGGTAGTGGAGGATGTCGTTGAAGAAGCCCTCGACACGAAGATCGTGGATGAGGAACTTGACCTCGGCGACTTCCTTCTTGATCCCTTCCCCGTAGTCCGGCACGGCTGGGGATGAAGCGCTCCGTGGATCTGTGGTCACCGTTTGGACCCTAACACTATAGGCAATTCAACCCGCATCAGCACGGACGGCAACGGTCGCTGGATCAACGTTCGTCGAGCGGCGGTGGCGCAGCGTGTGGCACAACCAGTATATCTGCATGCCCAGGCCAGCGTTCGCGACGCAACAACCGGCGAGACAGGGAGACTCTGAAGAAACTGGATTTCGTCATTCCCGCTTGCGCGGGCATGACATTGATCAGAGCTTCCCTGATTCCCTTTCTAAAACACGCGGCGCCCCATACGTCTTTGAGCAAGCGAACGCCGGATATCTACGCACTTCGTTATCTACTTCAAAAGCCAACCGGTTGACTGAACAGCGTGATACGAATTCGGTCATCCGCCGCGCCGCCCGCCTTCCTCTTCAGAGGGACGGGCGGCGGCACCGGATGACCGGCAGGAACTACACTTAAGAAGCCGCCTGTCCTGACGGCCAGTTCTACTTCCTGCCGCCTTCGGCGGCCCACTTCTCGAGCATGTCGGTGGTGACCGACTTGGGACGCTCGAGGGCATAGCCCAAAGCGCGGTCCCAGG
>MEQZ01000252.1:8721-11084 GCA_001770425.1 Betaproteobacteria bacterium RIFCSPLOWO2_02_FULL_65_20 | reverse complement strand
GCTGCCATGCTGGCCTCGTTGTGCTGGTGCAGCGCCACGGGCCGCTTGCCGATACCATGCCGCTTGAGCAGAGACGCGGTGTTGCGCGTGTCCTCCGCGGCGATGACGTCGGCCGCTGCGAGCACCTTCAGCGCGCGCAGCGTGATGTCCTCGACATTTCCTATGGGCGTGGCGACCACATATAATGTTCCGTCGTCTCCCTGGCGGCCCTCGCCATGCACCCGGTCCATCGCAAAGCCTCTTTGTTCTTCGCCTTGGTCGCAGTTGCGGCATTGTGCAAGGCGGCCGACATTCCGGCAAGCGCCGCAGGCGCGGCGCTTGCGCCCATCACCGCCGTGCCCCTGCCGGCGGCACCCAAGCCTTTCGTCGCATTGCTGCTGCCGCTGGACGCCCCGGATTTCGCCCCGCCGGCCGAAGCGGTGCTGGCGGGCTGCAAGGCTGCGCTTGCGCTCGTGGAGGGCACGCCGGCGCTGGAGATCGTGCGCACCGGCGCCTCCAGCAGTCATATCATGGCGGGATACGAGGCTGCCGCAGTACGCGGCGCTGGCGTCATCGTCGGGCCGATGACACGCGACGGCGTGACGGCGCTGGCAGCCAGCGGCACGATACGCACATTGACCCTCGCGCTGAATGCACCCCTGCAACCCGTGGCCATGCCCGAGAAACTGTACGTGTTCGGCCTGTCGATTGACGCCGAGGCGCGCCAGGTCGCACGCTCGGCCTGGGCCGATCACCTGCGCGACGCAGTCGTCGTGCGCACCGTGTCGGCGCTGTCCAGGCGCGCCGGCCAGGCCTTTGCGCAGGAGTGGTTCG
The DNA here is from genome assembly GCA_001770425.1 of Betaproteobacteria bacterium RIFCSPLOWO2_02_FULL_65_20. Lineage (GTDB taxonomy): Bacteria > Pseudomonadota > Gammaproteobacteria > Burkholderiales > SG8-39 > JACQTO01. Next base: position 10,271 of record MEQZ01000252.1, on the reverse strand, counting down.
CGCTCGGCGGCAGGATCAGCGAAGCGCTGGAGTTCGACCCCCATGCCGACCTCCGGCGTCTGCACGAAAGACTCTCAAGGTCCGGCGCGGACCTGCTTTTTCTCGCCGCAGACCCGGATCAGGCGCGCGCGGTGCGTCCCTACCTCAACAACCAGATTCCGGTGTACGCCACGTCCCAGATCAACAGCGGGCGCCCCGACCCCGTGGCCAACGTGGACCTGAACGGGATTCGCTTCGTCGAAATGCCCTGGCTCGCGCAGCCCGACAATCTTACCGCGATGATCTACCCCCGCCCCGATGCGCTCGCCCCCGAACTGCAGCGGTTTTACGCGTTCGGTATCGATGCCTGCCGCATCGCCAACGAGTTCCTGAACTGGCGCCTGCGCGTGAATCTGGAGGGCGTGACCGGAACCCTGACGCTGAGGGCGGGCGGCACCGTGGAGCGCGAGGCCATGCCGTCCGTGTTCCGTGACGGTGCAGTCGCAGCGCGCTGATGCCAGCGCCGCGCGGCACCGGAGGCGCGGCCGAGGCCGCAGCCGCGCAATTCCTCGCCGGCCAGGGCCTGTCCCTGATCTGCGCGAACTACCGCTGCCGTCTGGGCGAGATCGATCTTGTCCTCCGGGACGGCCCCTCGATCGTTTTTGTCGAAGTGAGGCTCCGTACCAACCCCGGCTTCGGCGGCGCGGCCGAAAGCATCGGCCCGCGCAAACGCGCCCGCATCATCGCGGCGGCGCGGCATTACCTCGCCGGCAAGCCTGAGCCGCCCTGCCGCTTCGATGTGGTGCTGCTCGACCGGCTGGAGCCGCCGCGCATCGAATGGATCCGCGATGCGTTTTCGGTTTGAGCTGGCCGCCGTTCTGACCGCTGCGCTGCTCGCAGCGGCATCGGCAAGCGTCCAGGCTCAGCAGGTGCGGCTGCTGGTCCAGAGTTCTGCGCTCGCCGGTTTTCGCTACCACGAAGCGCCGGCGCTGTTTCCCGAACTGCGCACCGGCGACCGGCTCGATCTGGTTCGCGAGCCCGACAACCCCCACGACCCGAATGCGGTGCGGGTCGACTGGCGCGGTCGCAGGCTCGGTTATGTTCCGCGCCGCGAGAACTCGGCGCTTGCCTGGGCGATGGACCGCGGCGAGCCGGTCTCCGCCCGGATCAGCACGCTGCGCGCGCACCGGAATCCGAGACTGCGGGTCGAATTCGAGGTGTACGTCGAGTAGTGCGTGCCGTTTAGCTTTTCATAGGTCTCCCGTTTTCGGCCAATTGCGAAGTTGCAACTGGCCGAAAGCGGGAGATGGGGTAAGGCAAACCGAGCCATTTGGTTCCGCCCCTGCCCGCATAGGCTAGAATAGCTGCATGAAAACCACCGCGGTTCGCGACCAGGCCGGGGCAGAGAACGGCGCTCTGCTCGAACGCATCGGCCGGCAATTCAAGGACAGCGCCGAGACCAAGCGCCGGGCGCTCGAGGTGCTCGCGACTCCCATCGCGCTCGCCACCGAACTGATGGTGAAGTGCCTGCTCGCCAACGGCAAGATCCTCGCCTGCGGGAACGGCGGCTC
>MEQZ01000252.1:2755-8712 GCA_001770425.1 Betaproteobacteria bacterium RIFCSPLOWO2_02_FULL_65_20 | reverse complement strand
TTCGCAGCATTTCGCCGCGGAGCTGATCAACCGCTTCGAGCGCGAGCGGCCGGGCCTGGCGGCGATCGCGCTCACGACCGACTCCTCGACGCTCACCTCGATCGCCAACGATTACGATTACGAGCAGGTGTTCTCCAGGCAGGTGAGCGCGATCGGCTCGCCGAACGACGTGCTGCTCGCCATCTCGACGAGCGGCGAATCCAGGAACGTGCTGCGCGCGATCGGAGCCGCCCACGACCGCGAAATGTGCGTGGTGGCACTGACCGGTCGCGGAGGCGGCGAAATCGGTAACGCGCTTGCCGCCGGCGACGTGCACCTGTGTGTCCCTCATGCGCAGACTGCGCGCATCCAGGAAGTGCACCTGCTTGCGCTGCACTGCCTGTGCGACGGCATCGACTTTCTCTTACTGGGAGCGGAATGATGAACAGACGGAACCGGAATGGATGGCGCGGCGGCGCGGCGGCAGCGGCGCTGCTGTCGGCGTTCCTGCTGCAAGGGTGCATCGAGGCCATGGTCGTGGGCGGTGCGGCCACCGGCGCGTTCGTGGCCGCAGACCGGCGCCAGCCCGAGATCGTCGCCGGCGACGAGCGCGTTGGCCTGACCGCCCTGGCGCGCATCGGCGACCGCTTCGGCGGCAACACCCATGTCAACGTCACCAGCTACAACTACAACGTTCTGCTGACCGGCGAAGTGCCGGACGCCAAAGCGAAGTCGGAGATCGAAAGGATCGTGCTGCAGATCCCGCAGGCAAAGGGCGCGGTCAACGAACTGCAGGTGGCGGGCCCGGCCACGCTGACCTCCCGCGGCAACGACACCTACCTCACCGGCAGGGTGAAAGGGGCCTTCGTCACCGAGAACAAGTTTCAGGCGAACCATGTCAAGGTGGTGACCGAGTCGGGCGTGGTCTACCTGCTCGGCCTGGTCACGCACAAGGAGGCCGACGATGCCACCGCGATCGCCCGTTCCATCGGCGGCGTAAAGAAAGTGGTGCGCATATTCGAATACCTGACGCAGGCGCCAAAGTAAGCGAGCAAGTCCGACACGCTTCGCGGGCCGGACACCGCGAGCCGGGCATCGCCTCTTGATCGCGGGCGGGGAGGAGCGAATGGCCATCACGTTCTACTACGGCGCAGGCTCGCCCTTTGCGTGGCGCGTCTGGCTTGCGCTCGAGCACAAGTCGCTCGCCTACGAACTCAAGGTGCTTTCGTTTTCCGATGGCGACCTGAAAAAACCCGAATTCGCCGCGCTCAACCCGCGCCGCAAGATTCCGGTGCTGGTCGATGCCGATGGCCCGGGTAAGGGCCAGGCGCCGTTCGTTCTTTACGAATCGGCCGCGATCATCGAGTATCTCGAGGACGCGTATCCCGGCTCGGGCGCACCGCTTTTCCCGGGCGATGCTCAGCTGCGGGCACTGGTGCGCCGCATGGTGTGCGAGGCCGACAATTACGTCGCGCCAGCGGTGAACCGGCTGCTCTCTCGCGTGCTGTTCACCCCCGAAGCACAGTGGAACGAGGACAAGATCGCGGCCGCGCACCGGGACTGCGTCGAGGAACTCGGCACCTGGGAGCCGCAACTGCGAGGTGAGTTTCTCGCCGGACCTCTCTCGGCCGCCGACCTCACGCTCTACCCGATGGTCGCGCTCGCGCTGCGCTGCGAGCACAGGAAGCCCGGCCTCGGCGTGCGCGCCGCGCTGCCGCAGCCGATGCGCGACTGGATGCAGCGCATCGAAGGCCTGCCGTATCTTGCCAAGACCTGGCCTGCGCACTGGAAATAGCCCATGCCCCTGGACTTCGAGAACAAGATCTGCGAACCGGAACATTTCCGCGAGCGAGTGGAACTGCTCCCGAAGCCCCGCGTATTCACGAACGGCGTATTCGACATCCTGCACCGCGGCCACGTCAGCTACCTCGCTGAGGCGCGCGCGAAGGGCGAGAGCCTGATCGTTGCACTCAATAGCGACACGTCGGCGAAACGGCTCGGGAAGGGGGAAGACCGCCCCGTCAACACGCTCCACGACCGCATGGCGGTGGTCGCCGCGCTGCACTGCGTGGATCTGGTCACCTGGTTCGAGGAGGACACGCCGCTTGAACTCATTCTCGCCTGCCGGCCGGAGGTGCTGGTGAAAGGCGGCGACTGGAAGCCGGAGGCAATGGTCGGCGCAAAGGAAGTGTCGGGCTGGGGCGGCAGCGTGCTTTCGATCCCGTTCCGGCACGAGCAATCGACCAGTTCGCTGCTGGAACGCATTCGCCGCAAGCCGCGCTGAATCCAGGCGGCTACAAGTCGAGCGCAAGATAGACGACGCGCGTCGACCCGGCGCAGCGCCACGCACCCCACCGGCTGCTCATGGTGCCACGCGAGCAGCAGCCGCCCGTCCGGCGGCGCATAGTCTCCGGGCAGCGTCGCCAGTTCGCGCTCGAACCCCTGGAAACACAGATCGACCTTGAGCCGGTCGGCGTACTCGCGGAACAATTCCCCCGCGCGCTCGATGTCCTGGCGCGAAACCGCCTGATGAATCGCTTCGTCGCGCAGATCCATCACTGATTCATTTTCTCTTCCGCGGCGCATTCCTTCAGCTCGCTGCCCGGGATTCCCTGCTTGAGTTCGTTCAGCTTCGCGGCGAGCGCCTCCGGCACGTCGCGCACCTGGAACCAGATTCTCTGCCCCTGGCTGTCGCGCACGCCGACCTGCGCGGTGCGCACGCCCTTGGCGCGAAGCTGCTCGAGGCGGCCGTTCGCCGCGTCCTGGGTGCGGAAAATGCCGAGTGAAACGGCGAAGCGGAATTTCGGATCCTCCTGCACGATGAAATAATCCTCGACGCCCAGGCGCTTGAGTTCGTTCGTCTTGACGGTCGCGGCCTGACGGCTTCCCTGCGGCGGCATGTACACCCACCAGGTCGCCGTCTCGTCGACGCGCCGCTGCGCAAGCTTCGCGCCCAGCGCGAGCGGAGCCAGCATCCGTTCAGCGCGCTCCGTGTCGCCGCCCGGGAACGCGCCCCACTCAAGGCAAGCCACGGTCGGTACGCGCTTTGCCGGCGCGGCCTTGGCCAGCTGCGCCGACGCGAGTACCTTGATCGCCTCCGGGTTGATCTGCTGCTGCAACAACTGGGATTCGCCGGGAAACAGCACATCACCATACCTGCCGTAGGCAAAGAACACGACATTCGCCAGCAACAACAGGAGAAACAGCGTCCTCATGCTCCGATGCGCACCAGTCCTTCGAGCGCGAGATTATCCACCGCCCGCACCGGAATGTTAAGCAGGGGCAGGATCCGCCCCGCGTTGCCGCCGCACAGCAGGCATAAGGCACCCGCCTCGAGTCCGGCGTGCATGCGTTCGATCGCTCCGGCCTGCGCGTGCAGGCAGCCGGATTCGATCGCATCGGCCGTGCAGCGCGGCTGTTCGGCAAAGCGTCCCTGCGCAAGTGGCAGGCCCGCGGTGTGCCGCGCCAGCGCGCGTTTCATGAGATCGACGCCGGGAATGATGATCCCGCCGCGGAACACGCCCTGCGAGGACAGCAGGTCCACCGTGGTCGCGGTGCCGGCGTTCACGACCAGGCAGGCGCCGCGCTGCAGATGCCAGGCGCCCACGAGCGCGGCCCAGCGATCCACGCCAAGCTGCTCCGGATCGGCGTAGGCATTGGTGACGCCGCACTGGGCCGCCTGGGCACTGACCCATAGTGGCTCCACCGCCCAACGCGCGAGCTGTCCGGAGAGCGCCTTGCGCGCAGGCTCGCCGGCAACATTGGCGATCACGATCTGCGAAGGCGCGGGCAGCGCAGACCAGTCCGCGCCGAGCCGCGTAATGTCCGCCAACGGCGCGGCTCCCAGGGCGCGCCAGTCGGACGCGTGCGGTTCGCGCAGGCCCCATTTGACGCGGGTATTGCCGCAGTCGATCGCCAGTATCATCGATCCGCCAGCCTCAATTCACCGCTGTGAAAACGCTCAACGCCGCTCACAGAGCGCAGCAGCAGCGCGCCGTCCTCGCCCACGCCCACGGCCTCGCCGTCGGCGACCGCGCCCTCGGCCGTGCGCAGCGTCACCTGGCGTCCCTGCCAGGCGTGGTGGCGCAGCCACTCGGCGCGAAACGGCTCGAATCCGGCGCGCGCGAACGCCTCCAGCGACGAATGCAACTCGACCAGCAACCCTCCCAGCAGCGCGGTGCGCGATGCAACGGCGACCTGTGTCTGCGCCAGTCCGGTTGCCGGCTGATCGACGGCGGCGGCGCGCGCCGCGCTCCAGTGCACGTTGAGGCCGATGCCTACCACGACCGTGCTGGGTCCATCGTGATCGCCGGTCGCTTCGATCAGGATTCCGCCGAGCTTGGCTCCGCGCAGCATCAGATCGTTGGGCCACTTGAGCTGGATGCCCGGATAGCCGAGCCGCGCAAGCGCGCGCACCAGAGCGACGCCGACAGCGAGCGAGAGTCCGGAAAGCGCGCCCGCGCCCCGGCTGAAGCGCCACAGCACGGAAAACGTGAGATCGGTGCCGATCCCCGACTCCCAGCGCTTGCCGCGGCGGCCGCGCCCCGCCGTCTGGTGCTCGCAGGCAAGCACCTGCGCATCGGGCCCGCCACGCCGCGCGCGCTCCATCAGCGCGCCGTTGGTCGAGTGACACTCGTCGAGCAATTCGACCGTGAATGCCCCTTGCAGCAGCCCGGCGAGTCGCTCGCAGTCGAGCAGGTCGAGCGGCGCAGCGAGACGGTAACCCCGCCCCCGGACCCCGAGCACGCGCAGCCCCAGCCGCTCGATCGAACGGACGCGGCCGCGGACGGCCGCGCGCGAGGCCCCCAGCTTCGCGGCGAGGTCCCGGCCGGTATGGACCTCGCCATCGGCCAGCAGCCGCAGCAGGGAAAAGGTCGGCGGTGAAGCGCTCACGCGGATGGGCGGCCATGAAATGTCGTGCCGCCGATGATACCAGTGCCGCGACTCCGGAACCCATGGCGCCCCAAGCCCGTCGGCGTGGCGGATCCTGCCCGGGACCGCGGCACCGGTCCGTGCAGCCGGCTCCAGTTATACTGCGCGTCATCAGTGCAGGCTGTGCCTATGAGCCCAGCCGCCTACGCCGGAGGAATGTGTCGATGAAGCGCCAGGCGCTCGCATTTGCCGCTGCAGCGCTGTTGCAGGCCCCGACCGCGCTCGCGGCCACGGAACTTCAGTTCTGGCATTCGATGAGCGGCGCCGCCGGCGACGAAGTCAACGCACTGGCGAGCCGGTTCAACGCATCCCAGCAGGGCTACCGGGTCGTTCCGGTCTTCAAGGGCGGCTACGAGGACTCCCTCGCCGCGGGAGTCGCTGCGTTTCGGACCCGCGCTGCGCCGCACATCCTCCAGGTGTTCGATGCCGGAACGGCCACCATGATGGCGGCCAGAGGCGCGGTGAAGCCGCTCTACCAACTGATGGCCGAGGCGGGCGAGAAGTTCGACGCGCGCGCCTACATGCCTGCCGTCTCGAGCTATTACCTCGACAAACGGGGCAAGCTGCTGTCGCTGCCCTTCAACAGCTCGACCGCCGTCTTTTTCTACAACAAGGACCTGTTCAAGAAGGCCGGCATCGATCCGGACCTGGCGCCGAAAACCTGGCGCGACGTTCAGGCGGCGGCGCTGAAAGTCCGCGACACCGATGCGGCGCCCTGCGCCTACACCACCGATTGGCAATCGTGGGTCCTGGTGGAAAGCCTGTCGGCGTTGCACAACGAGCCGCTGGCGACACGAAGCAACGGCTTCGGCGGCGCGGATGCCAAGCTCAACTTCAACGGCCAGTTGCTGATGCGCCACATCGGCCTGATGTCCTCCTGGGCGAAAAGCGGCCTGTTCACCTACGCGGGACGCGGGACCGGGGGCGAGGCGAAGTTCGCCAGCGGCGAATGCGCCATGGTCACCGCGTCCTCCTCGGCCTACGCCGGCCTGGCGAAGTCGGCTCGCTTCGCGTTTGCCGTATCGCCGCTTCCCTATTACGACGAG
>MEQZ01000252.1:2296-2737 GCA_001770425.1 Betaproteobacteria bacterium RIFCSPLOWO2_02_FULL_65_20 | reverse complement strand
AACACCATCATCCGCGGCGCGAGCCTCTGGGTGCCTGCGGGCAAGAAGCCTGCAGAGTACAAAGGCATCGCGAAGTTTTTCAGCTATCTTTCCGGGCCCGAGGTCCAGGCCGAATGGAACCGGCAGACGGGCTACCTGCCCAACACCCTTGCCGCCTATGCACTGATCCGGGCACAAGGCTATTACGACCGCAACCCCGGTGCCGACGTCGCGCTCGAGCAGATGAGCCGCAAATTCGAACACTATTCCAGGGGCGTGCGGCTCACCCATTTCTCCCGGATCCGCGCCGTGATCGACGAAGAACTGGAAGCGGTGTGGAGCCAGATCAAGACGCCCAAAGAGGCGCTCGATTCGGCGGTCGTGCGCGGCAACGATCTGCTGCGCCGGTTCGAACGCGGCGGCAAGGGTTGAGCCTCGAGCCCGCGCCAGCATCCGAATGCG
>MEQZ01000252.1:0-2252 GCA_001770425.1 Betaproteobacteria bacterium RIFCSPLOWO2_02_FULL_65_20 | reverse complement strand
GCGTGATCGCGCACCGCGGCGGCGGCAGCCTCGCGCCTGAAAACACGCTGGCAGCCATACGGGCCGGCGCGCAGCGCGGATTCGCCGGCGTCGAATTCGATGTCATGCTCAGCCGCGACGCGGTGCCGGTGGTGATCCACGACGAGACGCTGGAGCGAACCACGAACGGCAAGGGCGCGGTCGCGCACGCCGCGTGGACGCACCTTGCGACACTCGACGCAGGAAGCTGGTTCGGCGCCGCGTTCGCCGGCGAGCCGCTGCCGCGCTATGCCGATGCCGCGCGGCTGTGCGTCGATCTGGGACTGTGGGCCAACGTGGAAATCAAGCCCGCGGCCGGATTCGAACGCGAAACCGGCCGCGTCGTCGCGGCGATGAGCGCGGCGTTGTGGCGAGCGGCACCCGTTGCGCCGCTGCTCTCCTCATTCTCGATAGACGCGCTGGAAGCGGCGGCCGCCGCGGCGCCGGGGCTGAGGCGCGGCCTGCTCGTGGAGGCCATCCCGGAGGACTGGCGGGATCGGCTCGGGCAACTGGGCTGCGTCTCGTTGCACTGCGACCATCGACATCTTACGCAGGCCCGGGCGCAGGCCGTCAAGGAAGCCGGATATGCGCTGCTGTGCTACACGGTGAACGATCCGGCGACGGCGCGCGAACTGTTCGCCTGGGGCGTCGATGCGGTGGTCACCGACCGTCTCGACCTGATCCCGCCTGAACGCGAAGCACCTGCGAGGAACCCGCATCCCGGTTGAAGTCGGATATCGAATTCAGGGGGCTTCCAAATTGCATTGGCCCAAATTTCAGTAGGATCGCGGTGCCGGTGGCAGCGGCCAGGACCAGTCAGTCACTCTTCCCAAGACCGGTCATTGGCGGAATGCGGAACTAGCTCGGACTGCAAACTGCGCACCTACTGCGTTGGCACAGTAAATATCGTCCGGTAACGCCCGCTTCTTGCCATCTCATCTGGATCGGTGCCGTAACCGACGATTATCAAAGCGCCCGCCAGGGCTGGCGAGGACAAATCCGCATTCTGCAGAATTTGTGCCCTAACTAGCGCATCTTGCGTATCGAGAGCGACGCCGCGCATGAACTCCGCCATCGGCCAACTAAACGAACTCCAGTTATTTCCAGAGTCAAGCTGGAAGTAAAGCCCGGCGCTGGGGAGGCCGGCTGCAACGTAAACGTTGTAGCCGGCTGCGAATTGTCCCGTATTGCTCGCCGAGGCTAAAGCACCGCTCGGGGAAAGGCCCCTAATGTCCGCATAGAGCGTCGTGGAACTTAAGCCACCGTCGGCGTAAATGGCGAGAAGAAACGGCGGAATTCTGTCCCGCGGGATGGTATTGGGAACTTCGGGAATCAGATCCAGAAAACCATCGGCCGTTTCATTCACGACCAGAACCGGTGTTTGCTGTTGTGCCAGCGTGCCATCGCCGAGTTGGCCGTTGGTGTTGATGCCCCAGGACAGAACGGTGCCGTCACGCCGCAACGCCATGACGCCCGAATCACTGGCCGCTACCGAGATCACATCCGTGATGCCGGGAAGTTGGCGCAGACCGGAAATGTCGCCGCTATTGGGCACGCCCAGCGCCAGAGAGTTCTGCATCCCGCCGGTCCACACCGTGCCATCGGCCTTCAGCGCGACGATGAAGTTCCAGCTTCCTGCAATCTGGACGAAGCCATCGTAAACAGAAACGTGGCGCGGCCCTGACCGGGGTCCGGGATCGCCGGGAATGCCGGGAGCAGGACTCCAACTGGTCATCCAGATCGTCCCGTCGGCTTTTTGGGCGAAGATCGCGCCGGAATTGGTAAACAGCTTCGTGACGCCGGCAAGCCCCGGGATCTGGATCGGAAGATTGCGGGAAATCTGGGTGCCGTCACCGAGTTGGTAAACTGTATTGTCTCCCCAGGCCCACACCGTGCCATCCGACTTGAGTGCCGCGGAAAAATTCCACCCGCCGATCACGGCGACAATATTGGAGAGCCCGGAGACTTCGACGGGTTCAAAGCGGTTATTGCTGTCGCCCACGCCAAGCTGGCCGTAGGTATTCCCCCCCCAGACAAACACCCGGCCATCGCGGGTTACCGCCAGGCTATGAGTGCCACCTGACGCCAGAGCTTGCACCGGAGGAAGGTTGGCGATCTGTTGCGGCTGGCCGATGTATGGCAGCTGACTGCCGACGCCGAGCTGACCAAAATTGTTGGATCCCCAGCTCGAAACCGTCCCGTCAGCCAGCAATACCATGGCACCCCAGCCATTC
>MEQZ01000251.1:15432-15546 GCA_001770425.1 Betaproteobacteria bacterium RIFCSPLOWO2_02_FULL_65_20 | reverse complement strand
TACCTGACGCCGTCGCCGCCCGGCATTCCGACGCTGCCGGCCGTGGACCTGATCGACGACTCCTGCATCTACGTTACCGCGCCCATCGACGAGGTGGACGCGGCGCAGCTCAAG
>MEQZ01000251.1:15171-15348 GCA_001770425.1 Betaproteobacteria bacterium RIFCSPLOWO2_02_FULL_65_20 | reverse complement strand
CTGGCGGTTGAGAAGCAGGCGCGCACCGTGGAGGTCGAAGTCGATTTCAACGTCCCGGGCGATGCGGGCCATCTCCTGGTCGGCTACAGCGCCGACATCGAGATCGTGGTCACCGGCCGCGACGGCGCCGTGCGAATTCCAACGCCTGCGCTGATGCCGGGGAACCGGGTGCTGGTG
>MEQZ01000251.1:3982-15075 GCA_001770425.1 Betaproteobacteria bacterium RIFCSPLOWO2_02_FULL_65_20 | reverse complement strand
CCGGCTCACCGGCATAGAGCGCACTTTCGTCGTCGGGGACGAGGCGGTCCACGCGCTTCGCGGCGTCTCCCTGGAGATCGGGCAGGGAGAATATCTCTCGATCATGGGGCCCTCCGGCTCGGGCAAGTCGACGCTGCTGAACGTGATAGGACTGCTCGATCGCCCCAATGGCGGGACTTATGCGCTGGACGGGCGCGACGTCACTGGCCTCTCAGACGACGAGCTGGCGCGGGTGCGCCGCGAAAAGATGGGCTTCGTGTTCCAGTTCTTCCACCTGGTGCCGCGCCTCTCCGCGGAGCAGAACATCGAGCTGCCGATGGTGCTGGCGGGCATAGCGCCGGCCGAGCGCCGACAGAGGCTGGACCGGCTGCTGGCGGACTACGGCCTGGAGGATCGCGCGAGGCACCGCCCCGAGCAGCTCTCCGGCGGGCAGTGCCAGCGCGTGGCCATCGCCCGCGCGATGTCGATGAGTCCGGCGGTGATCCTCGCCGACGAGCCGACCGGAAACCTCGACCGCCACACCGGCCAGGAGGTGATGGCAGTACTGGAGCGCCTGCACCACGACGGCGGCACCGTCGTGGTGGTGACCCACGATCCGGACATAGGATCGCGCGCGCATCGGACGCTGCGCATGATCGACGGCGCCATCGTCTCCGATGACCGCGCCGCGGGAGCCGGGACATTACAGAGACATGACCTGAACATGACCCAATCATGAGACTGGCCGACCTGCTCGATTTCGCCTGGCGGGTGCTTCGCGGTTACCGCACCCGCACGCTGCTGATCCTGCTCGCGATGGGCATAGGCGTGGCCGCGGTTGTCGCGGTGACCTCGCTGGGCGAGGGCGCGCGGCTCTACATCGCCAACCAGTTCGGTTCGCTGGGCGCCAATCTGGTCATCGTGCTGCCGGGCCGCAGCGAAACGGCTGGGGCCATGCCCGGCGTGCTCATCGGCAAGACGCCGCGCGACCTGACGCTGGACGATGCGCTGGCGATCAAGCGCAGCGCTGCGGTGAGGCGTATCGCGCCGCTGATCATCGGCGCGGCCGACGTGCACGTCGGCGCGCGGGTGCGCGAGGCGCCGGTGCTCGGCTCCACGGCCGACCTCAAGGAAATTCGCGGCATGGAAGTGGCGCTGGGCCGGTTTCTGCCCGAAGCCGATCCGCGCCAGATCCTTCCCGTTTGCGTAGTCGGCGCCAAGGTGGCCGCAGAGCTGTTCGGCGCGAAGCCGGCGCTGGGCGAGTGGGTTCGAATCGGCGACCGCCGCTTTCGCGTCATCGGCATCATGGCCAGACAGGGCCAGTCGCTGGGCTTCAACACCGATGAAATCGTCATCGTGCCGCTGGCCGCGGCGCAGGCGCTGTTCAATACCGAGGCGCTGTTCCGGGTGCTGGTCGAAGCGAAGAGCCGCGAGCAGATCGCCTACGCCAAGGACGATATCGAGGAAATCATCCGGCTGCGCCACGAGGGCGAGCGGGATGTCACGGTGATCACGCAGGACGCGGTACTCGCCACGTTCGACCGCATTCTGCGCGCGCTGACCCTTGCAGTGGGCGGCATCGCGGCCATCAGCCTCGCGGTGGCCGGCATACTGATCATGAACGTGATGCTGATCGCGGTGACGCAGCGCCGGCGCGAGATCGGCCTGCTGAAGGCGCTGGGCGCCACCGGCGCGCAGATCCGGCTGGCGTTCCTGACCGAGGCGGTGATGCTCGCGGGCGGCGGGGCGGCACTGGGGCTGGCCGTTGGGCAACTCGCACGCTACGCCGCGGCGCAGCTCTACCCGGCGATCCCGTTCCAGGCGCCGTGGTGGGCGCTGGTGGCGGCGCCCGCCACCGCGGTGATCACCGCGGTGCTGTTCACGCTGGCGCCCGCCCGGCGCGCGGCCCGGCTCGATCCGGTGCAGGCGCTGTCGCGACGATAGGCCGGATTCTCATGCGCTACGCCGATTTCATCCGCTTCACCTACGCCTCGCTGAGCGCGCATCGCCTGCGCACCGGGCTTACCGCGCTGGGCATCGCAGTGGGCATCGCCGCGGTGATCCTGCTCACGTCCATCGGCGAGGGCCTGCACCGCTTCGTGATCGCCGAATTCACCCAGTTCGGCACCAACATCATTGCGGTTTCCCCGGGACGCCTCCAGACCCATGGCGCGCCGCTCGGCGCGGTCAACACCGTGCGGCCCCTGACCATCGACGACGCGCTGGCGTTGCGCCGCGCGCCCCATGTGCAGGTTGCCGTACCGGTAATCCAGGGCAATGCCGAGATTACGCACAGCGGCAGGAGCCGCCGCGTCACGCTGTACGGCGTAGGCGCCGAGTTTTCGGCCGCGTTCCGGATGCGGGTCGCGGCAGGCCGATTCCTGCCCGGTGACGACCCGCGCTCCCCGCGCGCCTTCGCGGTGCTGGGGTCCAAGGCCGCGTTGGAGCTGTTCGGCGGCAACAATCCCCTTGGCGACCGCATCCGCATCGGCGGCGAGCGCTATCGCGTCGTCGGCGTCATGCAGTCCAAGGGCCAGGTGCTCGGCTTCGATCTGGACGACACGGTGTTCATACCGGTCGCGCGGGCGCTCGAGATGTTCAATCGCGAGAGCCTGATGGAGATCGACGTCACCTACGAACCGACCGCGCCGCTGGCCGAAGTGGAGCAAGGCATCAAGCGCATCATGAACGCGCGCCACGGCGCCGAGGATTACACCGTCACGCCGCAGCAGAAAATGCTCGAGGTGTTCGGCACCGTGCTCGACGCGATCACGTTCGCCGTCGCGGCGATCGGCGGCATCTCGCTGGTCGTGGGCGGCGTGGGCATACTCACCATCCTCACCATCGCGGTGGCCGAGCGTACTTCGGAGATCGGCCTGCTGCGCGCAGTGGGCGCCACGCAGCGCAGCATACTGCTGTTGTTTCTGGGCGAGGCGGCGCTGCTCGCCGCGGCGGGCGGTGCGGCCGGATTGCTGCTCGGCTGGGTGGCCGCGCTCGCGCTCAAGATCGGGCTGCCGGCGCTGCCCGTGCACACGCCGTGGAGCTACGCGGTACTCGCCGAACTGGTGGCGGTGGTGGTGGGACTGGCCGCCGGCGTGATGCCGGCGCGCAACGCGGCGCGCCTCGACCCGCTCGAAGCGCTGCGCAGCGAATAGCCGAAACGGCAACCGGTTCGCGGCGGATCGGTCGGACGACCTCAGCCGAGCAGGGCGCTGGGAAGGTAGAGCACCGTGCCGGGGAAAACCCACATCAGGGCGAGGCATAGAAAGTACGCGAGCATGAAGTAGCCGACGCCGCGGAATATCGTATGCAGCGGAATGTCAGGCGCGAGGCCGTGGACGATGAACACGTTGACGCCGACCGGCGGGGTGACCGCCCCCATCGTGGTGACGATGGTCAGCACCAGGGTGTACCAGATCGGGTCATAACCGAGCGCCGCGGCGAGAGGATAGAAGATCGGGATCGTCACCACCAGGAAGCCCAGTGCATCCATCAGCGCGCCGCCGACAAGGTAGATCAGTATCACCACCAGCAGAATCAAGCCGGGCGGCACCTGCAGGGATGCGGCCCAGTCGGCAAGTTCGAAGGGCAGGCGCGAGATGGTAAGGAAGCGGCCGAACAGCACCGCGCCGGTAATCAGCAGCACCACCATGGCGGAGATCCGCACGCTCTCGATGATCGATTGGACGATACCTTTCAGCGACAGCCGCCGCCGCACCAGGCCGATCACCAGCGCTCCGAACGCTCCCGCCGCACCGGCCTCGGTCGGCGTAAACCAGCCCAGGTAGAGTCCGCCGATCACCAGGACGAAGAGGATCAGGGTTTCGATAACGCCGGACAGGGAGGCAAATCTTTCTTTCAGGCTGGTCACCGGTCCGAGCGGGCCGAGCTTCGGGTTGCGCAGGCACAAAGCCAGGATCGTCAGCATGAAGAACAGCGTCAGGATCAGCCCCGGAACAATACCGGCGAGAAACAGCCGCAGCAGCGACTGTTCGGTCTGCACGGCGATAACGATCAGGACCACGCTCGGCGGTATGACCACGCCCAGCGTGCCGCCGACGGCGATTGCGCCGGTGCTCAAGGCCGGGTCGTAGCGGTAGCGACGCATCTCCGGCAGCGCAATGGTGCCCATGGTTGCCGTAGTCGCGGAGTTGGAACCGCAGATCGCCGAAAATCCGGCGCAGGCGGCGATCGTGGTGCCGGCCAGACCGCCCGGGAGCCGTCCGACCCACTTGTAGGCCGCATCGTAGAGCCGCTCGGTAACGCCGGCCCGATAGGCGAACTGCCCCATCAGGACGAACAGCGGAATGACGCTCAGCCCATAGGAGGAAAACTGTTCCCAGACATTGGTCGAGAGCAGATGGGTCGCAGCAGGGACAGAGAGCAGGTAGGCATTGCCGAGCACGCCGGCCAGCAGCATGGCGAATGCGATCGGCATGCCGAAAAGCATGAACACGAACATCACCGCTAGGCCGACAATGGCGGCAGAAGTCGGATCCAAGGCGTGCTCCCGGGTGAGGTGCCTACGAGCGACGCCGCCGCAGGGCCAGCAACTGGCCTGCGGAGCGGAGAAAATCAATCAACAGCGCAAGCGCCAGCCCGGCGCCTCCCGCGGCGACCACGTAGACCCAGGGATAGACGATCGTGCGCAAGGTTTCCGACAGCGATCCGGTTTCCTGCAGCACCCGGCCATAGCGCGCCACATACCAGGCGACGGCCGCGAACAGCAATAGCGACAGCAGGCTGGTCAGCAGTTCGATCGCCGCCCTCGTGCGACGTCCAAGACGAACCATCAGCAGGGCCATCGCGACATGGCCGCGGTGTTGCTGGACGGAGCCCAGCGCCAGTGCCATCGCGCCCGCCGATAGCCAGCCGATCACTTCGTAGGAACCGGCGACTGCGTAACCAAGCGAGCGCAGCGCCATGTCGGCAACCGAGAACAGCATCATTGCGGCCAGCGCGAGGCCGGCTACCCAGGACAGCGCCCGGTTGACGAACCCGCTCAGCCCCTCCAGCCACTGCATGGCCGGGCCCGGCTTGCGGCCAAGCCCGGCCGACCGGGGGCTGGCGTCCCCGGCCGTCTTCTCCATGAGAGTCACTACTTCTTCGCGAACTGGTCGCGCAGCTCGCGCAGACGCGCCAGGTAGCGCACCGCCGGCAGGCCCTTGGCGTTCATTTCCTTGACCCACTCCGCCTCCATCGGCTTCAGCTTGGCGTCCCATCTGGCGCGCTCGTCCGCGGCCAGGGAGAGAATCTGAAGCTTGTGCTCCTTCGCGGCCCACTTGAGCGCGGCGCCGACGTTCTCGTTGTCATGGTAGTTGCCGGTCCAGACCGCCATTTCCGGGGCGAGTTCTTCGATCACTTTCTTCACATCGGCGGGCAGTTTCTCCCAGCGCTTGCGGTCCATCACTGCCGCGAAAGTGACGACCACGGTAGGATAATCGGTGACGTACTTGAGGGTCTCGGCGAGTTTGAAATCCTGCAACACCTCGCGGGAAGTCATGGTGCCGTTGATGACCCCGGTCTGCACCGACTGCGGTACTTCGGGCATCGGCATGCCGATCGGCGCCGCGCCCAGGGCCTTGAGCACGGGCACGCCGGTACCGGCGGCGCGCAACTTCATGCCTTTGAGGTCGGCCGCATTGCGTACCGGGGAGCGCGACTGGATGTAGCCGGGCTCCGTGGTGAACATGGCGATGACCTTGAAATTCTCGTACTCCTTGGGCTGCAACTCCTTCGTCAGTTCCCAAAGCGTGCGGCTCGCCACGGTGGCATTGGTAAAACCCATCGGGAGCGAAACCCCGGATGTCAGCGGGAAGCGGCCGGGGTCGTAGGACGGTGATCCCAGTCCGATGTCGGCAACGCCCTTGGTTACGCCGTCGTACATTTCCGTGGCGCCGAGCAGGGTGCCGGCGGGAAACGTCTTTACCGCGACCTTGCCGCCGGTTCGCTTGCCGACCTGTTCGGCCCAGTGCGCCATCTGTTTGCCCGGGAAAGTCCTGGCGGGAGCGAAGAAGGCGTAGGTCAGGTTGATTTCGGCGGCCCACGGGGTGGCCGGAGCAGCCAGTACGAGCAGGCCTGCGACAAGCGAAACAACGGGATAAGAAATGAACTTGGGACGAATCATGGTTTCACCTCACGGTTGCATTGCACGAATATCGGGTCTGCGCGGACAAAAGGCCGCGCTGCGGGTTTGCCTCGGTTTGATCTCCCGTAACAGTAGCACAACAGATCGGACTCCGATCCAATCGCGAACAGGAGACGCGCTGGGGCTTAGCGTTCCGATGAAGGCTCCGGCATAATGCAGTCGGAGTTGGCACGGGGGCGCTGCATGCGTGGCTGTTCGTTCCGTAACCGAGTGTCTGGGGGAGGTACCATCATGGTCCATCGAAATCTGTTTCGGTTTACCGTCGCTGTGGTCGCACTTGTCGCTGTGGTTGGCACCGGTGGCGTGCAGGCGCAAACCCGCCTCGACTTTGCGGTTTTTCACCCGGAGCGAAGCTTCTGGACGGTGACTCTCAAGTGGTGGATGGACGAAGTGGAAAAGGCGACGCAGGGCCGGGTGAAAGTCGTGCCCCACTACGCCGGGTCGCTGGTGAGCATGAACGACACCATGAAAAGCGTGCGCGAGGGCGCGGTACCGATGGGTGTCGTCGCCATGGGCGCGATTTCAGGCCAGATGCCCGCGGTTTCCTACATCGAGGCCATCGGCGGCATGCCGGACCGTCCGGATACATTCGTGCAGGCGCAGGTTGCGCTGCGCCCGGTCCTGGAACCGCAATTTCACGGCCAGGGCGTGGAGTATCTCTGGTCGCAGGGTTCGGGTCCGCTGGTCGTCCTTTGCCGCGACCGGCACCTCAACACGCGCGAGGACTGGAAGGGGCGCAAGGTCCGCACCGCCGGGCGCTGGCAGGTCGAACAGATCCGCGCCCTCGGGGCGAGTCCAGTGGCCATGGATCCAGGTGAAATGTACATCGCGCTGCAGAACCGGACCCTGGATTGCGCGCTGGCGAACAATGTCCTTGCGCTCGGCCTGAAGCTGCACGAGGTGGCGCCGAAGATCACGGTGCTGCGCGCACCGGTGAATCTTACCGCCTATATCATCAATTCGGCCGCGTTCGCGAAGCTTGCGCCTCAGGATCGTTCCGCAACGATACGGCTCGGAGTGGAAGCGGAACGTCGCTCCGCCATCTACCTGGTGCAGGCCTCGAACGAGGCCGCCGATCAGATGAAGGCGCAGCGGGCTGACATCACTACGCTGACAGACGCGGATTTCGCCGCGTTCAGGGCGGGCATCCGCACGGCATTTCCGAAGATGGATGCCGAGTCCGGACCGGCCGGCAAACAGGTCGCCGACGTACTGCGGGCATACTGGTAAGCCGTCGCCGGGTGCGGCGGCGGGCCGGGCCGATGGCGGGCGGCTGGATGGTCTGGCTGGGGCGGGTCACCCGCGCGCTGAACCGGGTATTCATGCTGCTGGCGGGAATGCTGGCAGTGGCGATTTGCGCGATCATCTTCTACGACGTGCTGATGCGCAACGCGTTCAACGCCCCCACCATCTGGGCGCTGGACGTGTCGCGCTTTCTTCTCGTGTATCTGTTCTTCCTCGCGCTGGCGCCGGCGCTCCAGACCGGAGGCCATGTCTCGGTCGATATTCTCGAGCAGTGGGTCTCGCCGCAGGCGTGGCGGCGCCTTCGCATCGCCGCCATGACGCTTACGGTCGTGTTCGGATGCATCCTGCTCTGGCAGTTGACGCGCTCGACTGTCGATGTCTTCGTTCGAGACGAGCTGTTTCCCACCGCGATTCAGCTGCGCGTGAAGTATGTGTACTGGATCGGTCCGGTGGGCACGCTCGAATTTGTCCTGACGGCGATCGTGCAGCTGGGCAGCGCGTGGAACGCGTCTGCGCCCAGGCGCAGCGTCTAGGGGCGCGACCATGGACCCCGTGCTTGGGTTCGCGCTCTTCATCGGAGCGCTTCTGGTGTTCTTGGCCACCGGGACGCCGGTGGCGGTCGCGACCGGCCTGCTGGGCGTGCTCGGCGTGCTTGTGTTCCTGCCGCCGGCCGCGATCACGCAGCTGGCGACGCTCGCGTTCTCCCAGTCGGCGAATTTCGTGCTCGTGATCGTGCCTCTTTACGTACTGATGGGGGAGTCGCTCGCCGCCACGGGCATAGGCCGGGATCTGTTCCTTGCGGCGCGGATCTGGTTCAGGCGGATTCCGGGGGCGCTTGCGGTGGGGACGGTGTTCGCCTGCGCGCTGTTCGCCGCCGTATGCGGGTCGAGCCCCGTGACGGCGGCGACCATCGGGTCGATGGCTGTGCCCGAGATGATCCGCAACGGGTATGACCGCAGGCTGGCGCTCGGTGTCACCGCGGCGGGCGGCACGCTCGGCATACTGATTCCACCCTCGATACCGATGATCCTGTACGGCATCATCACGGAAACTTCCATCGGTGCGCTGTTCGTCGCCGGAATCGTACCGGGGATCATGATCGCAATCATGCTCTCGGCGACGGTGATGCTGATCGCGTGGAGGCGTCCCGAGGCGGCACCGAAATTCGCGGGGCATATCCGGCTTGGCGACCGGATCGCCGCGCTGAAGGGGGCGGGGCCGGTGATTCTGCTGGCATTCTGGGTGCTTGGTTCCATCTATTTCGGCTTCGCCACGCCGACCGAGGCCGGCGCGGTCGGCGCAGCGGCGGCGCTGGCGATCGCAGCGGCACGGCGAACACTCGGGCTGACCGCGCTTGGCAACATTCTGGGAGCGACTGCGCGCACGACCGCGATGTTCATCCTGCTGATCGTCTCCGGCATGTTTGCCTCGTTCGTGCTGGCGCGCCTGGGCGTGCCGCAGGGGATGGCGAAGCTGCTCGTGGGGCTGGATGTTGCGCCATGGGTGATCATGGTGCTCATCAATGTGACGATCATGATCCTGGGCATGTTCATGGACCCGATGAGCATCCTGGTGATCATGGTGCCCGCATTGTTTCCGAGCGTGGTCGCGCTGGGCTACGACCCGGTCTGGTTCGGCGTCGTGCTCACGATCAACATCGAGATCGCCGCAATTACGCCACCGGTCGGTTTCAATCTGTTCGTATTGAAGGCGGTGATTCCGAACACCGACATGTCGGAAATCATCCGCGGATCGCTCGTCTTCATCGTGCCGCTGGCGCTCGGCATCGCGTCGCTGATCGCATTCCCCGACATTGCCCTTGTTCTTCCGAGGATGATGCTGCGCTGAAGCGAGCCGCCGGCATGCTCTTCATGGCGGCGTTCAATCCGGTTCCTCGGCGGGTTGGTTACCGAGCGGTAAGCTTGTCGCGCAGCCGGGTGAGGAAGAGCTCGCACCGGGCCACCTGTGCAAGCTCGATGTATTCGTTGGGCTTGTGCGCCTGGTCGATCGACCCGGGCCCGACGACGATGGTCGGTACGCCGGCGCGGTGGAAGTGCCCGCCGTCGGTTGCGAAGCCGACGCGTCCGGGCACGCTGGTGCCTGCCAGCAACATGCCCAGACAGGCGATGCGGTCGCCGTCCGGCGTGTTCAGATCGGGCGCCTCGGCGAGAAGTTCCAGGACGATCCCCGCGTCGCCGGATACTTGGTGCATTTCGGGCACGAGCGCGGTCTGCGCGTAGCGCTCGATGCGCTCGATGAATTCGGCCGGATCGGTGCCGGGCAGGTAGCGCATGTCGAACAAGTTGGCCTTGCCGCCCGCGGCGTCATAGGTCAGGCGCGACCGGACGCCGAGGCCTGCGAGATAGTCCCGCACCCACTCGATCAGGCCCAGATTGGAGTTGCGGCTGACGGTGTCGAATCCTATCAGGCGGCGGACGATGGCGAGGGTTTCGGTGCTCGGCGGCGGCAAGGGATTCGCGTTCATGCTCTCACCTCGTTCAGGTGGCAGGCCGAGTATCGCAGCGGCGCGATTTCGGCGAGCTCGGGCTGCTCGATGCTGCAGCGGGACATCGCGTGCGGGCAGCGCGGGTGGAAATGGCATCCCGGGGGCGGCGCGAGGGGTGAAGGGATCTCGCCCTGCACCGGTATGTAAGTGCGCCGCCGCGTATCGATCCTCGGCACTTCGGCGAGCAGGGCCTGCGTGTAGGGATGGTTCGGCGCCTGGTAGATGTCTTCGGTCGCGGCGATCTCCACCACGCGGCCGAGGTACATGATCAGGACCCGGTCGCACAGATGGCGCACCACGCCCAGGTCGTGGCTGATGAACAGGTACGAGAGTTTCAGTTCTGCGCGCAGCGCCATGAACAGGTTGAGCACCTGCGCCTGGATCGACACGTCGAGCGAGGCTACCGCCTCGTCGCACACGAGGAGCGCCGGTCGGACCGCAAGGGCGCGGGCGATGCCGATGCGGCTGCGCTGGCCGCCCGAAAACTGGTGCGCGAAGCGCCGCATGCTGCTCGCCTCCAGCCCCACGCGTTCGAGCAGTTGGGCGACGTAGTCGCGCCTGCCGGCCCTGGGCACGATGCCGTGGACCACCGGTGCCTCGCCGACGATATCCTCGACGCGCATGCGCGGGTTGAGCGAGGCGCTGGGATCCTGGAACACCATCTGGATGGCCAGTTGCGCCGCCCGGCGCGCGCCGGGCGCGAGCGTGGCCAGGTCGCGGCCGCGCCAGCAGCGGGTGCCGCTGGAGGGTTCGTGCAACCCGGCGGCGATGCGTGCTAGCGTGGACTTTCCGCAGCCGGACTCGCCGACCAGTCCCACCACTTCGCCCTCGGCGATGGCGAGGTCGAAGCCGTCGACGGCGCGCACGACCTCGTCCTTCGCGTTTGCGCCGAAGAGGTTCGCCACCCTTGCCGCGGCGTCCAGCGCCTTGACGAAATGCTTGGAGACGCTGCGCAACTCCAGGAGCGGCGCGGTGGCAATCGATGCGGGAACCGTCATGGCGTCGCCAGCGGTTCGCGATGCGGATGGAAACAGCGCACCTGGCGGTCATCGCCGGCCCCCTGGAGCGCGGGTTCGGCGGTGCAGTCCGCATCGGCGCGCGCGCAACGCTCGCGGAATGAGCAGCCCGCAGGCAGCGCGAGCAGCGAGGGCGCTATTCCGGGTATTTGCGGCAGGGGTCCGCCGCGCGCGCTGCGGCTCGGCACCGATTCGATCA
>MEQZ01000251.1:1123-3951 GCA_001770425.1 Betaproteobacteria bacterium RIFCSPLOWO2_02_FULL_65_20 | reverse complement strand
GATCCTGCCCGCGTACATGACGCACACGTCGTCGGCCAGCCCGGATACCACCGCCAGATCGTGGGTGATCCAGATGAGCGCCGTACCCGATTCGCGGCGCAGCTTCTGCATCTGGTACAGGATCTGCCCCTGGATCGTGACATCCAGCGCAGTCGTCGGCTCGTCGGCGATGATGAGCTCGGGCCGGTTCAGCAGCGCGATCGCAATCGCCACGCGCTGGCGCATGCCGCCGGAGAACTGGTGCGGGTAGGCGCGCAGGCGTTCGTCGGGTGAGGGGATGCCCATCTGCGCCAGGGCTTCGCGCGCGCGATCGCGCGCGACGCGGCGATCGACGCTCTGATGGGCAAGGATCGCCTCGATCATCTGGGTGTCGATGCGCAGCACCGGATTGAGGGTCATCATCGGATCCTGGAAGATCATGGCGATATGCTTGCCGCGGATCTTTCGCATTTCCCCGGATGGGAGCGTGCGCAGGTCGCGGCCGTGCATCAGGATGCGCCCGCCGACGATACGCCCCGGCGGATCGACCAGGCCCATGATCGAGTAGCCGGTCACCGACTTGCCCGAACCCGATTCGCCCACCAGCCCCATGATCTTTCCGGGCGCGACGCTGAAGCTGACATCCTCCACCGCGCGCACCACGCCCTGGCGGGTGTGGAAGTGCGTGCGCAGGTTTTCGACCTGGATGACAGTCGCGCTCATTTCTGCAATCTCGGGTTGAGCACGTCGCGCAACTGGTCGGCGACCAGGTTGATGCTGACGATGGTGGCGAGCAGGGCCACGCCGGGATAGAAGCTGATCCAGTACTTGCCCGAGAGCATGTAGGTGTAGCCGTTCGCGATCAGCAGCCCCAGAGAGGGCTCGGTGATCGGCAGGCCGAGGCCCAGGAACGACAGCGTCGCCTCGAGCGCGATGGCGGCCGCCACCTGCACCGTCGCCACCACGATCAGCGGCGGCAGGCAGTTGGGCAGCAGGTGGCGGAACACGATGCGCGCGTGCGACAGCGCGAGGCCGGCCGCGGCCTCCATGTATTCCTTCCTGCGCTCGACCAGCGCCGCGCCGCGCACCGTGCGCGCGTAGTATGCCCACTGCACCGCCACCAGGGCGACGATGATCTTGTCCAGTCCCTGCCCGAGCAGCGCGAGCAGGATGAGCGCAATCAGGATCGAGGGAAAGGAGAGCTGGATGTCGACGATGCGCATGACGAGCGTATCGACCCAGCCGCCGAAATACGCCGCGAGCAGTCCGAAGCCGAGGCCGATCGCGAGCGCCGCCAGCGTGCTCGCGACGCCCACGGCGACGCTGATGCGCAGGCCGTAGAAGATGCCCGAGAGCATATCGCGGCCCTGGTCGTCTGTGCCCAGCCAATAGGTCTTGCCGCCATCGGACTGCGCGAGCGGCGGCAGGCGCGAATCGAGGATGTCGAGCTGGGCGAGGTCGTAGGGGTTCTGCGGCGAAATGAGCGGGGCCAGCAGCGCGACGGCCATGATCAGCCCGAGGAGGGCGAGGCCCGCGAGCGCGATCCGGCTCTCGGCGAAGTCCGAGGCGATCCGCCGGAAGGGGTGCAATGGCGCTTGTTCGCGAGTCATGTGGCGGCATCCGACAGCCGCACCCGCGGATCCAGGAGCGAATAGGCCAGGTCCACCGCGAGATTGATCACGGTGAACAGCGTCACGACGATGCACAGGTAGGCGACGATCACCGGCCGGTCGAGCATGTTGATCGATTCGATCAGCAGCTTGCCCATGCCCGGCCACGAGAACACCGATTCGGTGACGACGGCGAAGGCGATCAGCGAGCCGAACTCCAGCCCGACCACCGTGACGACCGGAATCAGGATGTTCTTGAGCACGTGCACGCCCACCACCCGCGTCTCGGACAGGCCCTTGGCGCGGGCGTAGCGGACGTAATCCTGCAACAGCGCCTCGCGCGTGCCGGCGCGGGTAAGCCGGATGACGAGCGCGAGCTTGAACAAGGCGAGGTTCGCCGCCGGCAGCAGCAGGTGCGCCAGCCCCTCGCGGGAGAGGAAGCTCACCGGCACCCCCAGCAGCTCGACCGTGGGCCCGCGCCCGCTCGAAGGCAGCCAGCCCAGCCACACCGAAAACACCATGATCAGCATCAGGCCGACCCAGAAGGTGGGCAGCGAGAAGCCCAGGATCGAGCCGGTCATGATGGTCCTGCCGGCGATCGAATCGGGCGCGAGGCCCGCCCACAGCCCGAGCGGGATGCCGAGCACGACCGCGATCAGCATCGCCGCGATGGCAAGCTCCAGCGTCGCCGGCATGCGCTCCAGGATCAACTGGATCGCCGGAACGTTGAAGGCGAACGATCGGCCCAGGTCGCCAGCCGCCGCCTGCCTGAGGAACACCCAGTACTGCGCGGCGAGCGGCCGGTCCAGGCCCAGCGCCGCGGTGGCGCGCGCGATCTCCGCCTGGTCTGCCTGCGGACTGACGAGGATGTCCACCGGGTTGCCGATCGCATAGACGCCCGCGAACACCAGCAGCGACATGACAAACAGCACGAGCAGGCTCTGCAGCAGCCGACGGATGATGGTGACCGGCATACGCCGCAGTTTAGCCGCAGTTTACCGGGACCGAACGTGGTGCGCGAAAGTGAACTCGTCGGTGCGCGCGGCGTAGGCGAGAGGTCTTTTCATCGCCCAACTGACCAGTTGATGATGCAGCGGGATGACGGCATTGTCCCTCATGGCCACGGTCATCGCCTCCTGCGCGATCGCCTCGCGCCTGTTCTCGTCGATAGTCGCGAACGAGCGCTCGATCAGCGCGTCCAGCTTCGGATTCGAGTAGTGCGACCAGTTCCACGTGCCG
>MEQZ01000251.1:689-943 GCA_001770425.1 Betaproteobacteria bacterium RIFCSPLOWO2_02_FULL_65_20 | reverse complement strand
ACCTGCGCGATCTGGTCGTCGTTCACGTAGCGGTTGTTCGGCGCGTGTAGATCCATGGCAAAGCCGTTGGGGTAACCCGCTTCGGCGAGCAGTTTTTTCGCTCCCTCAGGATCGTAGGCCTCGACCTTGAGGCCCGCTGCATGGCCGAAAACCGGGGGCGCAACCAGGTTCGAGGCCGGAATCGCGGTTCCCTCCATGACGCGCTCGGCGATCGCCTGACGGTTGATGGCGTGGGACATGGCCAGGCGCACGCG
>MEQZ01000251.1:455-590 GCA_001770425.1 Betaproteobacteria bacterium RIFCSPLOWO2_02_FULL_65_20 | reverse complement strand
CGGTCGCGGTACTGGTCGAGATGAAAGAAGATGGTGCGCCAGGACACCTTCTGCGCCACCTGCAGGGCCTGGCGCGTTCGAATGCGCGCGAGATCGGCCGCCGGCACCTGCTCGATCAGGTCGACGTCGCCTGAG
>MEQZ01000251.1:0-441 GCA_001770425.1 Betaproteobacteria bacterium RIFCSPLOWO2_02_FULL_65_20 | reverse complement strand
CCGCGCCGGGTCGGTGGGCATGATGCGCAAGGACACCTTGTCCCATGCGGGCGCACCGCCCCAGTAGGCGTCGTTGCGCGCCAGATCGACGCGCTCGCCGCGCCGGAAGGCGACAAACCGGAACGGCCCGGTGCCGGCCATCGCGCGGCCGCTGTTGAAATCCTCGGTCGCGGCGCCGGCGGCCGCCTTGCGCGACACGATGAACACCGAGTTGAGGTCCTGCGGCACCATCGCGTAGGGCGTCGCGGTCTTCAGCCGCAGCGTGTGCGCGTCGACCGCCTGCTTGGCGACGATGCGGCGCACGAAACCGGCGAACTGGCCGTTCGGGAGCGTCGCCGCGCGTTCGATCGAGAACACCACATCCTCGGCGGTGAAGTCGCTGCCGTCGTGGAACTTCACGCCGCGCCGCAGCTTGAATTCCCAGGTCGTGCCGTCCACCGC
>MEQZ01000250.1:26861-27103 GCA_001770425.1 Betaproteobacteria bacterium RIFCSPLOWO2_02_FULL_65_20 | reverse complement strand
GCAACAAGGTCGAGCAGCTGCGCGTGGAACCGATCTCGCAGTCCTCGGCCAAACAGCGTTCGGGCCGCTGCGGCCGGGTGGCCTCGGGCGTGTGCATCCGGCTCTACGCCGAGGACGACTTCAACCAGCGGCCGGCGTACACCGACCCGGAGGTGCTGCGCTCCTCGCTTGCGAGCGTGATCCTGCGCATGAAGTCGCTCGCCCTGGGGGAGGTGGAAGACTTCCCCTTCGTCGATCCGCCC
>MEQZ01000250.1:12460-26851 GCA_001770425.1 Betaproteobacteria bacterium RIFCSPLOWO2_02_FULL_65_20 | reverse complement strand
CGATCGCCGACGGCTACGCGCTGCTCGCCGAACTGAACGCCGTCGACGACGAAAAAACCCTCACCGAGACCGGCAGGCAGCTCGCGCGGCTGCCGCTGGACCCGCGCATCGGCCGCATGATCCTCGCCGCCCGCGGCGAGGGCTGCCTTGCCGAAGTGCTGGTGATCGCCTCGGCACTGTCGGTGCAGGATCCGCGCGACCGGCCGATGGAGCGTGCGCAGGCCGCCGACGAGGCGCACAAGAAGTTCGGCGACGAGAAGTCCGATTTCCTTGCGTTCCTGAAGCTGTGGAAGTTCTTCGAGGAGGCGCTGATACACAAGAAATCCGGACGCAAGCTGCGCGAGGCCTGCCACGCGAGCTTCCTCTCGTTCAACCGCATGCGCGAGTGGCGCGACATTCATGCGCAGCTGAAGGAGCTGGTGGCCGAAATGGGCTGGAAGGTCGGCGAGTTCACCTCTGCAACGCCTCAGATCCACCGCGCGCTGCTCGCGGGCCTCCTGGGCAACTTCGGCATGAAGACCGAGGAGGGCCACTACCTCGGCGCGCGCGGGATCAAGTTCTGGGTCCACCCCGGGTCGGGCGTGGGCAAGAAGGCCGGGCGCTGGATCATGGGCGCGGAACTCACCGAGACCACGCGCCTGTACGCGCGCTCGGTGGCAAGCATCGATCCACTGTGGCTGGAGCAGATCGGCGCGCACCTGGTGCGCCGCCATCAGGTCGACCCGCACTGGGAGAAGAAGCCCGCGCACGTCGCCGCCTTCGAAAGCGGCACGCTCTACGGGTTGCCGCTGTACGCCAGGCGGCGGGTGCATTACGGGCCGATGGACCCGGTGGGGTCCCGGCGCGTATTCATCCGCGAAGCGCTGGTGAACGGGGACTGGGACACGCGCGCGCCGTTTTTCCTGCACAACACGAAGCTGGTGCACGACATCGAGCAGATCGAGCACAAGTCGCGCCGGCCGGACGTGCTGGTGGACGACGAGCTGATCTACGCGTTCTACGACAGCATCGTTCCAGAAGGAATCCACAACGGCGCGGCGTTCGACGCCTGGCGTCGCGAGGCTGAAAGCCGGAACCCGAAGCTGCTCTACCTCAAGCGCGCAGACCTGATGCGGCACGAGGCCGCGGGCATCACCACCGCGCAGTTTCCCCACCACATCGAGATGGCCGGGCGCAGCTTCGCGCTTGAATACCACCACGAGCCCGGCGCCCCGCGCGACGGCGTCACGATGACCGTGCCGCTGATCGCGCTCAACCAGGTGAGCCCAGCGCTGTGCGACTGGCTGGTGCCCGGCCTGCGGCGGGAGAAGGTGATGCGCCTGGCGAAATCGCTGCCGCAGAAGCTGCGCCACAAGCTGGGGCCGCTGGCCGAATTCGCCGATGCGCTGTTCGCCGCGGAAAAGCCGGGCGAGGTGACGCTGCCCGAGGCGATCGCGCGTTACGCGCGGCGCGAGCTGAATCTCGCGGTGCCGCTGGACGGTTTCCGTCCCGAGGCGCTGCCCGCGCACCTGTCGATGAATATCCGGGTCGTGGACGAGCACGGCAGGCAGCTCGGCATGGGGCGCAACCTCGCGCAGTTGCGCGCGGAACTGGGGCGCGAGGCGGGGCAGTTATTCGCCGAGGCGGTGAAGGAGGAGACGCCGGCGCATGCCTTCACCGACTGGGGATTCGGCGACCTGGAGGAGGTGATGGAAATCCGGCGCGGCACGCAGACGCTGGTCGGTTATCCGGCGATCGTCGACCGGAGCAACGCGGTGAGCCTGGAAGTGCTCGATTCGGCGGACAAGGCGCGCGAGCTGAACCGCGCCGGCCTGCGGCGCCTGTTCATGCTGCAGTTGAAGGAGCAGGCGAAATACATCGAGAAGAATTTGCCCGGGTTCCAGGCGCTCGCGCTGCAGTTCAACGCGTTCGGGGATGCGTCTGAATTGAAGGCGCAGTTGCTGGAGGCGGCGTTCGACCGGGCCTGCCTGGCCGATCCGCTGCCCAGGATGCGCGCCGAATTCGAGCGGCGACGCGACGAGGGGCGATCGCGCCTCGCGCTGATCGCGAACGAACTCGCGCGCCAGCTCGGCGCGATCCTCGCCGAATATGGCGGACTGCAGAAGAAGCTGCAGCAGGCGGGCAAGGCGTTCCCCGAGCCCTGCCGGGACATCAAAGAGAACATCGAGCGCCTCCTGCCCATGCGTTTCGTCGCCGGGCTGCCCTTCGAGCGCTTGCAGCACCTGCCGCGTTATCTCAAGGCGGCAAGCCTGCGCCTGGACAAGCTGCGCGCGCAGGGTGTAACAGGCGCTTCGCGCGACGCGCGCTTCGCCGCCGAACTCGCGCCGCTCGCAGCCCAATGGCAGCGCGAACAGGCCCGGCGCGACAAGTCAGGCGAGCACGACCCGCAGATGGACCAGTTCCGCTGGCTGCTGGAGGAACTGCGCGTGCAGCTGTTCGCGCAGGAACTGAAGACCCCGGTGCCGGTGTCGGTGAAGCGGCTGCAGAAAATGTGGAGAACGATGCAGCGGTAGGGCGCGGCTTCAGCGCGCCGCTTCACCGCGCCGCGGCACACTTGCGATAATTGGCAACTTTATACTGTGCGGAATCAGGACTGGCGCTACTCTGAGCGCATAACCGTTGTCAAAAACGACAATCCGCAGGGCGGCATTCCCATGCCGCCGTATGCCTCCCCGCGTCACGCCAGGCCGGAATATCTTCGCAGACGTTCACCGGCGCCGCCCGAAAGCAAGTAGCGTGACCTCGAGGACTTCCGAGTCATCAGTTCGAGCCCGGACTGCCCGCCTGCGTCTGCTGGAACCAGGCGCGGATGTTTTCCATTTCCGGTTCGATGCTCATACCCGCCAGCGTGCTGTGCGAGTGCAGCGCGAGGAGCGCATTGACGCTGGCGTCGCGCTGCGCCGCGCGATTCAGTCGGCCGGCAAAGGCGTGGTTGAGCCGGTCGATATCGGAGAAAAATTCCTTCAGCCCGTCCAATCCCATGGGTTCGCCACGCAGGAAGTGACCCAAAAGGTGCATCGAGACGATGCGATACACCATTTCCGTCACGGTGGCGAAGGGCATATGCATATGCGCCAGCGGTCGCATGCGCCCGAGTATCGGACATGCGCCGGTTGCAAGGATCAGTCCCATCAAGGCGCGCAGGGCAGTCTGAGTATCGGTGCGCTTGCGTGCCTCGTATTCCGGGGTCACTACGTGCACATCAATCCGGTCTATCGAAGACAGCGCGGAAAATTTCTCCACCAGTGGCACCAGATCGGCGGCTGCCGGGCAATGCGCGCCCGGAGCGTCGGGCAGCGGGCAATGCGGACATTTATCCGCCTCGAGGCGCGTCCACTCGGGCAGGTCACCGCCCGCAGGGGGACGATCGAATTCCACATCGAAGCGGTGCCCGGGCCCGGACTCCAGCCGGAAGAGATAGATGATCTTCTTGCTCAATGCACTCATCGACCGAAGTATGCGGTCCCGGATAGTAGCAGAGCGGTGGCGTCCGCTCGCAGCGGCAACAAACTTCAAGGCGATGAAGGACGCGCGCGCTGGGGCTGCGCAGATAGGCCTCGAACTTCAAGCGCTCGAATGCCTGCAGCGCCGACAAGCTCCTGTGGTCCCCGCCGCTATTTGATGAGCCCCGCGCGCTTCGCCATCTGCTCCACCATCCGGTGCTCCTCGCCAATTTCGGCAAGCAGCCTGTCGGGGGGCGCGTAGTCCTGGATCATGCCAAGTCCGAGCAGCCTGGAAACGATGGCGGGATCCTTCACCGCTTTCTCGATCGCCGGAATAAGTGCCTGCAGAACTTCGGCGGGGACTCCGGCCGGCGCGAAGTAGCCAAACCAGACTCCCGGAAGGTTCTGTTTGTAGCCGAGATCCAGCATCGTCGGAATGTCGGGGAATACCGGAAACTTGGCCGAAAGGACGATGCCCCGGACATTCCCGGCCTTCAACTGGCCGGCGACCGCGCCCAAGGCCAACGCGGCGGCTTCAATGTGGCCGCCGCGCAAGGCCGCGATGGCGGGACCCGCGCCCTTGAAAGGAACCATCACCAGATGCGCGCCGGTCAGCGAATTGATCAATTGAATGTCGAAATCGCCCACCGAGCCCGCGCCCACCGTGCCCACGCGCACCTTGTCCGGGTTCTTCTTCGAATAATCGATCATCTCGGCGAAATTCGTGAATGGCGCGCCGCTTCCCGCGATGATGATGCTGGGGATGCGCGTGGAAAAACCCAGGGGCACGAGATCCTTCGCCGGGTCATAAGTAACATTCTGCGGCTCGAGCACCCGCCTGAAAGTGAGCGAGGCGTTATTGGCAAGAAGAATCGTGTATCCGTCCTTGGCAGCCTTCACCACGCTGTCGGTTCCCACCGTCCCGCCGGCGCCAGGCCGGTTGACCGCCACGATCGGCACCTTCAGCAACTTGGATAGTTCCTCTCCCATGGAGCGCGCGGCGATGTCGGCCGCATCCCCCGGGGAGAGAGGGATGACCACGCTTATGGGTCCCGTCGGGTAGGCCTGCGCCCGCGCATGCGGGACCGTTCCCAGGATGAGGGCAAGCACCGTCAGCAGGCCGAGCACACTGTTCATGTTCATACTCCTTGAAAAGAATTCGCCCAAACCGGTACGCACGCATGAATTCTTCAGGCATCGTCCGTCAATTTACCACTGATATGCATAGACCCGTCAAGAGTCCAGAGAATCATCGGTCATTTCGTCGTGCGGTGTGTGGGGAGCACAACGGACAGCATACCGGCGGTCGATCGGTCCGATATACGCGGCAGCGCGATCACCATGCCCACCCGGGCGTGGTCGTACTTCGCACCTGACCCCCGGCAGGCGTTCATGGCGCGCATTGGCGAAACTGCCCGGTGAGCTGAAAACGGTGCGGGAGATGTCGATCGGAAGGCCGGATGCCGCATGACAAGCCGCCCTGCCAGCGCATCGTCACCGCCATCCACCAGGGGATCATCCTTGATGCACATCATGGCCGGCGGGAAGTCCGGATGCGACACTGTCCGGCATCAGGCGAAAATGCTTCCGTCCGGTTCCGTTCATGTCCCGCCCCGTCGTCGAATTCATCACCGACCCACGCTTCGTCAAACGCGCGCGCGAGCTGAAGACGATGGAAGCGATGGTGCGCATGTACTGCCGCGGGCACGGCCACGACGGCCCGCCGTGCGCCCGGTGCCGCGCATTGCTCGAATACGCGACGCGCCGCCTCGAGCGCTGTGTGTTCGGCGACGCCAAACCCACCTGCGCGAATTGCGTCGTGCACTGCTACGGCGCGGACATGCGCGAACAGGTGCGGCTGGTCATGAAATGGGCCGGGCCGCGCATGACGCTGCGCCACCCGATTCTCAGCCTGTTCCACTTGCTTGCCGGAAGGCGACCGGCGCCCGGGCTGCCGGGCAAGCTTGCGCGCAAATAGCCTGCGGGCAGGCGAACGGACCGCCGGTGATCCGGTGCATCGAGCGCCGAAACGCCCGGCTCGCAACCCGCTGCAAAAAAATGAGTTTCGCAACAGGCCGACATAGGGGAGGATGACGGGGTGGATGCCCTCATTTCGAAAAGGGCGCTTGGTCTGTTGCAACTCGAATGTTGGCATATCTGGCGAAGATTTTTGGTTTCTATCGGCCTCCCTATTTTGGGAAGTTGGTACTTCCAACTTCCCAAAATAGGGAGATGATGAAAAGCACGATCGACCAGACCTGTCTGGTTCCGGCTCGTCCGGCTTAGGTCCGGCGGGCTGCTGGAGAAAGCGCACATGGCATCGAATCCGAGTCTCACACCCGACGCGCCGGTCACGCCGACCGGCGGGCAGGCCCTGGCGAGGCAACTCGCCGCGGCCGGCGTGCAGCATGTCTTCGGCGTGCCCGGCGTGCAACTGGACTTTGCGGTCGAGGGCCTCGCATCGCTCGAGGGCGCGATTCAGTACATGGTGCCGCGCCATGAACAGGCCACCAGCTACATGGCGGACGGTTATGCGCGCAGCACGGGGCGGGTCGGGGTCGCGATGGTCGTGCCGGGGCCGGGCGTGTTGAACGCGATGGCCGGTTTGTCCACTGCCTACGCCTGCTGCTCGAAAGTGCTGATGGTGGCCGGCCAGATCCACCTCCCGTTCATCGGCAAGAACCTCGGCATGCTGCACGAAGTGCGCGAGCAGTCCCGGATTCTCGAAAGCGTCACCAAGTGGCGCGCGCTCGCCGACAAGCCGGCCGCAGTCGCCGGGCTGGTACGCGATGCGCTCGCATCGCTGCACACCGGCACGCCCCGCCCGGCCGCGCTGGAGATTCCTCCCGACGTGCTGCAGGCAAGAGCGGCCGATGACGTGCGGCCTTTCGTGCCTCCGGCGCCGGTCGCGCCGGACGCTGCGCTGATCAAATCGGCGGCGGCACTGCTGCGCCGCGCGAAGTTCCCGGTGATTGTTGCCGGCGGCGGCGTGCTCGCGGCCGGTGCTTCCGCCGAACTGGCCCGACTCGCCGAGCGCCTGCAGGCGCCGGTGGCGATCACCGAAGGCGGCCTGGGCAGCCTGCCCACGCATCATCCTCTGGCGGCGAGTCCGCTGGGCGCCCGCGCGCTGTTGCCGCACGCCGATTGCGTGCTGGGCGTCGGCACGCGTTTTGTCGACAGCCGCGGCCTGCCGCTGGTCGATTCGGCCCGGGCCGACGTGATACTGCTCAACGCCGATGCCGTCGATCTCGGCCTGCCTCGCCAACCGACGCTCGGCCTGATGGGCGACGCCCGCGCCGGCCTCGCGGCGCTGGTCGCGGAGCTCGACGGATTGCCTGCGCGCGCGTCACGCGCCGCCGACATGGAGCGAGTGCGCGCCTGGTGCCAGGAGCAGATCGCTCCCATGGAGCCGCAGGGATCGTGGTTGAGGGCGCTGCGCGCCGCGATACCCGAGGACGGCATCCTGATCAACGAACTGACCCAGGTCGGTTATCTCGGCACCATCGCCTATCCGATCCGGGCGCCGCGCAGCTTTCTCACGCCGGGCTATCAGGGCACGCTGGGTTACGGCTGGGCCACCGCGCTCGGCGCTGCGGTCGGCAATCCCGACAAGCCGGTCGTCGCAATATCGGGAGACGGCGGCTTCGGCTGGAATTTGCAGGAACTCGCCACCGCGAAGCGCTACGGACTGCGCGCGGTCGCGGTGGTGTTCAACGACTCGGCCTTCGGCAACGTCAAGAGAATGCAGATCGGGCAATTCGGCCGGGCGTTCGGCTCGGATCTGGTCAATCCGGATTTCGTCAAGCTGGCACAGGCCTTCGGCATCGACGCTGAGCGGGTGAGCGAACCGGCCGCGCTCCAAGCCGCCCTCGCCAGCGCCGTCGCGGCAAAGCGCCCCGGGTTGATCGAGGTGACGGTCGGCGCGATGCCCAGCCCGTGGCACCTGCTGCGCTCTCACTACAAGGCCGCGACGCCTCCGCCCCCGAACCCGCTCGGAGAAGTGCCGGCGGCGTAGCCGAGCCGGCTCGCCGCTTGCACCGGCTGGATCTTCCCGCACAAAAAACGTGGTCTGTCCCCGATTCTTCTCGCCTGCCGCTACCGGGACGCGCACCTCCGCGTTCCTGCTGCTCGCGCTGGCGAATCTCTTCTGGGGCGGGAACTGGGTGATCGGCCGGGCGCTGCGCGACGCGATCGAACCGGTCACGCTCAATTTCTGGCGCTGGCTGATCGCCGCGCTGATTCTCGCGCCGTTCGCGTTGCCGGGACTGGCGGCGCACCGGGGTGCCATCCGGCGCAGCGCGGGCCTGCTCGTGCTGCTCGCGCTGACCGGCGTGGCGCTGTTCCAGACCCTGGTCTATGTCGGTCTGAAGACGACGACGACGGTCAACGCGATTCTGCTCAACTCCTCATCACCGCTGTTCATGCTGCTGTGCTCCTGGGCGATCGAGCGCGAGCGCGCCACCCGCCGGCAGATCGCGGGCATGCTGATCTCGCTCGCCGGCATCCTGGTCATTCTCTCTCGGGGCGAACCCGGAACGCTGCTGCAGCTCGAATTCCACTCGGGCGACGGCTGGATCCTGCTCGCGATGCCGATATGGGGCGTCTACTCGGTGCTGCTCAAGCGCCGCCCGCCCGAGCTCGGCGGGGCCCTGTTTCTGTTCCTGATTTCGGTTGCGGGAGTGGTGCTGCTCGCGCCCGTGTTCGCGCTGGAGGCGCTGCGCGCGCCGCCGCGGTGGCCGACGGCGGGCGAGGCCGCCGCGGTGCTCTACGTCGCGGCGGCAGCCTCGGTGGGCGCGTTCATCTGCTGGAACCGCGGCGTTGCGGTCCTCGGGGCCAACGCAGCCGGATTCACGATGCATCTGCTGCCTGCCTTCGGCACGGTGCTGGCGATGATCTTTCTGGGCGAAGCGTTCCACGCCTTCCACGCCGCCGGCGTCGCGACCATCCTCGCCGGGGTCATCGTCGCCTCGCGCGCCTCGCAGCGGCCGGATCCGCGGCAGCAGCGATGACGCGGGCGCTGCTGCTCCCGCGACACTGACGTGATCCTTCCCTTCGGCCCGCCGTTCGCGATGGCGGGGCAGCCTGGCGGGCACAGGACATTCCGGTTGGGATTAGAATGGCGCGCCGCCTGAACGCAGGCGCGCGGCAGGGTGGCGGAATTGCCGGCCCGAAGCTCGCCCCGAATCCGATGGCGCTCGAGGCGATGTCGGCCTTTCTGCGTCATACCAATGGCCGCATGCCGCCGTACCCGGAGGCGATCATGTCGAATGCGGATCTGGCCGACATCCACGCCTATCTGCAGTCGATTCCGAGGTCGCCGGACTACAAGAGCATACCGTTGCTCAACCGGTAAGAGCCGCCGGCCGCATTCACGCTTCCTAAGCCGGACAAGCCGGAACCGACCGGCTCGATTCTGCTTTTCATGATCTCCCGATTTTGCGAAGTTGCAACTTCGCAAGATCGGGAGACGGTATACAAACCCAAATTCTTCCCCGCATCTGTCAACGCTTGAGCGGCAAGGAACTATAGCCCGCCACCGGGCCCGGCGAGCGGCAGTTCGCCCTGGGACGAACCATCGGTCGTCTGTGGAGCCTTGCTTGAAGTCAGCGCCGCGGCGCGCACGCCCAGCAGTCGCAGCTTGCGGTCCAGCGGCACGCGCCGCAGGCATTCCCCCGCTGCGCGGCGGATGGCCGCGGGATCGGCGGTGGGGCCGGGGAGCGTGAGGTCGCGGGTCACGGTGCTGAAGTCCTCGTAGCGCAGCTTGATGCCGATGGTGCGGCCGAGATAGCCCTTGCGCTGCAAGTCCTGCGCCACCCGCGCGCACAGCGCGGTGAAGATCTCCGACAGCGCGTCGCGGTCGCGGCGGGGGTGCAGGTCGCGCTCGAAGGTGGTTTCACGGCTGATCGACTTGGGCTCGGAACGGGTGACCACCGGGTGCTCGTCGATGCCGTTGGCGGCCCGGTGCAGCCAGGCGGCGGTGTTGGCGCCGAAGTGCGCCTGCAGCACCGCCGGTTCGGCTCGCGCCAGTTCGGCGATGGTGGTGATGCCGAGCGCCGCGAGTCTTTCGGCCGCCTTGGGGCCGATGCCGTTGATCTTGCGCACCGGCAGCGGCCAGATCCGGTCCGGGATGTCCTCCGTGTCGAGGAGCGTGAGCCCGTCGGGTTTTTCCAGGTCCGAGCAGATTTTCGACAGCAGCTTGTTGGGCGCGACACCGATGGAGCAGGACAGCCCGGTGGCCTCGCGCACGGCCTGCTTGATGCGCTGCGCGAGTCCCAGCGTGTCGCCGGGCAGGTCGGTGAGGTCGATGTAGATCTCGTCGATGCCGCGGTCCTCGATCCCGGGGGCAATGCCCGCCACGGCGGCCTTGAACAGGCGCGAGTAACGGCGGTAGGCATCGAAGTCAACCGGCAGCAGCAACGCCTGCGGCGCCAGCCGCGCGGCTTTCATGATTCCCATGCCGGAGTGGACACCCAGCGCTCGCGCTTCATAGGTGGATGTCGTAATGACGCCCCGCCCCGCGTAGTCGCGCAGCCGTGCGAACTGCCGGCTGCCGTCCGGTTGCGTCTCGGGCTGGCGCCGCCCGGCGATGACCACCGGCAGGCCGCGCAATTCCGGGTAGCGCAGCAGCTCCACCGACGCGTAGAAGGCGTCCATGTCCAGGTGCGCAATGCGTCGCTGCGGGGCGTTCATCGTGGTGCGACGATACCCGATGTCGCCGTCTTGCGCGTCGCGGCGACCTTGTCGCCGCACATTCATGTAAAGTATGGAAATAGCGCAGCACCGGGGCAGCGTGGCGCACTGGCATTTGGGGGCAAGTCGTATCCGCATGCGCCGGCAATCATTTCAGGACCTAGAACCATGAACGCAATGGCTAGCGTCGGCAGGCCAAACCTCGTTGGCGAGACCGGGGCCAGGAAGCGCCTGGTGCTCCTGATTGAAGACGAGCAGACGCAGCGCATGGTCTTGCGCGCCGTGCTGGAGCGCGCCGGGTTCGCGGTGGAGGAAGCCGCCGATGGCCTGGAGGGTCTGAACGCTTTCGATCGCGTCCGGCCCGACATCGTCCTGATGGACGTCCGGATGCCGGTCATGGACGGATTCGCGGCCTGCGCCGCGCTGCGCCGGCGGCCAGGTGGAAACCGCGTGCCGATCCTGATGCTGACCATACTGAACGACATCGAATCGATCAACCGCGCCTATGAAGCCGGCGCGACGGACTTCGTCACCAAGCCGGTTGCATGGCCGGTGCTCGGGCACCGGCTGCGCTACATGCTGCGAGCCAGCGAAGCGTTCGAGGTCCTGGCCAGGAGCGAAAGCGAACTCATGCGCCGCATCGCCGAAAGGACTGCCGAGCGCAATGCCGCGAACGCCGAACTCGCCGCTGCGAACAGCGAGCTGGAGGCATTCACCTACTCGGTGTCCCATGACCTGCGCGCGCCGCTGCGCGTGGTCCATGGTTTCGCCGACATGCTCAAGAGCCAGTCGGCGGCGCTGCAGTCCCGGGAGCGCGAGCTGCTCGGGCGCATTGTCAGCCAGACACAGCGCATGTCCTCGATGATCGACGATCTGCTGCGCTTCTCGCGCGTCTCGCGCGGCAGCGGACTCGCGCTGGAGCAGGTCGATCTAGCCGCGCTGGTGGCGCGAACGCTCAAGATCCTCTGCGCGGATTATCCGCTGGCCGCAATCCATGTGTCCCCGCTGCCCGGCGCGCGCTGCGATTCAGGGCTGATGCAGCAGGTATACGAAAATCTGATCGGCAACGCGCTGAAGTATTCCGCGAAGAAGACCGCGCCGGAAATCGAGATCGGGATGGAATCTCGCGACGGAGAAGACATCTTCTACGTGCGCGACAACGGCGCCGGGTTCGATATGGCTCAGGCGCAGACGCTGTTCGGCGTGTTCCGGCGCTTCCACAGCGAGAGCGAATATCCGGGCAACGGGATCGGGCTGGCGATCGTCAAAAGGATCGTCGAACGGCATCGCGGCCGGCTCTGGGCGCAAAGCGCGCCCGAGGCGGGCGCGGCTTTCTATTTCACGCTGGGCGACGCAGCCTGATTTGATCTCCCTTTTTCGGCAGGCGCGGTCAGGCGAGCAGTTCGCGCAGTCGCCGGTTGGCTTCGGCGCTGTGGTGGCGGGCGGTCTTGCCGCTGGGAGCGAGGGCCTCGGTGTAGAAGAACGCCGGCAGCTCGTCGTCGGCCTCGGTAATACCCGCCGCCTTGTTGAACGCCCACTCCATGCGCAGCGCTTCCAGCCCCAGCGTTTTGAAAAAGGCCGGTTCGAGCTTGGTGCCGTGCGCGTCGTTGAGCGCGCCCACGATCAGGTCGGTATTGGTGTTGGTCACCGAGCGCCCGAATATGCACAAGCCGAGCGAATCCACCGCGGCACTCAAGGCCTGAATCTCCAGGCTGGCCGCCACCAGTTCGTCGGTGGTCTTGTCCTTGCAGTCGTAAGCCGGAAGATTGCCCGCGGTGTGATCGGCGCCTTGCGCGGTGAGCATCATGGAAATGCCGGTCACCTCGATGACCCGCGGGTCGTAGGCGCTGATTCCCTGCTTCTTGATGACCGGGATGCGCGCTACCTTGAAATGCGCGCCGACGCGGGCGGTGCCCTGGGCGAGGAGGCGGCCGCGCTCGCTGCCCACCCGCATGTCCTCGAGGGCGGCCAGCATGAATCCGACGTCGCCGAAGGCGCCCTGTCCGGCATCCATCAGCATGCCCAGCGTGGCGCCGACCTCGATCGTGTCGACGCCGAGGTCGTTGGCGATGCCGTTGAGCCGCGCCACGTCGTCCGGGTCGGTCAGGCCGCAATTGCTGCCCATCAGGCCGAGCGTCTCGTATTCCAGCGGCGAGACGAGCTCCACGCCCTTGGCATCGACGTAGACGTTGCTGCATTCGATCATGCAACCCGGCATGCAGGCGTGCGAGGGATTCCCTCCGCGGCTCATGTTGGTCTCGCGGATGTAGTCGCCGCCCAGCTTGAAGGGTCCCTGCGCTGCCTCCACCAGGCGTCCGGCGCTGAAGTTGCGCACCGGCAGTCCGCCGATCCGGTTCGTGAAGTCGCCCATCGCCGCCGTGCCGACGCGCTTGAACATGTCGATCGCCGCGTCTTTTCCCAGTTTGGCGCCGTACTCGCGGATCGAGCCCATGAGCTTCTTGCGGTCATGGAAGGTCGGCATCTTGTGCACGTCGACCACGATGGCCTTGACCTTCTTGCTGCCCATGACGGCGCCGACCCCGCCGCGGGCCGCGATGCGGGAAGGCCGCCCGTCGGTGTCGGTGAAGGCGACGCCCGCGGCCAGGCCCAGATATTCGCCGACCGGACCGCAAAGGCCGATGCCGACCTTCTTGCCGTATTTCTCGAACAGCAGCGCCGCGGCCTCGTTGTTGCCTTTGCCCATGTAGGGCTCGGCGCTCGCGAAAGTGATGCCGCCCTCCTTGGTGATGCGGATGACGACCCAGTCGGCCGACGCGCCGTAGAGGGTGAGCCCGGCGGTTTCGAGCTGGCCGAGCGCAAAGCCGAACGTGCCGCCCGAATTGGCCTCCTTGACGCCGCCGGTCAGCGGGCTCTTGCAGCCGACGCTGATCCGGTTGGCGTTGGAGAAGTTCGTGCCCGCGAACGGCCCGGCGGAGAAAATCAGCGGATTCTCCGGTGACAGCGGGTCGATGGTCGCCGCCCCGCTCTCGAGCAGGGTCTTGGCGATGAAGTGCCGGCCGACGCGGATGATCGCCTCGCCGTGCAATTCCTCTGTCTGGACCGAGCGATCCCGGAGATTGATTTTCAGGTACTTGCGCATGGCTGAGTTATCCAGTGAAGGTAGGAAATTCAAGAAAGGGGAGGCCGAGGACAAATCATGACCTCCCCGAGCGCGCCGGGTCAAGTCCCGCAGCTCACAGCCGGACGGCAATTCCGTGCGGTGAGCAGGGGTATGACATTCTTGACTTCGAGGATTCTCTGGCGCAGGAAATCGCGCCCGGTCTCGCCTCGGCTGCGGCCGATCGAAACGTCTGTGACTTTGCACGAAAAAGCCTGCATAATCGGGCCCCGCTACACGTCATGCTGTCCGGGAACAGGCGCTTACGGCGCCAGCTCCGCACACCCGATTCCCCCATGAAAATCCCCAAGAGACTCGAACCGCTGGTCGAAGATGGCCTGGTCGATGCCGTCGTGCGCCAGCTCATGAGCGGCAAGGAGGCCATGGTGTTCGTGGTCCGCTGCGGGGCGGAGAGCCGCTGCGCCAAGGTCTACAAGGAAGCCAACCAGCGCAGCTTTCGCCAGGCCGTCGCTTACACCGAAGGCCGCAAGGTCAAGAACAGCCGCCAGGCGCGCGCGATCGAAAAAGGCACGCGCTACGGGCGCAAAGTCCAGGAACAGGCATGGCAAAGCGCCGAAGTCGATGCGCTGTACCGCCTCACCGCCGCCGGCGTGCGCGTCCCCAAGCCCTACAACTTTCACGAGGGCGTGCTGCTGATGGAACTGGTGACCGACGAGCAGGGCAACGCGGCCCCCCGGCTCAACGATCTGGAGTTTTCGCAGGACCAGGCGCGCGCGCACCACCACGCACTGATGATGGAAGTGGTGCGCATGCTGTGCGCCGGGGTCGTCCACGGCGATCTGTCCGAATACAACGTGCTGCTCGGCAGCGATGGCCCGGTCATCATCGACCTGCCGCAGGCCGTCGATGCGGCCGGCAACAACCACGCCAAGAGCATGCTGGAACGCGATGTCGCCAATCTGACCGCCTATTTCGGCCGCTTCGACCCGGAACTGCTGGCCACCGACTACGGAGGTGAGATATGGGCGCTGTACGAGCACGGTGAGCTGCACCCGGAGGTCAGGCTCACCGGGCGTTTCGAGCAGAGCACCAAGCCGGTCGATCTGGGGAGCGTCGTGCGGGAAATCGACGACGCGCGCGCCGAAGACGCGGCGCGGCGGATGCGATTGGAGGGATAGA
>MEQZ01000250.1:9786-12445 GCA_001770425.1 Betaproteobacteria bacterium RIFCSPLOWO2_02_FULL_65_20 | reverse complement strand
AAGGAAAGAGGACCCGCGAGGGTCCTTTTCTTTATTGGTGGGGCGCATTCCCGGCGTGTCGGCGTTTGCCTTCCGGACCAACGGTGTCGACAAACGCCGTATCGAACGAGGCGCCGCCTTGCTTCCGCGCGGAATCGATAACCGTCTGATTAGCATGCCGGACTTCGTTGAAGTGCCATCCACCATCGGCGGTGGCTGGGCCCTGGTGCGGTCGTCGTGGTTCGCGATGTGTACGCGGACGCACACAACATCCTGCTTATGTACGCCACCGCACAGAACCGCTTGCGGCGGAGGGCAATACTTCAAACCGTGAAGCTCCGCGCCCCAGCGATTGTGGTGATTGTGCCGAGCGTCAGCGTGCGCACCGACCACGGGTCGGTCGATTGAATCGATGGTTTTTCGGATCAGATGACGAGGGTGAGCAAATGAACAACAAATTGCGTGAATTCGAGAGATCTTCCAGATTCCTGCCGTGGCTCACGGCATTGCTGCTGACCGCGTTGGTGGCAGGCTGCGCAGGTGGGGACGGAGGGCGCGATCCGATTCTAGGTAGTCCGAGTTTGGGCTTGGCGGGCGTAGTTTCCGTTGCAGTAACGCCTGCAACGACCTCAATCCCGGTTGGTGCCACGCGTGCATTCGTGGCGACTGCGACATATACCGACGGGTCGTCCCGCGACGTGACAGCGTCCTCCAGTTGGACTTCAGGCACCACCAGCATCGGCACAGTCAATAGCACGTCTGGCGTCGCTACCGGCGTTGCCAGCGGCACGTCGGTCATTACTGCTAATTTCGACGGCAAGGCCGGCTCGGCAACCTTGACAGTGACCGCCGCAACATTGAGTTCGATCGCGGTGACGCCCCTGGTTGCCTCGGTACCGAGTGGCCTGACACAACGTTTTGTTGCAACCGGCGCTTACTCCGACGGCACCAGCGTTGACATCAGCAATATCGTGACATGGAGTTCGGGCAACACCGCGGTTGCGACGGTCGTGTCGCCCGGCGTCGCCACTGGCGTGTCGGTCGGTGCAGCCACGATCACTGCAAGCTCCGGCGGCAAGTCCGGCTCAGCAACCTTGACCGTGACCGCCGCAACATTGAGTTCGATCGCGGTGACACCTTTGATTGCCTCGGTACCGAGTGGCCTGACACAACGTTTTGTTGCAACCGGCGCTTACTCTGATGGCACCAGCCTTGACATCAGCAATACCGTGACATGGAGTTCGGGCACCATTGCGGTTGCGACAGTCGTGTCGCCCGGCGTCGCCACTGGCGTGTCAGTCGGTACGGCAACGATCACTGCAACCTCAGGCGCCAAGTCCGGCTCAGCAACCTTGACCGTGACCGTCGGAACATTGAGTTCGGTCACGGTGACGCCTGCAGCGGCCGCGGTAGCGATTGACGGCACACAAGCGTTTGTTGCAAAGGGCACTTACTCGGATGGCAGCATCGTCGACATCACCGCTATCGCGATATGGACATCGAATAATCTCCCGGTTGCGACTGTCTTGCCGACCGGCGTCGCGACTGGCCTGTCAGGCGGTATAGCCACGATCACTGCAACTTCCGGCGGCAAGTCCGGCTTCGGAACGTTGACCGTCGTGCCCGCCGGAGTAACACTCAGTTCGATCGCGGTGGCGCCTGCAGCGGTCTCGGTACCGATTGGCGGCACACAAGCCTTTGTTGCAACCGGTACTTACTCTGATGGCAGCATCGTCGACATCACAGCTATCGCGACATGGACTTCGAACAACCTCCCGGTTGCGACCGTCTTGCCGACCGGCGTCGCGACTGGCCTGTCAGGCGGTATAGCAGCGATCACTGCAACCTCCGGCGGTAAGTCCGGCGCCGGAACGTTGACCGTCGTGCCCGTCGGAGTAACATTGAGTTCGATCGCGGTGACCCCTGCAGCGGCCTCGGTACCGATTGGCGGCACGCAAGCCTTTGTCTCAACCGGTACTTACTCTGATGGCAGCATCGTTGATATCACCGCTATCGCGACATGGACTTCGAACAACCTTCCCGTTGCGACGGTCTTGCCGACCGGCGTCGGCACTGGCCTGTCAGCCGGTACAGCAACGATCACTGCAACCTCCGGTGCCAAGGCCGGCTCGGCAACCTTGACCGTGACCACACCGGTAAGCTCAGGCCCGGCGCCAGTCATCCTTGGATCAACCCTCGCCAAGTATGGGGTTATCGCCGGGTCCACGGTCACCAACACCGGTCCTACGCAAGTTATCGGGGATCTAGGGGTTAGTGCCGGTACTGCGGTGACCGGATTTCCGCCCGGAACGGTGACCGGGGCAACACGCACAGGGGCTGATCTTGACG
Source organism: Betaproteobacteria bacterium RIFCSPLOWO2_02_FULL_65_20 (assembly GCA_001770425.1). GTDB lineage: Bacteria > Pseudomonadota > Gammaproteobacteria > Burkholderiales > SG8-39 > JACQTO01. The sequence goes on along the minus strand of MEQZ01000250.1, from coordinate 10,117 downwards.
TCACAGCGGCCAAGCTCGAATTGACCGCCGCATATAACGACGCCCAGGGACGGACACTCGCGCCGATCACGGTGGCCGGCAATATCGGCGGGCAAACCCTCGCCCCCGGCCTCTATAAGTCCACGTCCTCGCTTGCGATCTCCTCAGGGGATCTCACGCTCGCGGGCCCGGCGAACGGGGTCTGGATCTTCCAGATCGCCTCTACGCTCAACACGACACCCGGTCGCAAGGTGTTCCTGACCGGAGGCGCCCTGGCCAAGAACGTCTTTTGGGCGGTCGGCACCTCGGCGACGCTGGGAACGACCTCTGTCATGGAGGGCAACATATTGGC
>MEQZ01000250.1:8393-9779 GCA_001770425.1 Betaproteobacteria bacterium RIFCSPLOWO2_02_FULL_65_20 | reverse complement strand
TCCATCACGCTGAATACCGGTGCAGTGCTCAATGGCAGAGCGTTGACGCGGATTGGTGCAGTTACCTTGGACAGCAATACTGTTACCAAGCCTGCCCCGTAAGGCGAGCGGCATAAGGGTAAAGGCCGGCTGAGTCATATCTGTCGGCCTTTATTGCTTGATCAAGACAAAGGCAATTTACGGCAACAATTCGCCGCTATCCCGATCGAGGACGGTGAAATCTCTTGGAGAAACGCATGAAATTCGCAAAAGCCTCAGGGACGCTGGGTCTCGCGGCACTCGCTGTAATCGCCAGCCCGTTCGCCGCCGCGGACGACACAGGCTGGTACGGCGGGATCAGCGTCGGCCAGTCGAAAGCGAAAATCGACGACGCGCGGATCACCAGCGGCCTGCTGGGACGCGGGTTTGCCAGGACCTCGATCAGCGATGACGACCGCGACACCGGCTACAAGCTCTTCGGCGGCTACAAGTTCAATAAGAACTTCGCGCTGGAAGGCGGCTATTTCGATCTGGGCAAGTTCGGTTTCATGGCGACCACGGTGCTGCCGGCGGGAACACTGAACGGCAATATCAAGCTTCAGGGCCTGAATCTCGACGCAGTCGGCATTCTGCCCATCTCTGAAAAGTTTTCCGCGTTCGGCCGGATCGGGGTGAACTACGCGGAGGCGCGGGACTCGTTCAGCGGGACGGGAGCGGTCAATGTGCTCAATCCCAGCCCCAGCAAGCGCGATACCAACCTCAAGCTCGGGCTCGGGCTGCAGTACGATTTCACGCCCTCCCTCGGAATGCGCCTCGAGGCGGAGCGCTACCGGATCAACGATGCGGTAGGCAACAAGGGCGACATCGATCTTGTCTCGCTCGGGCTGGTCTATCGCTTCGGCGCGCCGACGCCGGCCCCCGCACCGCGCGCGGCGGTGCCCGCCTTTGTTGCCGCCGCCCCGGCGCCCGAGCCCGCGGCCGTGACACCGCCGCCTCCGGCGCCCGCGCCCCAGCCGGCGGTCGTGGCGCCGCGCCCGGCGCCGACGAAGGTGGCCTTCTCCGCGGATTCCCTGTTCGACTTCGCCAAGGCGGACGTGAAGCCTGCGGGCGCACAGCATCTGGACAAGTTTGCTGCCGACGTGAAGGGCGTCGACTTCGAGGTCATCACCGCGACCGGTCACACCGACCGGATCGGTTCGCACGCGTCCAACATGAAGCTGTCGGAGCGCCGCGCCGAATCGGTCAAGACCTACCTGGTGCAATCCGCGGCGATCCCGGCCGGAAAGATCGCAGTCAAAGGTGCGGGCGAAACCGATCCCGTGACCAAGCCCGGTGAATGCAAGGGCGAAAAAGCGACCAAGAAACTGATTGCCTGCCTGCAGCCTGATCGCCGCGTGGAAGTCGAAG
>MEQZ01000250.1:4306-8357 GCA_001770425.1 Betaproteobacteria bacterium RIFCSPLOWO2_02_FULL_65_20 | reverse complement strand
TGCATTTATGCAACACGCGCCGTCCTTTCTTCCGGGCAATTTGACAGACCTGCCTGTTCTGTCTTAGGCTTTACGCTAAGAATTCACCGTAAGTTGGTGAATTTATTGTGTACGCCAACTCCGTCGGGAGGAAAACATGAAATCGCCGAGAGCATCACTGACACTGGGTGTGCTGGCACTCGCTGTAACCGCCAGCCCGGTCGCAGCGGCGGCAGATTCGGGTTGGTACGGCGGTATCAGCATTGGCCAGTCGAAAGCGAAAATCGACGACGCGAGAATCACCAGCAACCTGCAGGGAGCAGGCTTTGCTACCTCGATCAACGATGACAACCGCGACACCGGCTATAAGTTGTTTGGCGGCTATAAGTTCAACAGGAATTTTGCGCTGGAAGGCGGCTATTTCGATCTCGGGAAATTCGGTTTCACGGCGACCACGGTGCCCGCCGGAACCCTGAGCGGCAATATCAAGCTCCAAGGGTTCAACATCGATGCAGTCGGAATTCTGCCCATCGCTGAAAAGTTTTCCGCATTTGGCCGGGCTGGTCTGAACTACGCCGACGCCAAAGACTCCTTCAGCGGAACCGGGGCGGTCAATGTGCTCAACCGCAACCCCAGCAAGAGCGATACGAACCTCAAACTCGGGTTGGGGCTGCAGTACGATTTCACTGACGCTCTGGGAGTGCGCCTCGAGGCCGAACGCTACCGGATCAACGATGCCGTCGGCAACAAAGGCGACATCGATCTGATGTCGGCCGGCCTGGTCTATCGGTTCGCCAGGTAAGCTCCGGCTGCCGAGCCTCGTGCGGGATCGCGGCCCTTAACCCTGGGTTGCGCTGATCGGCGGAACCAGGCGGCCGTATTCTTGTTTCACCACTGAATAACACTCGCAGACCCGCGCTTCCAGCTTCGGGCGGTCCAGCACGGTGATCCTGCCGCGGCTGTAATGAATCAATCCCGCCGCCTGCAGGTGGCCTGCGGCCTCGGTCACGCCCTCGCGGCGCACGCCCAGCATGTTGCCGATCAGCTCCTGGGTCATGGTCAGTTCGTTCGAGGGCAGCCGGTCCAGGCTCAGGAGCAGCCAGCGGCACAACTGCTGCTCGATGGAATGGTGCCGGTTGCACACCGCGGTCTGCGCCATCTGCGTAATCAGCGCCTGCGTGTAACGCAGCAGCCGATGCTGCAAGTCCCCGCCGCGGCCGAATTCGGCTTTCAGCACGCTTGCCCTGAGCCGATAGCCGTCGCCCGCGCTCTGTACCACCGCGCGGCTCGGAGTGGTTTCGCCGCCCATGAACAGCGCGATGCCGACCAGACCCTCGTGGCCGACGACCGCGATTTCCGCCGAGGCTCCGTCCACCATGACGTAGAGCAGGGAGACGATGCTGTTGGTCGGAAAATACACATACTGCAGCGCGTCGCCGGATTCGTACACAGCCCATCCGAGAGGCAGCGGCACGGGCTCCAGATGGGGCAGCAGGCGCTCGTAGTCCGCTTTCGGCAGTGCGGCGAGAAGATTATTCTGCCGGGGCGATTGCGGTACGGATAAAGATGGATTCCTGACCATCGACGTGGATCATGCGCGGGAGTGTATTGGAGGGGGTTCCAATTCCGATTTTTAAAAGAGTACCGTATTGGCGCGATATCGTAAAGAGTGCTTTTGTCCAGGCAGGCATTGCTGCTTACCGGCAACGCGACTTCGTTGCCGCGCTGAGGGAGTTTCAGGAAGCGGCGAAGCATGACGACATGCGCGCGCTGAATTACCTGGGCATCATGTACGCGGAGGGTCAGGGCACGCCGCGTGACGACCACCGGGCGGCCGACATGTTCTTCAAGGCCGAAGTTCTCGGCTATCCCGAGGCGATGGCCAATCTTGCGCGCATGCACGCGGCGGGGCGGGGCGTGCCGCAGGACAACAAAGCGGCGATAGCCGGATATCGCGCGGCCGCGAGGGCCGGATTTCGGCCCGCGATCATTCGAATGGCCGAAATCTACGAAAACGGCGAATTGGGCGAGGCGCCGGACACGGCACTCGCTCGCGATTGGCGCGCCCGGTTGCAGGGACAGCAGACGGAACCCGTGGATTCATCGCGGGTTGAGCGTGCGGCCCCGATTCAGAATGAGAATGCCATCGAGGCCGTTGCCGTATCGCAGCAGTCCGGGCAGATTCTGATCAGGGTGAGCATGAGGGCGCCGCCTGCCAGGCTACCTGCGAGTTTCACGGTAGGCAATCCGCCGCGGATCGCATTCGACTTTCCGAACACGGTGACCAGCCTGGGGAGGTCCTTCGCTGACCTCGGCGATGGCGATCTGCGCTTGATCGACGTGGTTCAGGGGGGCGGCCGCACGCGCATGGTCCTGACACTGCGCAGCATGATGCGGCACGAAGCAAAGGTAGATGGCAGGGATCTGGTGATAACGCTGACGCCAGGGGGCGCGCCGGCAGTTGGCGCAGTGCGTCCATGAGGGGACAGAGGACCCTCACGGGTCCTCTTGAATCGGCGTTCGAGCCGGTCTTAAGGAGCGGGTTTCGTAACCGTCGCGCTGTCCAGTGCGACCTGGGACTGCGCGAGCGCCCTGCCGTTCATCGTCGCGCCGGTCTGCAGCGTGATCGCCGTTTGAGACAATATGATGCCCTCGAAGTGCGCGCCCGCGCCGATGGTCACCTGGCCCGCGACCTGCCAGAAGATGTTCTTGGCCTGCGCGCCGCCGGCGAGAGTGATGCGCTTGCTGGCGCTCATGACGAGGTCACCCGACATCTGGAAGATCCAGACATCGCTGGCGCCGCCCGAGAGGGTGACATCTGCGGGTATGGTCACCGAGCTCCCCCATTGGTAGAGGCCGGGAACCAGGGTCAGGCCGCCAATATTCCCGCTGCCGAGGTTGAGGAAGTTCGGCGTCGGGCGTCCGGCGGCGTCGGTGTATGCGGTTTGCATGTCTAGGACCGCCGTCGTCAGGTTGGTGGGCGTAGGAACCGCATAATTGGCGGCGTAGACCCGGCCCACCACCTGCGTCGATGTCGAAAACACGTTCGTGGCATCAGCGCTGAGCGTGAATCCGGTAATGAAGCTCGCGGCGGCGGGACTCACCCCGATATCTCCGGTCACTGCGGAGGACGGAACGCTCGAGATGCCGGTCTTCGCCAGAATCGCGAAATTGCCGGCGGTTCCAAGAAGGACCGGTGCGACATTTGCCGTCACGGTGTACACCATGGCGTACTTGCCGTTTGCCAGGCCGTCGGCCTCGGTCAAGCCGTATCCGACATATAACTGGCCGCCGACCACGCTGGACAGGTCGGCATTGCGCACCGCCTCGATGGTCCGGCTGGCGAGCGGCCCGGAAGCATAGACAGGCAGTGCGCCGCCGACGTACTGCGCCCATCCTGTGCCGTTGTTCACATACCACGTGTTCTGAAAATGGAATCCGAGATACATGTTGCCGTTTATTCCAGCGTCCGCGTCGGAGACGTTGACGGTGGCGTTCAGGGTCAGGTTGTTGGTCGTCCCGCTGGCTGTCGCCGAAAAGCTCGGTGTCTGGGCCGCGAACGCGCCGCTGCCATAGGCCGCCATGAGCAACAGCGGCAGCACCATCAGCCACGCCTGTTGTTTCAGATAACGCCAAACGTTGTTCATTCTGATCTCCTTGATTCGATTCATCTTCGCCATCACTGCGCTGCTCGCGACCCCGCGAGCGCCGCTGCAGGTAAGACATTGCGGGCCCCTTGGCTCGACGTCTTCAAAATAGCGCGAACGGTCTTTACCGTCTGTCTGTCAGCGTACAAAGCCTGCGCATCAGCCGTGATGCGCCATCCGGCGCTCCCGCGACGGGCGATTCATACCGCCGACGAAAAAAAGCCGACCCTTGCCCATGGGCAACGGTCGGCCTCGGAAAGTCCAATCGATTCAGTTCAACTGCAGTCTAATTCGAGTCGACGTTCGTGTGTGCCTTACGGCGCCGGTTGCGTAACGGTGGCGCTGTCCAGTGCGACCTGGGACTGCGCGAGCGCCCTGCCGTTCATCGTCGCGCCGGTCTGCAGCGTGATCGCCGTTTGAGACAA
>MEQZ01000250.1:0-4272 GCA_001770425.1 Betaproteobacteria bacterium RIFCSPLOWO2_02_FULL_65_20 | reverse complement strand
CGAGATTGAGAAAGTCCGGCGTCGGCCGTCCGGCGGCGTCGGTGTACGCGGCTTGCATGTTCAAGACGGCCGTCGTCAAATTCGGTGAAGTCGGCGTCGTCATGTCGGCCCCGTATAAGCTTCCGGTTACTTGAGGCGATGTTGCCGATGTGGTCCCCACCATCGTCAAGGAAAAACCCGTCAAGTAGGACGTCGCAGCCGGACTCAATCCGACATCCCCGGTAATCACGGAAGGTGGAACCGTCGAGACTGCTGTCTTTGCCAGAATCGCATAGTTGCCGGCTGTTCCAAGGTTTACCGCCGCAGGGCCTACAGGCAGCGCCGCAGCCGTGGTGAAGGTCCAGGTAAAGGCGGTGGCCAGGGGATTGCCGGCCGCATCCTTGACGCCCGTGGTGATCGTGGCCGTACAAGTGGTGCTGGCGGGGAGATCGCTCGCCGGCGTAAGTGTCACCACGTTGCCGCTCGACGCGTAGCCCACGGTGCCCGTGATGGCCGTGCCGGCAGGGCATGCCAGCGTAACGGTAGCGGCGGTGACGGTGAGCGGATCCATGGCCTCATTGAAGCTGGCGGTGACGAGTGTGTTACGCGCCACGCCGGTGGCATTCGCCAGAGGAACCGTGGCACTCACGGTCGGTGGCGTGGTGTCGGCGGCCGCGCCGGTGGTGAAGCTCCATGCATAGTCACTTGCCAGCGCATTGCCCGCCAGATCCTTGACGCCGCTCGCCCCGCCTATGATCGTGGCGGTGTAGTTGGTGCTGCTGGCCAGAGAGTTCGACGGTACGAATACCACGCTCACGCCGGAGTAGCTCACCGTCCCGAGGACGGGCTGTGCGCCTTGCAGGAGCGTGACGGTCGCAGTGGTGACGGTCGCCGGGTTCATCGCCTCGCTGAACGTGGCATTGAGCGTGGTGTTGATGGCCACGCCAGTCGCGCCGTTGGCGATCGCGGTAGCGCTTACCGTGGGTGCGGTGGTGTCCGCTGTCACGGTGTAAACCATGGCGTACTTGCCGTTTGCCAGGCCGTCGGCCTCGGTCAAGCCGTATCCGACATATAACTGGCCGCCGATTACGCCGGACAGGTCTGTATCGCGCACCGCCTCGATGGTCCGGCTGGCGAGCGGCCCGGAAGCGTAGGTAGGCAATGCTCCGCTGACATACTGCGCCCATCCGGTACCGTCATTCAAATACCAGGTATCTTGGTAATGGAATCCGAGATAAGTGTTGCCATTTTGTCCAGCGTCCGCATCGGAGACGTTAAGGGTGGCGGTCAGGGTCAGTTTGTTCGTCGTACCGCTGGCTGTCGCCGAAAAGCTCGGTGTCTGGGCCGCGAGTGCGCTGGTTCCATAGGCCGTCATGAAAAACAACGGCACGACCATAAGCCACGTCTGTGGTTTCAAAAAATGCCAAGCTCTTTTCATTCCATTCTCCTCAATGCGATTCATCTACGCCATCGCTACGCTGCCCCGTACCACCCGAGCGTCACTGCTGGCAGCATGCAAATCCCTCGTTTCGTAGTTCGCAAAATATAGCGAACAGTATTCACCGTCTGTCTGCTAGCGCACATAGCCGGCGTCCCAGCCCTCATGCCCCGCTCCTAAGGCCCCTGTTCCTTGCGACGGACGCTTGAAGCCGAGCCGCGCAGGATTCGAGATTTCGTGAGCAACGCCGCAGGAATTCCTGTGTGCGTTGGCGTACAGACTGTGCGCAGCGCGAGGGTCAGGATGTGCTGTGTACGCATGAGCGCCGTCGTGGCGCATTAACCGCAGCGGGAGGTTGGTATGAACGGGGAACGATTCGCTGGCATCTGCCTGCAGATTGCCGGAAGGATGAACGAAGCCTGGGGTGAGCTGACCGGCGATCCGCTGCGAGCGGCCGCCGGCAGACGCGACCAGAGTTTCGGCAAGGCCCAGCAGCGCAGCGGAATGGCGAAGGAGGAATCCAACCGCCAAATGAGCGATTTTCTGACTCGCAACCGCGACTGGTACGTTTAGGAGGCATGATGAGCATGCACAAGACGACTTTCGTTGCACTGTTCGCGTTGGCTGCATTCATCTCGCTGCCGTTCGCGGCGAGCCAGGCCCAGGCGCAGCAGTCCGCATTCTCGGCCGCAGCGCCGAGAATCGACGGCTTCGACGTGGAACCGGTGGCGCAGCCCGCGCCGGGCAACGAGCTGGTGTTTACGCTGTACGGCAGTCCCGGCGGGGCCGCGGCAGTCCAGATCGGCGGCGCGACCGGGGGCGTGGCGCTGGTAGAAACCGAAGCCGGCGTCTACGAAGGCACGTACACCATCAGAACGCGGGACAGGATCACGGTCGCGAGCACAGCCACCGCCAATTTGCGCGTCGGCAACAAGGTGGCCAGCGCCGTCCTCGACGAGCCGCTGGTCGGGAAAGCCTCCGCCAGACGGTCTGCCCCGGCGGCCGCCTCGGCTGCGGCACCGAGAATCGACCGCTTCGATGTCGATCCGCCCGCGCGCCTCGTGGCGGGAGAAGAGTTGGTCCTGACGCTGACCGGCAGTCCCGGTGGAAAGGCAAGCGCCAGGATCGTGGGCGTCAAGGGCAAACTCGTGCTGGACGAAATCCGGGCCGGCTTATATGAAGGTACCTACACGATCAAGCATCGCGACCGGATTGCGGCCGATGCGGTCGTGACAGGGAATCTGCGTATCGGCAATCAGGAGACCTCCGCGGTGCTCGGCCAGTTGTTGCTGGCCGGTTCGTCGGGTCGCCAGGCGCGTGCGCGGCGTGCGGCGTGTGTCGATTGCGGGGTGGTCGAAGCGATCAACCTGGTTGAAGTCAAGGGCGACGGAAGCTATCTGGGCATGATCGCCGGCGGCGTGGCCGGGGCGTTGCTCGGCAGCCAGGTGGGCAAGGGGAGAGGCACCACGGCCGCCCAGGTGGCAGGGGCCGCCGGGGGAGCCTACGCCGGCAACGAAATTGAAAAGAGAATGAAATCGACCAAGCACTACGAAGTCGTCGTGCGTCTCGAGAACGGCGGCTCCCAGACGTTTTCCTATGAGGCACAGCCCGGATTCGTGGTGGGCGCCAGGGTCAAGGTGGAAAACGGCACCCTGGCCGTCATTTAGCAGCCGCAGACCGTCGCCGCCATGAATCACGTTTTCCCGCCTCTGCCGTACGACCTTGCAGCGCTCGATCCGCATTCCGATCGATTTGCCGAGATGGACCGCTGGGAGAACGAAGGCGGTCTTCTCGCCATAAAGCCGGCGTAATCATCAGGCTGCCGGCGCCGCCGGCGGCCATGTTTCCACACGGAGGTAAACCGACATGAATGCTTTTTCAGATCTGATCCACCCGAAGGCGGTCCTTGCAGTGGTCGTCTCCGGCGCAGCGTTGATCCTCGTATCAGGTTGCGACACCCAAAAGACAGAGTCGAGCGTAATGGCTCCCGCTGCGAAATCCGTTACCACGAGCGTCGGCACGGAAATCGACGACGGCGTCGTTACGGCGAAAGTCAAATCCGCGCTGCTCGCCGACCCGGACGTGAAGAGCTTCGATCTCAAGGTCGAGACCCGCAAGGGCGAAGTCATGCTGAGCGGGTTTGTCGGCAACCTGGCCCAGGCGGAACGCGCAATCGTGGTCGCGCGCGGCGTGGAGGGCGTGAAAGTCGTCACCAACAAGATGGACCTGAAGGATGGCGCCGCGACAGTGGGAAATACCGTCGATGACGGAATCATCACCGCCAAAATCAAGGCCGCCCTGCTTACCGATCCGAACATCAAGAGCCTGGATATCGCCGTCGTGACGAGCAAGGGCGAGGCGCAGTTGAGCGGATTTGTCAACAATCAGAACCAGATCGATCGCGCAACCGAACTTGCCCGCGCGGTGGATGGCGTCAAGGCCGTCTCCAGCGTAATGAGCATCAAGAAATAGTCCCCGGGCTCCGGCTCCGCGAATCAACAAAAGGCCAAACTATGCTCTACACCATCGCCGTCATTCTGATCGTCCTGTGGATACTCGGACTGGTTACTTCGACCACCATAGGGGGATTCATTCACGTCCTCATCGTGATCGCGGTCGTCGTGGTCCTGCTGAGGATCATCAGCGGGCGCAAGGTCCTTTGACAAAACCGGCACGATGCCGGAAACGCAAACGGCCCTTCACGGGCCGTTTGCATTCTTGCCACTAACTTCGGGCCCTTTCCGCACTTGGCTTCACTACATGGGATCTTTCCCGTTCCCCAAAGCGGCAGGGACGGAAAGCGCAGCACGGCGAGCGCGGGCTCGTGGTCGGGCAGGTAGGTCAACACGCCTTTC
>MEQZ01000249.1:2970-12205 GCA_001770425.1 Betaproteobacteria bacterium RIFCSPLOWO2_02_FULL_65_20 | reverse complement strand
CGTGATGTCGGACCTGATCACCGAGGTGTGCACCAAGCAGGGACGCGACGTGCGCGATTTCACGCTGGTGGCCGGCGGCGGCGCGGGGGGCATTCATGCGGCGGCGATCGCCCGGCAGCTGTCCATACCGATGGTGATCGTGCCCCGGGTGGCGGCGCTGATGAGCGCCTTCGGCATGTTCGCCATGGACCTCGGCCTTGAATACGCGCGTTCCTGTGCGCGCAGGCAGAACCAGTTGGATTTTGCCGAGATCGGCGGCCTGTACGCCGACATGCGCCGGCGCGCGCTCGAGGATTTCGCGCGCATCGGCATCCCCGAGTCGCAACTGTCGTTTCAACCCACCGTGGAAATGCGTTACGTCGGTCAGTACCACGAGGTGGAAATGGATCTGCCCGCCGAGGCGCTCAATGCGGACAATCTGCCGGTGCTGCTCGAGGACTTCCACGCGAAGTACCACAAGCTGTACACCTACTCGATGAAATGGCGGGCGGCGGAGTTTCTCACCTTCAGGCTGAAGGTGACGGCGCCCCCGAGGCCGATGGAAATGACGGCGGAAAAGAAGGCGGCCGGCGGCGTCGAGGCGGCCCGCCGCGGCGCGCGCGCATGCATGTTCGACGCCAGTCCGGCTCGCGTCGACACCCCGGTCTACGATTGGGACAAGATGGAGCCCGGCCACAAGGTGAGCGGCCCGGCCCTGGTGGACGACAAGACCACCACGGTGCTGGTCGCACCTGGATTCACCTGCGAGGTGGATGCATACCGCAATCTGCTGCTGCGCGCCCGGTGAATGCGCGCGCTGTTCGCCGACATGACCTGTCACTGTAGTGCAACCGGAATAGGCGAAGATGGTTTCTTTGGGGTTCTATAGATCTGCCGATTTTACGAAGTTGCTTCGCAACTTCGTAAAATCGGGAGAGTGTTTTTGCATGCCAAGGCGAACCAAACGGCTTTCGCCATGCCGGCTTAGGCGAATTGTCGTCCACCTGAACTTTCCTGGGGAGAGTGTGCCGTGCCGAAATTGACCGTGGCTGAACGCGTGACGGCGATGCTGCGCATTCGCCGGTTCGAGGAGCAGTGCATCCGGCTCTCGAAAGAGGGACAGTTTCCCGGGCACTACCATGTGTACATCGGCCAGGAGCCGACGGCGGTGGCGGCCTGCGCCGCTCTGGCTGCAGAGGACTTCGTGTTCAGCACCTGGCGCAACCACGGCCACCTGCTAGCGCGGGGCGCCGCCGCCGACCGGATGATGGCGGAAATTCTCGGCAAGGCGGGCGGCTACGCCGGCGGCCGAAGCGGCACGCTGCATCTGTCGGTGCGGGAGTTGGGTGTTCCAGCCACGTCCGCCCTGGTGGGCGCCAGCCTGCCGCTGGCCACCGGTGGGGCGCTGGCATGCAAGCGTCGCGGGTCGGGCGTCACGGTCGTGTTTTTCGGTGACGCCGCGCTGGAAGAGGGTGCCTTTTATGAGGCGATGATCATCGCTGCGGTGTGGAAGCTGCCGATCCTGTTCGTCTGCGAGAACAACAGCATTCCGCCCGCACAGCGCAAGCGGGGGCAGTACACCTCCTCGACCTTGCCGGCGGCACGGTTGGCGGATGTGCCCCAGTCGTTGCAGATTGCCACCGAGGTCGTCGATGGCGCCGACGCCGACGCGCTCGCCGGTTGCTTCGAGCGTCTGGTGGCCGAAGTCCGAAGCGGAGGCGGTCCCCGGTTCGTCGAGGTGCGCTGCACCCGGTGGCCGGGCAACTTCCCGCTCTGGCCTGAGCTGCCCGGCGGCGAATGGCAACTGGCATGGGCTTACGGGCAGCAGCCCGACCACGCCGACATGGCCGCCTGGCTGCAGCAGAGCGATCCGGTGCTGCTGTATTTGCGCAAGCAGGCGGCGGCGGGCGCATTGGATCGGGCGCAGGCGGAAGCCATCGACGCCAGTGTGCGTGCGGAGATGACCGCGGCGGTCCGCTTTGCGCTGGACAGCCCGCTTCCGGCGGCGAACGAAGCCTACGAGCATGTCTGGGCGCAAGGGAGGCAGGCATGAAGATCACTTTTGCCGAAGGCCTGGCGAAGGCCATTTACGAATCCCTGGCCGCCGATCCCCGCGTGGTGCTGATCGGCAGCGGCTTCATGGGCCTGAACGTGGCGGCGCGGCAGATGCTGGAGCCGGCGCTGCGCGAATTTTCCGACCGCATACTGGTCACGCCCGTTTCCGAGCTGGCGCTGGCCGGCGCCGGCATCGGCGCCGCCGCGTGCGGGCAGCGTCCGGTCGTGGATCTGTCCACGGGCAGTTTCATATTCCAGGCGTTCGCCCAGGTGGCCAACGAGGCGGCGAACATCCATTACATGTCCGGCGGCCAGACCTCGGTGCCCGTCACCTTTTATTCCCTGGCGGGAATGCGCGGCGCGGGCGCCTCGCAGCACTCGCACCGGACCCAGGCCATGCTCGGGCAGGTGCCCGGGCTGCAGATCTTCACCCCGGGCGGCGCCGAGGACGCTTATGGTCTGTTGAAGTGGGCGCTGCTGGAGAGCCAGAATCCGACCGTGTTCATCAGCCATTCGCTGCTGTTAGGCGAAACCGCCGAGCTGGATCCGGGCGCACCGATGCTGCCGGTGGGCAAGGCGCGCATCCGCCGGACGGGCCGCGACGTGAGCATCATCGCCAGTTCGATCATGGTCCCGCGCGCGCTGGCCGCCGCCCAGGCCCTGGAGCGCGAGCACGGCGTCTCCGCCGAGGTCGTGGACCTGCGCACCATTGTTCCGCTGGACCGGCAGACCGTGCTGCAGTCGGTGGCCAGGACGGGCCGCGCGGTGATCGCGGACGAATGCCACCGCAGCTTCGGGGTCGCCGCCGAGATCGCCGCGACGCTGGCCGAGGACGGCCTGGCCTCGCTCAAGGCGCCGGTCATCCGGGTGGCGGTGCCCGACGTGCCGATTCCGTTCAGCCCGCCGCTGGAGGCGGAGCTGACGGTGACCGCGGAGAAAATCGCCGCCGGCGCGCTGCGGGTGCTCGGGCGGTGAGGTTAGCGTGAGCTACTGCAGAGACGGTTGTGAACTGACAACCGACGCCTGCCAAGGGTTACTCGTACCGCCGGTGGAGTTGCGCGCTGCGCGCGCCAACCGCGCTTTGCGCACGGATAAGAAGCATCCGTAGGCAATGCGCGGTTTTGGTTAACGGCAAGGACGGTTCTTCGGTTTTCTTCGAGGATCCGCGCGGACGGGACGCCGTCCGCGCAATATCGTACGAAGACGAGGTATCAATCCTGCCAGTGCACTTGCGCGCTGCGCGCGCCAACCGCCCGCAGCGACCCGGGACGACCCGTCACTTGCGCTCGATCACGACTTCCAGGTACTCGGTCGCCAGCACCAGCGTGCCGTCTCCCGAGCGGTTGCCGCTCTCCATGAGGGCCAACAGGTCGCGGGTGAACGCAGCCTGCTTCTCGGCATCGAGCGCGCCGTAAGTCTTGGTCATCGGGCCGTAGTAGGTACGGAACACTTCGATCCAGTGTGCCGGAGAGCCGTAGCGGAAGGTGAAATGGCGGCTGGCCGTGCGTATGTTCTGCGCGGTTTTGCCGAAGAGCTCATCGAGCCTTGTCTTGGTGCCCCACAGCGCCGGTGATTTGACGCCCGGCGCGGGCGGGACGTACTTGCCGATTGTTTTGAACAGCTGTCCGATGAAGCTCTCGGGCGTCCAGTTCGCCAGGCCGATCCTGCCGCCGGGTTTGCAGACGCGCGCGAGCTCGCTCGCCGCCTTGTCCTGGTTCGGAGTGAACATCACGCCGAAGGTGGACATCACCACGTCGAACGATGCGTCGGGGAACGGCAGGTTTTCGGCATCGGCTTCCTGGAACGCTATCGTGTGGCCTTCGGCACGTGCGCGCGCCTGCCCGGACTCGAGCAGCGAGGGGACGTAGTCGGTGGAGGTCACGTCGCACCAGCGGCGCGCGGCCGCCAGCGTGGCATTGCCGTTGCCGGCGGCGACGTCGAGCACGCGGCTGCCTGCGCGCAGGTCGAGCGCTTCGCACAGGTTCTCACCGACGATCTGCAGCGTGGTGCCCACGACGGCATAGTTGCCCGTGGACCACGCGGCTTGCTGTCGGGTCTTGACTGCGGCGAGATCGATGGCGGGTGGGGTAGCGGAAAGGACTGCTGACATGGCTGTACTCCTTGTGAGGTGGATGGGGACTCGTATTGGGGCAGGAACGCGGTCGCTCGTCGCCGGATCCGGGTTCGCTGGTGCGCGCGTCAGCGCCGCAGCACGTCGCCCTTCAACGAGTACAGGATGGCGACCACTTCGTTCTGCACGGACTGGTCAAGGCGGTTCTTGGTCATCGCCGCGACGATGTCGTCAATCGCCGCGATGAGCTCCTGCTCGCTGACGTTCATGCCCTTATGGGCCGACACCAGATCCCGGCCGCTGTAGGCCTGTGGCCCGCCGCTGCCGGCGCTAAGGAACTCGACGGAATGGCGCTCCAGCGCAGCGCGGTCCTTGACCTGTTCGAAGCGGGTGCGAATAAGCGGGTTGCGGTAGTGGTTGTCGACGATGTCGGTCACGAGACGCTGAATACCGTCCTTGCCGCCGAGTCGGTCATAAAGGGTTGCTGTCATGGCTGTGCTCCTGGTGACGCGGGTGGATGGGAATTGTCTTGGTGTAGTAACGAAGTCCTGTTATTCGTCGTCGGATCCGGATCTGGAGTTGCCGATCAACGTGCCGCCATTTCACTCCAGGGAAGAGGGCACGGGGTCCCGCAAAGCGGGACAAGAAACGGGACAGAGGCGGGACAAAAGCCGGGACTAAGCTGCTAGAATCCAACGCCTCGCAAACGGTGGAGGGTCAGACGAGGTGCAGGACCGTACGCATTCGTTTGGTTATTGGTTGCGGCGTCGCCGCAAAGCGCTGGACCTCACCCAGGAGGCGCTCGCCCAGCGGGTCAGCTGCTCGGGTTTCTCCATCAGAAAGATCGAGGCCGACGAGCGCCGCCCATCGCGGCGGCTGGCTGAACGGCTCGCCGCGTCGCTCGCCATACCGGAGGAGGAGCGGCGCGCTTTCCTCGATGCGGCACGTGCGGTACACGCCGCGAACCGTCTGCGAGTGGACGCCATGCCGGTCGGCGCCGCCGCGCCCGCCTCTTCGATCTCCTCCGCGCCCGATTCGGCGGCCGGGACCGCGAGCGATGCCACACCCTTCGTCGGCCGGAGCAAGGAATACAGCCTGCTCACCGGCCTCATCGCGCGGCTCGCAGCCGGCTCCGGCTACACTGTCCTGATCGAAGGCGAGCCGGGCATAGGCAAGAGCCGCCTGATGCGCGAGGTCGCGAACTATGCGGGCGCCCTGGGCCTGCCGACGCTCGCGACCAACTGCTACGAGATCGAACGCGCGACGCCGTACCAGCCCGTGATCGACCTGGTCACGCGCGCGTTCGACCTCGCACCGGCCGCCGCGCTGCGCAATCTGGCGCCCGTGTCGCTCGCCGAACTCGCCGCCCTGGTTCCCGAGGTGGGCGAGCGCTTTGCGAAGCTGCCGCAGTTGTCGAATGATTTTCCCGAGGCGCGCCAGGCACGCCTGTCCCGCGCGGTGGGCCAGCTCCTCCAGGCAGCGAGCGGCGGCCGGCCGTCCATTCTCATGGTGGACGACATCCAGTGGGCCGACGACGCCAGCGCGCAGGTATTGCATTCCCTCGCCCGCCACGCCGCCCGGCGTCCGGTGCTCGTGATCTACGCCTATCGTGGCGAGGATGCGGACAGCGACGAGCGGCTCGCACGGCTGGTCGAGAGCCTGCGCCGCGAGGCCGATGCACGCCATATGCCGCTCGCCCGGCTGGCCTATGCGGATACCGAGAGCCTGGTTGCGGCGCTCGCCGCTGCGAACCCCGGCGCACCCGGGCTGGCCGAGCGCCTGCATCGCGAAACCGAAGGCAATCCGTTCTTCCTGATGTCGATTCTGCAGTCCCTGAGCGAGGGCGAGACGCAACTGGAATCCCGCGCGGGCGGAGGACCGGGATTGCTCCCGGACGCGTTGCGTGCCGCCGTGCGAGTGCGGCTCGCGCACGTGCCCAAAGAGATCCGGCCGATGCTCGAAACCGCCGCGGTCCTCGGCCGGCGCTTCGACTTCGACACGCTTCTCGAGGTGACCCGCGAGCCCGAGGCGCAGTTGCTCGTCGCGGTGGAGGCGCTGGTCAAGCGCCGTTTGCTGCGCGAGGAACCCGAGGGTGGCGTATACGACTTTAGTCACGACAAGGTTCGCGAGGTGGTCTATCGCGACATCGGCGGGGCGCGACGCCGGCTGCTGCATCAGTCGGTGGCTGAAGCCCTGGAACGCCGCGGCGAAGGCGAGGCGCACGAACGCGACGCGCTGCTTGCGGAGCATTATGAGCGCGCTCACGTCTGGTCAAAGGCGCTGCGCTACCTTGTACTCGCGGGAGAGCGCTCGCAGGCGCTGTTTTCGATGCGCGATGCCTTGCACTGGCTGGATCGTGCGGTTGCGCTGTCCGAGGCGCACCCGGAGTCGCTGGAGGAGCGTCAGCGCCTCGCGCTCTACGAGCGGCGCGGGGCGGCGCGCGCGCAGGCCGGGCAGACTCAGGGCGCGGTGGCCGACATTCGCCGCGTGATCGATGTGGTTCGCGCCGGCGGCGAGCGCGGAAAGACGCGTGACGCGCTGATCCAGCTGGGCATGGCCTACCGGCGCGCAGACGCATACGAAGAGGCGACAGCGTGCCTCACCGAAGCGCTGGCGGAGTGCAGCGCAATGAACGACGAGCGCCACGCCGCCGACACCCTCTATCACCTTGGGACGGTCGCGTGGAGCACCGGGATGAACGACCAGGCTATTCGGTTTCACCAGCAGGCGGTCGAGATCTGCGAGCGCACGGGTCTCGCCGACCTCATTGCAGTGCAGGCCTACCACGGACGCGGCGAGGCGCACTTCGCCAACGCAGAGCCCGCCGCGGCGATCGCGTGCTACACCCGGTCGCTGGAGCTCTCCCGCGGCATCGGCGACAAGAGCTACGAGTCCGAGAACCTGATGATGATCGGGCACGCATGCGCCGGGGCCAAGGGACTCGGCGACTACCCGCGCGCCGCGGCAAACTTCGAGGCGGCGCTGGACATCGCGCGCGCCGCGGACTTGCAGTGGCACATGGGACCCACGCTGCTCGGACTCGATCATGTCCGGGCGTGCACGGGCCGCTACGGCGAGGCCTGGACCGGCATGCAAAAGACCCTGCGCTGGCTCGAGAGTCTCGGGCAGACGCGCTATCAGTTGATCGCCCACGATTTCATCGGCCATCTGCTGCTCGACCTCGGCCTGAACGAACTGGCGATCGAACAGCTGGAGCGCGGGCTCGCGCTCGGGTGCGACACGGGCATCATGTTCTGGCGCGCCGCAATCGACGCCCACCTGGCCGTCGCGCGCTCGCGGCTCGGGCACAAGGACGTCGCGCCGGCGCTTCAGGCCGCGCTGGAACAGACGCGCCGCAACTCGGAGCGCTATCTGGCGGTCAGGTGTATCGACGGCTTGGCGGAGATTGCGCTCGCGGCCGGCGACGCGGGCCGCTGCCTGGCGTACGGGGACGAACTGCTCGCGATAGCCGAGCTGAACGGCCTGCGCGAGTACGAAGCGGTCGCGCGGCGCTGGCGCGGCGAGGCTTGGCTCGCGCAGAAAGCCTACTCGGGAGCGCAGGCGGAGTTGTCCCGCGCCGCGGCGCTGGCCGAGGATGTCGGCCGCGTGCGCCTGCAGATGGATGCGAATTCCGCGCTGGCTCGTCTGTACGAGGCGCAGGGCCAGCGTGACGCCGCGCAGCGACACGGCGCCAAGGCGCGAGCGATTGCGGAGGCCATCGGGAAGAGCCTTGCGTCCTCGGGGCTAGAGACGCGGCTCCTCATGACCGGCGACTCGCGCTGACGGGGCACCGCCGATCAGCTTAGTGCTGAGACCGTCCCCTCAGAGTACCTTACAAAGGGGACGCATCCCCGATGCACCGTTAAGCGGGAGGCTGTTGCAGCCTTTCCGCAACCGCTCGTCAGTCCTGAAACCCGTATTTCTTCCAGTCCTGGCGCACGCGCGCCAGGTGCTCCCTGGGCGGCAGCGCGAGCGGCGGAAACGCGTGTTTGCGCGTGGCGTCGATGCCAAGCTTCGATGAGACGCGGCGTGTCGATTCTTCCTGGCGGACCTGCGCGGCGGCCTGGGAAGGATCCAGCGAGACCGCGGCGGTGCCGGACATGATGAACGCGTCGCTTTCGGGCTGCACGCGGAAAGACAGCGCCCAATTGACATCGTCCGGGTCGCGCACGTCGATGTCGTCGTCCACGACGACGGTGAATTTTCCGAACTGGGGCGCATAGGCCCAGGCCGCGAACATGACGGTGCGCGGCTGCACCGGGTGGGTCTTCTTGATCGAAATGACCAGGTACGCGGCCGCCCCGCTGTGTTCCAGCAGGTGCACGTCCCGCACCGGCAGGCGCAGATCCTCCTTGAGGTGCTTGAACAGGGTCGATTCACGGCCGATCGAGCGGATGCAACTCGATTCGCTCGGCGGCATCTGGCTCAGGAACGCCTGGACGATCGGCTGATTCCTGTGCGTGATGCAGGTGATATCGACCACATAGGACATGGCCGCGGGGCCCATGTAGCCGGTGTATTCGCCGAAAGGTCCCTCGTCCTCCAGTTCGTTCGCGCGGATGATTCCCTCAATGACAACCTCCGCGGTGGCCGGCACCTCCAGATCGACTGTCTGGCAGCGCACGACCCGGACCGCCTCGCCTCTCAACCCTCCGGCCACCGCCAGTTCATCCACGTCGGCCTGAACCCTGCTCACGGAGACCAGGCCGATCACCGGGTCGGTCCCCATGACGATCGCCACCGGCGTCGGTTTCCCCGCCCGGTTGTTTTTCTCGACGTGGTCCCTGCCGCCCTGAAGATAATTGATGAACAGCCCGAGTTTGCGCGGCCCCTTGATCTGGACACGATACGTGCCCACGTTTCTGACGCCGGTATCCGGATCCCGGGTCACGACGCAGCCGGCCGTGATGTACGGCGAGGGATCCTCGCCCACGGTCCAGGTGGGAATCGGAAGACGGGTGATGTCCGCCTGGTCTCCCTTGTCTATGTTCTCCTGGACCGGTCCCTTGGAAACCAGCACCGGGGGGATAGGGTGGAGTTCGGCTTCGCTCCACTTCTCTTGCACCTCGCCAAGGTCGCATTCCAGCGACAGACAGTAGATAGAGCGGGAGGCCCCGTTGACCCCGAGCA
>MEQZ01000249.1:0-2963 GCA_001770425.1 Betaproteobacteria bacterium RIFCSPLOWO2_02_FULL_65_20 | reverse complement strand
GGTGTCGAAGCCCTTTACGTTCTCGAACAGCAGCGCGGGCCGCTTCGGCTCCGGTATCGACTGGAAGGCGATACGCGATACCGCGGCGATTTCCCAGTCCTTGTCCACCTGCCGGGTGATCCGGTGAAGCTTTCCGGCAGCCTCGAGCTTGCTCAGGAATTCCCTCAGGTCGGCGTAAGGCATGAAAACCTCATGGCTAGGGGTGACGGGCAGCGGGTCAGGTCTACGGAATAAATACGCGTGTTTGCGAGCGCGCCGTCAGTCGGCTTTGGCGCCGGTGCGGCGGATGATTCCTCCCCACTTTGCGGTTTCGGCGCGCACAAACTCCGCAAACCGGTCCGCGCCCATCGGCCGCGCCTCGATGCCTAATTTGGCAAGGCGCGCGAGAACCTCCGGGCGCGCGAGCGCGTGCGCGACGGCCTCGCTGAGACGGACGATAATCTCGCGCGGCGTCCCGGCGCGGGCACCGAGCCCGAACCACGAGGTCGCCTCGAACCCGGGCACGCCCGACTCGGCCACCGTCGGAACTTCCGGCGCCGCGGCGATGCGTTTCAGCTCGGCGACCGCGATCGCGCGCAGTTTCCCGTCGCGAATGTGCCGAATGGTGGTGCTGGTATTGACGAAGCTCATGGGCACGCGCCCGGCCAGCAGATCGGTGGTGGCTCCAGCCGCCGACCCCTTGTAGGGTATGTGGGTCGCTTCGACGCCGGTGAGCGATTTCAGCAGCTCCATCGCGAGAAAACCGGTGGAAGCGATGGCCTGGGAGGCGTAGTTGACGCGGCCTTCCTGCGAGCGCATCCAGGCGAGCAGTTCCTTGAGATCTTTCGCCGGCACCGATGGATGCACGACGAGCAGCAGCGGGGAGACGCCGAACATCGCGACGGGTGCGATGTCGGTACTGGGATTGAACGACATCGAGGTCATGATGCTTGCGTTGATGCTGAACGGGCCTGCAGGCGCCACGAACAGCATGTGTCCGTCCGCAGGCGACCTCATCACCAGTTCGACGCCGATGTTGCCGTTGGCGCCCGGGCGGTTCTCCACCACGAAAGTCTGGCCGAAGGTGCGGGTAAATTCCTCGGCGGCGATGCGCGCGAAAAGGTCCACCGAACCGCCGGGCGGGCTGGTCGAGATGACGTGAACGGTGCGGTTCGGCCACGGTTGCTCCTGTGCGACCGATGCGAGCGGCAGCACCAGCGTTGCGGCCAGCACGAATGCGCGAATTGCGGATTTCATGAGTTCCTCCTCAGGTTGGTGCCGACGCCAGGCCGCATCGTGGACTACCAGGTAGCGAACGCGGGTCCTGCGCATTGAGTTCCGGCGACATACGGGCGGCGGGCCCAGTTTAGTCGAAATGGACGCCGGGGACAGCTTTAACGGTCACAGTCTAGCTTCATCGCGCCGTAGTGCCATCGGTCGGTTGACCGATGGCCAGTGCGACAGTCTGATGCGCAATGTTTTCGGCGGACCGCGCAGACGTTGTCAATGCCCGCACGCGCGTGCGAGACTAGGAGCCGGCATCGGAAGCCGAAAGGAACCACAGATGAGAATCATCAGACAGTTTGCAGTCCTCGCGTTCGCCGGTGGCGTGCTGGCGCTGTCGGCCGCGCTTGCGCAGGCCCAGAACTTCCCCGGCAAGATGGTGCGCATCACCTCGCCTTTTCCTGCCGGACTCACCCCGGATGTCATCACCCGGGTGGTGGCCGACAAGCTTGGGCGCGCGTGGGGCCAGCAGGTCGTGGTCGAAGCCCGGCCCGGTGCGAACGGCCTCATCGCGATCGGCGCGTTCAAGAAGGCTGCGCCCGACGGGCACGAGCTGCTGCTCCTGCCCAACGCCCAGCTCACGATCAACCCGCACCTGATCAAATCGATTCCCTACGACCCGGAAAGCGATTTCGTGCCGGTCTCGTTGCTGTACCGGACCGGATTCCTGGTTGCGGTGTCGGCGACAGGGCCGTATCGGTCGATGCGCGATCTGATCGCCGCGGCGCGCGCGAATCCGGAGCGCATCACCTACAGCACGCCCTTCGTCGGCAGCGGACCCCACGTCGGCGGTGCGCTGCTCGCGTACCTCACGGGCACCAAGATGGTGCCGGTGCAGTTCAAGGAAGGCTCGCAGATGTTCACCTCGATCATCAACGGCGATGTCGCCTTCATCGTGTCGACATCCGGTTCGGCGGCATCGCTGGTCAAGGCCGGCCGGATACGCTATCTCGCGGTCGCGGGACCGGCGCGTCTGGCGAGCGACCCCGACGTGCCCGCGATCGGGGAAGTCGGAGGACCGGCGGACTTCGCGGTCGATACCTGGGGCGGCATCGTCGCCCCGCGCGGCACGCCGCCGGAACTGGCGCGCCGCATCGCCGCCGACATCGCGAAGGCGATGGCCGAGGCCGACGTGCGCGAGCGCTACCGCGCCGTCGGCTTCGAGGTGAAATCGAGCAGCCCGTCGGAAATGGGCGATCTGATCCGGACCGAGCTGCGCCGCTACGGCGACATGGTCAAGCGCATCGGCATCACCTCGGAATAGCCGGACCATACTTAAACTCCATACGAAAAGGATCGCAGACGCAATGAAACTCAAGGGCCAGGTAGCAATCGTCACCGGCGGCGGCCGTAACATCGGCGAGCAGATCGCAAAACTGTTCGCGGCCGAGGGGGCGCGGATCGCCATCGTCGACATGGACAAGGGCCGCGCCGAGCGCGTCGCAGGCGAGATCACCGGGGCGGGCGGCGACGCCGCCGCGTTCGTCGCCAATGTTTCCAGCAGCCGCGAGGTCGCGGACACGGTCAAGGCCGTGGTCGAGCGCTTCGGCCGCATCGACATCCTGGTCAACAACGTGGCGATCAGCGACAACAAGCATATCCTCGAGATCACCGAGGAGGAATGGGACCGGGTCATCGCCGTGACGCTGAAGGGGCCGTTCCTGATGGCCAAACAGGTCGCGCAGCAGATGATTGCCCAG
>MEQZ01000248.1:6151-12024 GCA_001770425.1 Betaproteobacteria bacterium RIFCSPLOWO2_02_FULL_65_20 | reverse complement strand
CGGTGGCCGCCGCCATGCGCGCCTCGGGCGTCCCCGGATCGAGTGCCGCGCTGTTCGTGCAGGAGGTGGGCGCGCCGCGTCCGGCGGTTGCTTTCAATGCGGGCGCGGTGATGAACCCGGCTTCGACCATGAAGCTGGTCACCACGCTGGCCGCGCTGGAGCTGCTCGGACCGACATACGCGTGGAAGACCGAGGCCTACACCGCGGGTACGCAGCGGGGCGATGTGCTCGAAGGCGATCTGGTGCTGCGCGGCAGCGGCGACCCCAAGCTCACCGTCGAGAACTTCTGGCTCATGCTGCGGGCACTGCGCGCACGGGGCCTGCGCGAGATCCGCGGCGATCTGGTGCTCGACCGCTCGTACTTCGAGGCGGTCAACCAGGACGAGGCACGCTTCGACAACGAACCGCTGCGCCCCTACAACGTCGCGCCCGATGCCATGCTGATCAATTTCAAGGCATTCCGGTTCACGTTCGTTCCCGATCCGGAGCGCGGCGTGGCGCAGGTCACCGTCGAGCCGCGCTCGGCGCTGCTCGAGCTCACCGCTTCGGTGCGCCTGGCTGACGGCCCCTGCAACGACTGGCGCGCAAAGCTGAAGGCGGACTTCGGCGCCAATGGCGGCATGGGCGCGGCGGCGCGGGCGAGCTTTTCCGGGCTCTATCCGGCTTCGTGCGGCGAAAAATCCTGGAACGTGGCGCTGCAGTCGCACCCGAACTTCGTGCTGGGCGTGTTCCGCCAGCTCTGGGAAGAGCTGGGCGGCACGCTGCGAGGCGGCGTACGGGACGGCGAACCGCCGGCCGGAGCGAGGCTGCTGTATACCAACGAATCGCCGACGCTGGCCGAAATCGTGCGCGACATGAATAAATTCAGCAACAACGTCATGGCGCGCCAGATCTTTCTCACGCTCTCGGCAGAAATGATGAAGCAGCCGGGGCGCGCAGACCGCTCGGCCCAAGTCGTGCAGGGCTGGCTCGCGCAGAAAGGTCTGGGCTTTCCGGAACTGGTGATGGAAAACGGCTCCGGGCTGTCGCGCGTCGAGCGCATCAGCGCGGCCAGCATGGGCAGGCTGCTGCTCGCGGCCTATGCAAGCCCGGTGATGTCGGAGTTCGTCGCCTCGATGCCGCTGGTGGCCTACGACGGCACCATGAAACGGCGCCTCAAATACGAGTCGATCGCCGGGCAGGCGCACATCAAGACCGGATCGCTGTCGGACGTGCGCGCGCTCGCGGGCTATGTGCTGGATGCGCGCGGCCGGCGGTTTGCGGTCGTGTTCATGGTCAACCACCCGAATGCCGGCGCGACGCAACGCGCGCAGGACGCGCTGCTCAACTGGGTGTATGGAGGGCCCGGACGCTAACGCGGGCGGACGCGGCTGCGTGCGGGCGGCAGACGGGGAGAAAACTCAGAGGTTCGTCAGGTCTTGCTTCGCGCGATAACAATTCTTCCCGATCTTGCCCGGAAATTGATCCAGACGGCTGCCCGTCCGTACCGCCCACGAAACCGCGCAGTCCTCTGCAGGCTCGAACTTGAAGGCGGGAGGCAAAGTTCCCAGGTGGGCCAGCAGCGCGCTTGCAGTCGAGTCGGTGGCGCCTGGAAGCGGAAACAGCCAGGCACCCACCGAGCAATGCCCCACGTCCAGCTCGAATTGCTTCACCTTGCCGACGATTTCGCACAGGCGGCAGCCCACCATATCGGCATTGCATTCCGGGGTCAGAACCCAAAATACCGAGACCTGGCGCGTGACGATGTCGGTCTTTCGAACCGTAGCGGCGAGCGAACTTCCGAACTGGTTGAGGCGGCGCATCGCATCGGCGGCACCGAAGGTGCTGCCCAGGAGTTGCGGGTCCTCGAAACCGACCCGGAAGATGGAATAGCGCGAGTAGGCCGAATCGGGACGCTGCTTCATCACCCAGTCCAGAACTGCGGCGAACTGGTCGATCGGAGCATACATTGCGCTCATGATTCCTTTCAAGCGACGGAAAAAGCCGGTTAAATATCTCCAAGCGGGAATTCTACGTCATTGCCGGCGTTGCGACACTGCCCGGCCGCAGTATTCTTTCGGTCAAGCGAGGCGGGCTCCAGCCTTACTTACGGTCTGCCGATCATCGGCCGGCGGCGAGCGCCTTGCCGTCCTTGAGCGTGAGCCAGCCGCGCGCTATGCGGTAGATCAGCCACACGCCCACGACCAGCACCGGCAGCCAGGCGACCAGGATGCCCACGAGCGTCAGCACCAGCGCCAGGGTGACGACGATCGCGATGGCGCCCCACAGCACCGCGAACCAGAACGTGCGGATCAGCCAGCGGTAGTGCGACTCGAGAAACGTGCCCGCCGCCTCGCCGCGCTTCAGGTACGAAAGCACCACCGCGACGATCGACGGCAGGCTGAAGACGAATGCGCCGACCACCGTGGCCGCGCTGGTGACGCCGATCAGCACCGCGAGCGCATGCAGCCCGTAGATGACATGCGTCCACGCGACCAGCCCCTCATCGGGCGCGCGCGGCGAATCCGGTGATTCGTTCATGGCCGTCCCCGCCTCCAACTCTGCAGTCAACCCAGGCCGAGCTGCGACCACAGCTCGTCCACGCGCCGTTTCACGGCCTCGTCCATCGCGATCGGCTTGCCCCACCCGCGCTGCGTCTCGGCGGGCCACTTGTTCGTGGCATCGATTCCCATTTTCGATCCCAGGCCCGCGACCGGGCTGGCGAAGTCCAGATGGTCGATCGGCGTATTCTCGGTGATCAGGGTATCGCGCGCGGGGTCCACGCGTGTGGCGAGCGCCCAGATGACGTCCTTCCAGTCGCGGATGTTCACGTCGCTGTCGGTGACGATGATGAACTTGGTGTACATGAACTGGCGCAGGAAGCTCCAGATGCCGAACATGACGCGCTTGGCGTGCCCGGGAAACTCCTTGCGTATGCTCACCACGGCCAGCCGGTAGGAGCAGCCCTCCGGCGGCAGGTAGAAGTCGGTGATCTCCGGAAACTGCTTCTGCAGGATCGGCACGAACACTTCGTTCAGCGCCATGGCCAGCACCGCGGGTTCGTCGGGCGGCTTGCCGGTATAGGTGCTGTGGTAGATCGGATCGCGCCGCATGGTGATGCGCTCGACGGTGAACACCGGATGCGGCTCCTGCTCGTTGTAGTAGCCGGTGTGGTCCCCGAAGGGTCCCTCCATGGCGGTGTCGCCCGGGTGCAGCGCGCCTTCGAGCACGATCTCGCTCGATGCCGGCACGCGCAGCGCCGAGCCCCGGCATTTCACGAGTTCGGTGCGCTCACCGCGCAGCAGCCCGGCGAACTGGTACTCGGAAAGGGAGTCGGGAACCGGCGTCACCGCCGCAAGCATGGTCGCCGGGTCGGCCCCCAGCGCAACCGCAATCGGGAACGGCGCGCCGGGATGGCTCTCGCAGTGGTCGTGAAAATCCTGCGCCCCGCCCCGGTGGGCGAACCAGCGCATGATGGCCTTGTCCGGGCCGATCACCTGCTGGCGATAGATGCCCAGATTCTCGCGGTTCTTGCGCGGCCCTTTGGTGACCACCAGGCCCCAGGTGATGAGCGGCCCCGCGTCCCCCGGCCAGCAGGTCTGGATCGGCAGCCGTCCCAGATCGACATCCTTGCCTTCCCAGACGATCTGCTGGCATGGCGCGCCGGATACCTCCTTTGCCGCCATGTGCATCACCTGGCGGCCGATCGGAATCCAGCGCTCGATCACATCGCGAAAGCCCTTCGGCGGCTCGGGCTCCTTGAGAAACGCGAGCAGCTTGCCGATGTCGCGCAGCGCCTCGACCGAATCCGCACCCATGCCCAGGGCGACGCGCCGCGGCGTGCCGAACAGATTGGCGAGCACCGGAATGCCGCACCCGGCGGGACGCTCGAACAGGATGGCCGGACCGCCGGCTTTCAGCACGCGGTCGCAGACCTCGGTCATCTCCAGGCGCGGCGACACTTCGGCAGGCACGCGCACGAGTTCGCCCAGCGCTTCGAGCTGCGAGACGAAATCGCGCAGGTCGCGGTATTTCATGCGACGCCTGCGGCAGCACGCATCGTTTCGTCCTCGAATTCCCTATCCATTTTCCTGTCTGCTATCTCGCCCGCATGGTGTAGTCGGCGACGATCCCCAGAAAGATCGCCCCCCCGACCCAGTTGTTGTGCAGGAACGCGTGGAAACAGCGCAGGCGTTCCCGCTCGCGGATCAGGAAGTAGTGGTACCCCATCAGACCGGCGGCACCCGCAAGACCGAGATAGTAATACACGCCGAGCCCCAGCCGCATCCCGACCGCGACAAGAACGCCCAGCGCCGCCGCGTAGCACAGCATCACCGCGAGCACGTCGAAGCGGCCGAAGGTGATGGCGGCGGTCCGGATCCCGATGCGCAGATCGTCGTCGCGGTCGACCATGGCGTATTCGGTGTCGTAGGCGATCGCCCAGAAAATGTTCGCCACGAGCATCCACCAGGCCACCGCCGGCACGTGGCCCAGCTGCGCGGCGAAGGCCATCGGGATGCCGAAACCGAAGGCGATGCCCAGGTAGGCCTGGGGAACAGCGAAGAAGCGCTTGAAGTACGGGTAGGTGGCGGCGACGCCCAGCGCGACCGCCGACAGCCACCCGGTGAGCCTGTTGAGCGTCAGCACGACCATCGCAAAGGCGCCTGCGCACAGCACCAGCGCCACCGCCAGCGCCTCGGCGCGACCGACTTCTCCGGTGACCAGCGGCCGCTCACTTGTGCGCTTCACATGCCCGTCGTAGCGCATGTCCGCAAGGTCGTTGAGCGCGCAGCCGGCCGAGCGCATGATCACCGTACCGAGCGTGAATACCCACACGATCAGCCAGTCGGGGCTGCCCTTGCCGGCGATCCAGACCGCCCACAGCGTGGGCCACAACAGCAGCAGGATGCCGATCGGCTTGTCCAGCCGCATCAGCCGCTCGTAGGCGTCGAGTCTTTGCAGTATCGCGTCCAGGCGCATCGCCACGGGCAGTCCCCGCCTTCGTTACGCCCGGATTATACGGAATCAGGCTTTCAGGAAATCGCTGCGCCCGCCGAGCCAGCGATCGAGGTGGTGCCGCGCCGCTTCCGGAAACTCATTCAGCATGCGCTCGGCAGCCTCTCTGGCCGCGGCGAGCAGGTCCTGGTCCTGCTCCAGATCCGCGAAGCGCAGCAACGGCGCACCGCTCTGACGTGAGCCCAGATACTCGCCCGGACCTCGCGCGAGCAGGTCCTGGCGCGCGATCTCGAAGCCGTCGGCCGATTCGTAGATCACTCGCAGCCGCCCGCGCGCCGCCTCACCGAGCGGATTCTGGTACAGCAGGATGCACGCGGATTCCGCCACGCCGCGCCCCACGCGGCCGCGCAACTGGTGCAGTTGCGCCAGCCCGAAGCGCTCGGCGTGCTCGATCACCATGAGCGCCGCATTGGGCACGTCGACGCCCACTTCGATCACGGTGGTGGCGACCAGCAGATGGATCGCCCCCGCGGCGAAAGCCGACATCACCGCGGCTTTTTCCTCGGACGACATGCGCCCGTGCACCAGACCCACCCGCAGTTCCGGAAATTCGCCCGTCAGCGCGGCATGCGTTTCCAGCGCGGTCTTGAGCTGCAGCGTCTCGGACTCCTCGATCAGCGGGCACACCCAATAGGCCTGGTGGCCGTCCCGACACGCTTCGCGGATGCGGCGCACGACTTCCTGCCTGCGCGAATCGGCGACCAGCTTGGTCACCACCGGCTGCCGGCCGGGGGGCATCTCGTCGATCACCGAAATGTCCAGATCGGCGTAATAGCTCATCGACAGCGTGCGGGGAATCGGCGTCGCGCTCATCATCAGCAGGTGCGGCTCTTCACCTTGGACTGCGCGAACGCCCTTGCTACGCCCTGCCCCCTTGC
>MEQZ01000248.1:537-6125 GCA_001770425.1 Betaproteobacteria bacterium RIFCSPLOWO2_02_FULL_65_20 | reverse complement strand
GCGAGCCGCTGCTCGACGCCGAAGCGGTGCTGCTCGTCCACGATCGCGAGCGCGAGCGAGCGGAACACGACCTGCTCCTGGAACAGCGCATGAGTGCCTACCGCGATCTGCGCCGCCCCGCTTGCGATCGCATCGAGCACCGCTTCGCGCTCCTTCCTCGGCTGGCCGCCCGTGAGCCACGCCACTTGAATCGAAAGCGGCGCCAGCCAGTCGTGAAACTTGCGGTAATGCTGCTCGGCGAGAATCTCGGTGGGCGCCATCACCGCGGCCTGCACGCCGTTTTCCACCGCGCGCAGGCACGCGAGCGCCGCGACCACGGTCTTGCCGCTGCCGACATCCCCCTGCAGCAGCCGGTGCATCGGGTGGGCCTGTGCGAGGTCGGCGCCGATTTCGCTCCAGACCCGGATCTGCGCGCGGGTGAGCCGGAACGGCAGCCGATCGAGCATCGCGCGCACCAGGGCGCCTGCGGGCGCCAGCGGCTGTGCGCGCTTGGCCTTGCGCTCGCGGTAGTGCTTGCGCATCGACAACTGCTGGGCGAGCAGTTCGTCGAACTTGATGCGGCGCCACGCCCGATGCGTGCGCAGCGCCAGCGCTCGCTCGTCGGCATCCGGCGGCGGCCGGTGCAGCGCGGTGACCGCCGCGCCGAATTCTTCCAGACCGCCGTCGGACCCGGGGAGCGCGCGCACCGGCGCGGGGAGCGTGTCCTCGAGGCCGCAGCGGGTGAGCGCCTCGCCTATCATCCGCCGCAGCGTGCCCTGTGCGAGTCCGGCCGTGGTCGGATAGATCGGCGTCAGCGCAACCGGCAGCGGCTCCTCGCCATGCATGACATGAAAGCGCGGATGGATCATTTCCCCGCCGAGCATGCCGCCGCGGATCTCGCCGAACGCTCGCAGCCTCGCCCCCGGGGCGAGCGCCTTTTGCTGGCTCGGGTAGAAATTGAAGAATCGAAGCGCGATCTCGCCGGCGCCGTCGCCGACCCGAACCACCAGCTGCCGCCGCGGCCGGAACACGATCTTGCTGTCCAGTACCGTGCCCTCGACCTGCACCGGCGCGCCGGGCGGCGCCTCCGGGATCGGGACGACCCGGGTCTCGTCCTCGTAGCGCAGCGGCAGGTGCAGCACCAGATCGAAATCCCGGCGGATGCCCAGCCGCTCGAGCTTGGCCCGCAGCGGGGCGCGCGAAGCGTGCCCGTCGGTTTGCTTCGCGGCCTTCGCCGTCTTCGTGATCTTGGGCGCGCGCTTCACTCCCCCGTCCTCACCCCGCTCATGCCAGAACCATCACTGCGTCCGCTTCGATGAGCGCGCCGCGCGGCAGTGCGGCGACGCCGACTGCGGCCCGAGCGGGATAGGGCTGGGAGAAATAAGCGGCCATGATCTCGTTCACCCTGGCGAAATGCGCGAGATCGGTGAGATAGACCGTCAGCTTGACCGCGTCGGCGAGCGTACCGCCCGCGGCCTCGGCGACCCCCCTCAGGTTGGCGAACACGCGATGGATCTGCGCCTCGATGCCCTCGGCCAGCCGGCCGCTGTCAGGATCCAGCCCGATCTGGCCGGACAGATACACGGTGTTTCCTGCGCGCACGGCCTGGGAATAGGTGCCGATGGCCGCCGGGGCGCCGGCGGTGCTGACGATGATCCTGGACATGGAGGGTTGCCTTCGAAGTCGGGCCGGGGCTTGCTTGGAATGCGCGCTCGGATCGACCGCGCTCGCCCTATCTTAAATGAGCCCCGGCGCCACCGCCAACCTCGGCGATGCGCGATCGCCTGCGGCCAGCCTACGGCCCGCCTGCGTCGGTCAGGATGCGGCCGCCCATGGCGCGGGCGCGCTGATATCCGCGTTCGACGATGTCGCCCAGGTCCGATCGCAGCGACAGCCGGCGGGTCAACTGCCGGGCCCGCCGGACCAACTCCTGGCTCGACAGCGCCGGTTTCCAGGGCAGGGCGACGAGGATCCTGTTGCCGCTGCCATGAACATCGACCACGGACACCTCGTCGTAGACCGCCAGGTAGGTGCGCAGCATCGAATCGTAGAGCGGATTGTAATCGCGGCCCCAGATGTTGCCGATCACCGCGCCGCCCGGCGCGAGCGCCCGGCGCACGCTCACCAGGAACTCACGGGTCGCCAATGAGTACGGGACGCTGTCGGCGCCGAACGCATCGAGGAAAATGACGTCGTAGCGCCGGCCTGTGCGCTCGATGAAGCGCCGCCCGTCCTCGACATAAGCGCGCATGTTCGCATCCTCGCGAAAGCCGAAGTGGCTCCTGGCGACCTGGACCACGCCGGGATCGATATCGACCGCGTCGATTCTCGCCTCCGGGAAGTGCCTTCTGACGAATGAAGGGATGGTGCCGCCGCCCAGTCCGACCACGAGCACGTTGCGCGGATTGTCGACGAACGCGAAGGCGACCGGAATCACCCGCGTATAAGGCAACTCGAGGTGATCGGGGTCTCCCCGCTTCACCACGCTCTGGCGCGCCCCGCCCGGCTCGAAACGCAGGATGCGCAGCCCCTCGTCGTTCTCGCTGACCAGGATGGTGTTGTAGGGCGACTTCTTTTCCAGCAGCAGCCGCTCTGCGCCGGCGGCAGCGCCGCACAGGCACAGCGCCCAGACGAGCGCAAGGTAGAGGATGTGTCTGCGGCGCATCATGCTCCAAACAGGCGGCGCGCAAGCAGCGACTGCATATAGCGCCGGCCGTCCGCGATCAGATAGACATACACGCGCCGCTCGACGATCCGGTAGATCACCCGGTAGGGCTTGAAGAAAATCTGCCGGTATTCGCGGATCCCCAAGGCCAGGAGTTCTTTCGGGTAGGAACCGCGTTCAGGCAAGGTAGACAGACTTTCCAGTGCCTTCTCGATGCGGTCCAGTACATGCGCCGCGTTGCGGGGGCTGTCTTGCTCGGCGATGTAGTCGTGGAGTTCGTCAAGATCGCGCTGCGCATGCTCGGTGAGCAGCACGTCGTATCGCATGGGCTCTACTCGTTTCCTCTGGACGCTTTTTGGCGCAGGCGCCTGATCGCCTCCGCCGCCGGCGTGACCCTGCCTTCTTCGATCTGCCGGTTGCCGAGGGCGAGGATCTTCAGCAGCGCCATCGTTTCCTGGGTCTGCTCGTAGGAGGCGACGTCCTGGATGACCATTTTCGCCTCGCCGTTCTGCGTGATCACCAGCGGCGCGCGGTCTTCGGCGAGCCTGCGGACGACTTCGGCCGCATTGGCCTTGAGATAGCTGATGGGCTTGATCTGCGTCGAGTATTTCATGTGCGGACCTTCATATCGAGCGTGAGACCAAATATAGTCCATATACGGTCCGGCAGCAATCGCTTGCCGCGCGCGACGAGGAAACGCCGCAGGTTCAGTATTGGCGCGGTTCTCCGGCCGATCTGCTCGTTCTGAATCAAGGCACCTGGAACATGAGGCGGTAGCGTTCCTCCGCTACCATTTCCTCGGGCGTGGTGCCATAGCCCACGTAGAACTGCGCACCGCTCATTCGAGAGAGGTCCGTGTTCGTCAGGATCTCGAGCGCGATCGAATCGACCTGGCTGCCTGCCACATTCGACATATAAGCCGGCAACACGCCGCCGGTATACGTCTGCCAGGTCGCGCCCGACGTCTTGACGTAGAGCGTGTTGCCGGACACGGCGGCGCCGGGCGCTCCGCTCGCCGTCAGCCCGGGCTTGCCGTCGGGCACCAGAATGACGATGAACAACTGATAGATCCCGTCGTCGGCAGCAAAGGAGCCGGCGTTGCGCCGGATACGGGACTTCAGGCTCAGGTTGGAGTACGTGCCGAACCCCTGGCTGTAGTTCTCGTCGCCGTATTTCTCGCTCTGCATGAAGAACTTTGGCACCTTGTCCGCGGGGACCGCGTCCTTTGCCTGTCCCGGCGCAAGGTCGAGCAAGCTCGCCGAGTCGGCGTCCTGTACCGGCGCGAAGCGGCTGTTGTGCACGAAGCTGCCGTCCCCGAGCTGGCCCAGCCCGTTGTAGCCCGCGCTCCACACGGAACCATCGTTCTTCAGAACGATGGTGTAGTCGTAATGCGCGGTCACGGCGCTCGCGTTGCCCATTCCGGCCACCGCTTGCGGCACGAGTCTCGCGCTGTTGCTGCCGTCACCGTGCTGGCCCGAGTCGTTGCTGCCCCAGCTCCATACGCTGCCGTCGTTCCTGACCGCAACGCTGTGGTAGAAACCCGCCGCAATGGCCTTCACGTCAGACAGGCCCGCAACCTGCACCGGCGTAGCGCGGTCCCGCGTGTCGCCCAGACCGAGCTGGCCGCGGCCATTGCCTCCCCAGGCCCACACCGTGCCGTCCGCTTTGAGCGCCAACGTGTGTCCCCAGCCTCCGGCGAGAGACGTCACGCCGCTCAACGCACCGATCTGCACCGGCGTGCTGACTGCTCCCGCGGCACCCAGATCACCCCAACCCCACACGCTGCCGTCGGATGCGAGCGCCAAACTGTAGTTCAGATTGGCGGCGATAGCCTTGATGCCAGTCAGGCCCGGAACCGTCGCAGCCTTTGCGCGCGACTGCCCGCTGCCGTCGCCGAGCTGCCCTTGCCTGCCCTCGCCCCACGCGTACACCGTGCCATCGTTGGCCAGGGCCAGCGAGTGAAATACCCCGGCCGCCACCGCGCTGATGTTGGCCAGGCCCGATACCGTCACGGGGGAATACGCATCGTTCGTGGTTTCGTTGCCCAACCCTCCCTGGCCGTTGTGGCCCCAGGCCATGACGGTGCCGTCGCTCTTCAGCGCCAGGTTATGGGCGGCGCCGGCGGCGATCGCGGTGACGCAGGTCAAGCCGCTCACCTGCACGGGCGTTGAGCGCGTCTTGGATTCGGCGTTACCGGCCTGGCCGAAAAAGCTCCATCCCCAGGACCACACCGTGCCGTCATTGCGAAGCGCGAGGATATGCGCATATCCGCCTGCGGTGGATGGCGAGGTCGTGACGCTGCAGGGCGGCACGGGCTTGACGGTCAGGCTGTAAAACGTCGTCTTGCTCACTGAACCCTCGGAGTAGACGGCGTTGATAAAGACGGGCGTGTCGACCTGGACCAGGCCACCAGTGACCACGCCGGCGGCATTGACCGAGGCCGCGGTCGGAGTGGTACTCGTCCAGTCAGGCGTAACGGTTCTGGTCGTACGGTCCCCGTACGTGGCGGTCACCGTCAGCGTGATGGTTCGTCCCGTCTGAACGACCGCAGGCGCGGGTCCATTGATTGCGATCGAGCTCAGCGGCGGCGGCTTGACGGTGAGCGCGTGGGTGGCCGTTACCGTGCCTCCGTTCTCGGTATAGCTGGCAGTCAGAGTCACCACGGTGTCGGCGGTGACCGAACCCACCGTCAGCGCGCCAGCGGTGCCCACGTACGCCACCGCAGCGTTCGAAGATAGCCACGTCGGCGAGACCGATTTGGTGGTGCCGTCCGGATAGGTTGCGATGGCCCGGAAAGTCCCCGTGCCCCCGCTTTGCACGCTGTCAGTGCCCTGGATCGACAGCCTGGTTGGCGCGGGCGAGAGTACCGTCACGTTCAGGAACGCCTGTTGCGTCACCCCGCCTTCGACGTACGTGGCCGTGATGATCACGGACGTGTTGATGG
>MEQZ01000248.1:227-423 GCA_001770425.1 Betaproteobacteria bacterium RIFCSPLOWO2_02_FULL_65_20 | reverse complement strand
TGAGCGCGAAAGATGTGCCTGCACTCAGCTGGCTGCTGCCTCCCGCGATTGAAAGACCGATCAGCGGCGGGGGTTTCACGGTGAAGCTGTAGCTCGCCTGCTGCGCGATCCCGCCCTCGCCGTAGGTGGCCGTGATGGTCACCGCGCTGTCGACCAAGACGGAATTGGCGGTCACCGTTCCGGCGCTGGTGACCGT
>MEQZ01000248.1:0-148 GCA_001770425.1 Betaproteobacteria bacterium RIFCSPLOWO2_02_FULL_65_20 | reverse complement strand
ACGAACGACGACCCCACGGTAAGCTGGCCCGTGCCGCCTGCGATGGACAGGGCGGTCAGGGTGGCCGGCGTGACCGTGAAACTGTATGTCGACGTCTGCGTGACTGCGCCCTCGGTATAGCTGGCCGTGATGGTGACGATGGTGGACA
>MEQZ01000247.1:22021-27579 GCA_001770425.1 Betaproteobacteria bacterium RIFCSPLOWO2_02_FULL_65_20 | reverse complement strand
GTGCGCTCTTCGACGCCGAGGCGCAGATAGCGCGGAACCAGCGGCTTGTAGGGCGCGATGAAGACATCGAACATGGAGCCGTGCAGATTCTTGATGCCCCGGCGCATTTCTATGGAGTCGCGGAACCCCATGGTGGTGATCATGCCGACCTTGGCGCCACGCTCGGTGATCAGGATGTTGGTGCCCAGCGTGGTGCCATGGACGATCTGCTCCACTTCGCCCAGGAACGTGTCGAGAGGCTGTCCATAGTGGGCGGCCGCCTTGCCGACTGCAGCGAAGAACCCCTCGGTCGGGTCGATCGGTGTGGTAGCCGCCTTGAACCGCTGCAATTGCCCGGATTCCTCGAGCACCAGGCAGTCAGTGAACGTTCCGCCCACGTCGATGGTCAGCTGCTTCATAAAACGCTCTCCAGTTTGCTTAGGCTTTCGTTTAAGCCTTTCGAAAATCCAGAACCGCCAGCGCCTCCGCCGCAATCTTTTCCGGCGTGACGACCAGCGCCGATTCCAGCGCCGGGCTGAAGGGAATCGGCGCGTCCGGCGTGGCGACCCGATGCACGGGCGCTTTCAGGCTGCCGAAGGCTTCCTGCGCCAGCGTGGCCGCGAGTTCGGCGCCGACGCCGAAGCTGAAATGGCATTCGTCCGCCACCACGGCGCGTCCAGTCTTGGCCACCGAGCGCACCATGGTCTCCCGGTCGAGCGGGGAGAGGCTGCGCATGTCGATCACTTCGGCCTCGACGCCTTGGCGCGCCAGCAGATCCGCCGCCGCCAGCGCCCGCGTCACCATCACCGAGTGGGCGACGATGGTCACGTCGCGCCCTGCTCGGGTGATCCGGGCCTTGCCGATCGGCAGCATCGGCGCGCTGAAGTCCACCTCCTCCTCGTCTTCGAGCAGCTGGGAGTGGCTGAGATAGACCGTAGGGTTGTCGCTTTCCTGCAGCGCCCATTTCAGCATGCCGTAGGCGTCAGCCGGCGTGGCCGGCAACAGCAGTTGCAGCCCCGGGACGTTGCCGAGCATCGCCTGGATGCGGTGAGAGTGCTGGGCCGCGCCGCCGCCGCGGATGCCGATCAGGCAGTAGAACGTGACCGGAACACGCGTCTGGCCGCCGCTCATGTAGTGCATGTTGGGCGCCTCGTTGGCGATCTGCGCCCAGGCCTGAAAGGCAAAGCTTCCCGCGCCGATATCCATCAAGGGGCGGCTGCCCGAGAGGGCGGCGCCGATTGCGGCGCCGACCAGCCCCAGTTCGGAAACCGGCGCGGCCATGATGCGGCCGGCGACCTGCTGAAGAACCGGGGCAAATGCAGCCCGGCCAGCGGCCGACAAGCCTGCGAAGGTGCTGCCGATGAGGAAGACCTTGGGGTCGGCCTGCAGCGATTCCTGAACGGCGCGTGCCATCGCCTGCGAGTAATTGACCTTCATGGCCGGCTTCCTTGGGCAAAGACGTCCGTCGTTGCCTCGGCGGCATCCGGCCAGGGGCTCGTTTCGGCAAAGCGCACCGCTGCCGCCATCTCCTCACGGACCCGCGCGTCCGTTGCCGCGGCGACCTCCCTGCTCAGCTGGCCGGCGTCCACCAGCCGGCGCAGATAGAGCAGCAGCGGATCGCTGGTCTGGACCCAGGCTGCGAGTTCAGGCAGCTCGGGCTTGGAGGCGAAAGCCCAGTCCAGGCTGGACTCACCGCACGGCAGATCGGGCCAGACCAGGACGTTGCCCGGCCAGCGGGTGCAGCGGACCTCGACGAATCTCGGACTGCCGGTTGCGCGCACTTCAGCGACCAATCTGCGGAAGCACTCGGACAGACTGTCGGCGTCGGCGCCATCCACGACTTCGCTTTGAATCTGCAAGGCGCGCGGCACATCGACCAGCTGCGCGGCGGCGAGCGTCGAAGACGGAAACTGCCCGCGCTTGCGCTTTTCCGGCGGGATGCTGTTGTTCTCGCAGACATAGAGGATCGGCACTTTCCAGACCGCCGCCAGGTTGATGGCTTCGTAGAACGCGCCCTCGTCCAGCGCGGCGTCGCCGAAGAACGCGACCACGATGCCGGAGGACCCCTGTTGCTTGAGCCCGAGCGCCGCGCCCGTGGCCAGGGGCAACGCGCCGCCGACCATGGCGGAGGTGGCCGGCATGCCCAGTTCCATCACCGACAAATGCAGCGTGCCGCTCTTGCCGCCGGCGTAACCGCCAGCGCGGCCGAGGATTTCCGCGAGCATCCGGTCCGGGCGCGCGCCGCGAGCGAGCAGGTGGCCGTGGTTGCGCCAGGTGGTGAAGATCATGTCCTCGCGGGTCAGGTTCTCGCACACCGTCACCGCGGTGGCCTCCTGCCCGATGTACACGTGGTAGTGCCCCGGGAACGCCCCCGCCTGAGACAGGCGCACCAACTGTTCCTCGAAACGCCGGATGCGCAGCATGCTTTCGATGCGCCGCGTTGCGCTGTTTGCCATTGGTTCCAACCCTCCGTCTGTACGACCGCCCGCGTCCCCGCGTCCCGCTGCGCCGCTAGCCGGCCTTGGCAGGTACGATCTCGACGGTGAGCTTCTTCTCGTTGATGGTGACCTCCCACGTGGCCTGCGGTTTCGAACGCAGACGCTTGGTCCTGTTTTCGTTCACGGCGAAGCTGACCGGGTCGACCACGACGCCGTAGATCTTGCGCGCGGCCCCCACCGACACCATCTGGTTTTTCACGTCCAGCGCGACCAGTTCGGCGGGGCGATCGGTGGGCAGGCCCACGCCGCCGCCGCCGCCGCTGATCTTCACCACCACGTCGCCTTTCTTGATTTCGACCATGCGGTGCGGCTTGACGCGGATCGGTTTGCCGTCCCTGACCATGAAGGTGCGTGAAAAAGGAGAGGGATAACCGCCCTGTATGCCTTCTCCCGGCGTCATGTCGCCGTCGGAACTGCCGGTGGCCATGCGGCCGTCGGCGCCCTCGTTCATCGCGCGCCACTCGATGCCGCCGCCGCCGCGCCAGCGGCCGGCGCCCATCAGGTCTGTCGCCGCTTCCCACTTGAGTAATCGCCACGGGAAGCGGATTTCCATTTCCTCGGCATTGCTGCGCATCACGGTGGCAAGCGATCCGATCGACAGCGGCCCGGTGGGGCCGTCGTGTCCGGTGACCGCGCCGGCGGAGCCGTCGTAGTCGAACGTCGTGCGCACATAGGGCTGGCCGCTGCGCGGATCCACGGACGACACGTAGTCGCCGCGGCGTTTGCCCCAGGCGGCCATCGCGCGGTTGGGCCTCGCCTTGGACAGCGCGGCGTGCACGGAGGTCGCGATCTGGTGGCCCACGTTGACCGGTGCGGCGCCCACCGTCGCCGGGTACAGCGGGTGAACCACGCTCCCCGGCGGGGTGATGACGGTGATGGGCCGCAGCGAGCCCTCGTTGTGGTAGTCGGCCAGCGCGGGATCGAACAGCAGCATCATGGAACCGACGGCGATCGCGTAGGAGGCCGCAAAGGGGCAGTTGACGAAGCCCTTGCGCTGGGCGTCGCTGCCCGAGAAGTCCACGGTGATCTCGTCGCCCTTGACGGTGATTGCCACCCGCACCCAGACCGGCTGGTCCAGAACCGTGCCGTCGTCATCGGTGGCGGCCTCGCCGAGGTAGGTGCCGTCGGGGATGGCGGCGATTTCAGCCCGTACCGCGCGCTCGGTGCGGCCCAGCATCTCGCCGATGCATTCCATCACGGTGTCCTTGCCATAGCGCTTGAGCACTTCGTGCACCCGCCTTTCGGCGAACCGCGTCGTGGCCACCATGGCGTAGTTGTCGACCCGAACCGCCTCGGGCCAGCGCACGTTGTTCCAGATCAGGCTCATCACGTCCGAGCGCTCCTTGTCGTTCTCGAACACCTTGGTGGGCGGAATGCACAGTCCCTCGGCGTGGATGTCGAAGGAGTTGGGGTAATAACCGCCTGGAAACGACCCGCCCGTGTCCTGCTGGTGGCCGCGCACCAGCGTGAAGAACAGCAGCTCGCCCTCGAAAAAAATCGGCCGGATGAAGCCCCAGTCCGGCAGATGCACGGTCATGCCCTTGTAGGGGTCGTTGGTGAGGATCACGTCGCCGGGGTGAAGGTCGTCGCCGAACTGCTCCCTGACCGCTTGAATGGCGTACTTGGTGCCCATGAACTGGCATAGCAGGCCCTGCGGCATCGCGACCGTGGAGCCGTCTGCGAGCCAGAGGCCCACCGACACGTCCTTCAGCTGCGACATCAGGTAGCTCTGGGAGGTGCGGGTGACCATGTGGCGCATTTCCCGCACCAGGGTCTGAAACGAATGCCAGACGGTGGAAAGAGTGATCGGGTCGATGTTGGTCATGAGCCTTGTCTCCGTGTTTGCCACAGTCCGCAGCAGGGCATCCGCGGCGTGCGGGATGGCCCGCCCCGGCGTTGGACGACTCCGGACAGTCTAGGGTTGCCGGGCCTGTCCGTCATCGGTCGATTGACCGATGGCGCGGGCCTGCATCTCGCGCCTTCAGTCCACTCTGATCTTCGCCGACTCGACCACCGGCTTCCAGCGTTCGATGTCCTCGCGGATCACCGTGGCCATCTGCGCCGGGGTGCCGGCCACCGGCTCGACGTTCATGGCTGCGAGGCGCTTTTGCGCCGCGGGTTCGCGCACCGCTTCGGCTACCGCCGCGGCGATCCGCTCGGCGATTTCCGGCGGCGTCTTCGGCGGCGCGACCAGTCCCATCCAGGTTATGGACACGAAACCCGGCGCCTGCTCGTTGATTGCGGGGATACCGGGAAAATCCGGCAGGCGCTTCGGGCCGCCGGTGGCGAACAGTTTCAGCTTGCCGCTTTTCACATGCGAGAGCGTGGATGCCAGGTGCACGAAGAACAGGTCGACTTGCCCGGCCACCAGGTCGGTCACCGCAGGCCCGGTGCCCTTGTAGGGCACGTGCACCATGCGCACATCCGCCAGTTGTTTGAACATTTCACCCGACAGGTGCGAACTGGTGCCGCTGCCCTGCGAGGCGTAGTTGAGCTTGTCGGGATTGGCGCGCGCGTAGGCGATCAACTCGGTGAGCGTGTTGACCGGCACTCTCGCATTGGCCACCAGCACGTTCGGATAGGTGACGATGATGGTCACCGGCACGAAGGCCGAGACGTCGTAGGCCAGCTTGTAGAGATACGGGTTGATCGTGAATACATGCGGCGGCGCCATCAGCAGCGTGTGCCCGTCAGGTCCTGCTCGCCACACCGCCTCGGCGCCGATGTTGCCACTCGCGCCGCCGCGGTTTTCGACGATCACCGGGGGCCCCAGGACCGCGGTCATCTTGTCGCTGATCAGCCGCGCGAGCCCATCGGACACTCCGCCGGGCGGGAAAGGCACGATGATGCGTATCGGCCGGGACGACTGGAAGACCGGCGCCGGGGCTTGCGCCGAGGCATGGATCGGAGCCCACGCCGCAATCGAGACGAATGAAACAAACAAGAGCGCGCGATGCATACGGATCTCCTCCTAGCGTTTGAATTCCGGAGATTCCTCCATCTGCTCCATCTCCGCGGCGATGTGCTCGATGATCGGAATGTTGTAAAACGCGACCCACTTGGCCGGCGTGGGCTGCTCGT
>MEQZ01000247.1:0-22003 GCA_001770425.1 Betaproteobacteria bacterium RIFCSPLOWO2_02_FULL_65_20 | reverse complement strand
TTTCCAGTCCACCCGCTCCCCGTTTACGATGGAGTAACCCTTGCCCTCATACACGTAAATGATGACCCCGCCCTGGTGCCGATGCTTTCCGGAGCGGGTGCGGATTTCGTGCATGAACACCTGCCATTGCTGCAGAGGCGTATCGGTATAGGCCCAGGGATTGAGATAGAACATCAGGCGCCCCTGACGCGCGACGAACTGTTCGCGGTCGGATTGTTTGATGACGATCGGGCCAACGCGGTTCCGTTCGGCCCGCTCCTTGCGCTTGCGCATGTTCATCTCATAGGGATTTTCCGCGATCGGGGGACGTTCGCGCTCCCGGGTTCTGTCGGCTTCAGCCATTTTCCTGTGCTCCCTTGTCTTCAGTCTTCACGGATCATTTCCAGGGCCTCGAGCGCATGAACGAGCGTCGGTGCCACGGTGTGCGCGAAGCCGACGGCTCTCAGCGCAATCCATTTTGCCTCGTCGCATACCTGCCGCAGCCTCGCCCCCGAAAAGCCTTCGGTGGCGGGCGCCAGCGCATCCAGGATCGCATCGAGGTCGCGCCTGTGTTCGAAGCCCTGGTTCGCCGACAGATTGATCTGCAGGATTTCGCGCCGCGCATTGGCATCGGGAAGCGGCACCGGAATACGCATGCCGAAGCGGCCCGGCCGCAGCATCGAGGGATCGATGAGGTCGATGCGGTTGGTCGCCCCGACGACGATGACCCCGGCGAGTTGCTCGACGCCGTCCAGTTCGGAGAGCAGCTGATTGACCACGCGGTCGGTGGTCATGGACCCGCTGTGCTGTCCGCGGATCGGAGCGATGGCGTCGAGTTGATCGAAAAAGACCACCGCCGGCGCGACTTGCCGCGCGATTCGAAAGACGTGCCGTATGCCTTCTTCCGATTCTCCGAGCCACTTGGTGAACAGTTCCGGTCCGTCCACGGAAATGAAATTGACCCCGCATTCCTTTGCGATCGCCCGGGCGAGCAGGGTCTTTCCTGTTCCCGGCGGGCCATAGAGCAGCGCGCCGTCGTGGCGCATCAGTCCGGTTGCGGCGAGGACTTGCGGGTTGCGCAACGGGTATTCCACCATCTCGCGCAGACGCTTCTTGGCAAACTGCAGTCCGCCGATGTCCTGCCAACCGACGTCCGGGACGCTGAGCAGCGTCTCGCGCAAGGCAGAGGGGCGAACCTGGGAAAGCGCGGTCTCGAAATCCTCCCGTTCGACGCGCAGATCATGCAACGGAATCCTGAACGCCGCCCGGTGGTCCTGGAGATTGCCCGCGCTGCGGCGAAGCGTGCTCAATCCGGCATCGCGGCATAATTCCATCAGGTCCGCGCCGACGAAGCCGTGCGTGCGCCTCGCGACTTCATCGAGGCATGACTGAGCGTCGTCCGACAACGGCATTTCACGCGTGTGGATTTCGAGGACTTCCCGCCGGCCCGCCACGTCGGGGGGGCCGACAAAGATTTCTCGATCGAAGCGGCCCGGCCTCCTGAACGCCAGATCGACCGAATCCAGCCGGTTGGTGGTGGCGATCACGATCACGGAATCCACGCGCTTCAGACCGTCCATGAGCGACAGCAGCTGCGTCACCGTGCGAATATCCGCATGCGCCCCGGTCTCGCCCCGCTTCGGCGCCACGGCGTCGAATTCGTCGATGAAAATGATCGACGGCGCATGGTGCCCCGCCTCGTTGAATATCCGGCGCAGGTTGGCTTCCGTTTCCCCGGTATAGGTGCCGATGATGTCAGGGCCGTTGATATAGTAGTAACGCGCCTCGATTTCGTTGGCGACGGCCCTTGCCATGTGCGTCTTGCCCGCGCCTGGCGGACCGTAGAGCAGAATGCCGCGCGGCGGATTGATCCCCAGATGGCGGTACATCTGGGGAAACTTGAGAGGAAGCTGGACCAGCTCGCGCAGCAGTTTGATCTGCCGGCCCAGGCCCCCCACGTCCTCGAACGTCACGTCGAACGCGCCCTCGGGCAGATGCGAATCGGCGTAGTGGAGAACCACCTCGGTGGATTCGGTAACGGTGCCCGCGCCTTCCTCAACGTTGTGGATCTCGTAGGTGGTACCAGCCGGGGAGTCGATGAACGGGATATAGAGCACCGCGCCGGTGCTGGCCGGCGTGCGGCTGTCCACCATTGCGCGCTTCAGATGAGGCACGATGTCGTGAGCCGTCGAGACATCGACCGCCGGCGTCAGCTCGACCCGCTTTGCAGGGCCGATCCGCGCCGGTTTGATCTCCACCTCCTCGTTCAGATGGGCCTTGAGCGCCTGCCGCACCAGGCGGTCCATCCGTACGACGCCGGTGTTCTCGTCGGCCGGATTCGGCGCATCCAGCCGGGCGAGCACGCTGCGGCCGCGCTCGGTGGCGATGCGCACCACGTCGTCGGCCGCAGCGCCGATGCTGTGCATCAACGCCGCATCGAGCAGGACCAGCATGCGGCTGCCGTTGGCGCGATCATTCGCCAGATGGTCGACCGTGGCATGGACATGCGAGCTCGCGTCCTGGCCATGTGCATGGCCGTGAACATGCGAATTCATCGGTCAGGGCCTGCGGTATTCCGGGGCGTCTTCGAGCTGCTCGAAGCCGCAGCCGCGGTCCACCCCGGTGCACGCGAACCAGTTCGGCTCGGCCGCGACGAATTTCGCCGGCTTATCCGGGTCGCTGTTGAAATGCTGCACGATGATGCCGTTGTTCCTGAGCGGGAGATTCAGCACGTCGCCCATCTCCCACGGATATTTCACGCCGTCGATCATGGTGTAACCCTTGCCTTCGATGATCAGCATGACCTGTCCGCCCTGGAACTTCAGTTTGCCGGACCGGCCGCCGGGCGGAATCTCCTGGTGGAAGAAGAGCAGCGTCGTCAGCGCGGTGTCAGTGATCGACGGATGCATGTACCAGCGCATCAGCCCCTGACGGTTGGATTCGAGCGGCAATTCCTGCTCTTCGATGACCTGAAGCGCATTTTTTCTCTGCGCGCGCTGCCGGTCGCGCAAG
Organism: Betaproteobacteria bacterium RIFCSPLOWO2_02_FULL_65_20; assembly: GCA_001770425.1. Classification (GTDB taxonomy): domain Bacteria; phylum Pseudomonadota; class Gammaproteobacteria; order Burkholderiales; family SG8-39; genus JACQTO01. The sequence continues at coordinate 19,012 of MEQZ01000247.1, read as the reverse complement.
GCCAGCATCTCGTCCCAGTAATTGACCTTCGCCAGCCTTGCCTTGCGTTCGCTTGCCATTCCACCCTCCCTCGATTCCGCGTCTTAATCGCTGACAGCGTCGACGATCAGCATGCGCCGCGCGCAACTCGGTTCGCACACCAGGCGATCCCGGGCAGTCTAGGGTCGCCGTGCCGGTCGTGCATCGGTCGGTTGACCGATGGCCGGACCGATTTGTCCGGGGTGCTGGTGCTGCGTCAGCCAGACAGCGATCTGCGCCCTGGAGCCGACCCCGAGCTTGTTCAGGATGTGTTCGATGTGCGTCTTGGCCGTGCGCTCGGCGACGAACAGCGCGGCGGCGATCTCCCGATTGGTCGCGCCGCCGGCGATCAGGCGCGCAACCTCCATTTCGCGGCGGCTCAGCCGCGCGAGCGCGTCGGGCTGAGCCTGCGCGGCCGGCTCCGACTCGCCCAGCACGTAGGCCAACACGTCGGGCAGCGCCATCTTGGCGCCGCGCTGAAAATTGTCCCGGAACCGTGCCTCGCCGAGCACTTCGCTTGCTGCCGCGGCGCAACGGTCATGGTGCGCTTTCATGAATCCGTGCAGCTTGGTTCCCACCCGGTTCCACAACGTATCCACGGCGCCGAGAAGGCGGGCGGCCTTCTCGGGCTGGCCGGCCGAGGCGCTGACGTAGGCGAGTCCCTCCAGGCTCATCGCCATGCCCCAGCGATGGCCCATCTCGCGTTGCGCGCAAATGGCCTGGAGCAGGTTCTCGCGCGCCGAATCGAGTTCGCCTCGCTGCCACTGGACGATTCCGAGGCGGGCGCGCGCATTGGCGCGCGCCCACACATCGCCGGCTGATTCGCCGAGTGCCACGCTGTCTTTCATGTAGACTTCCGCGCGGGCCAGGTCGCCCATGTGGGCGTGTGCATCGCCGAGCAGATAGATCGCCCAGACGCGTATGACGTTGTCGCCGGAGCGCTCGAGCAACTCGGCAGCGGCGTTCAGATCGGCCCGCAACTTGAGGAAATGCGCCGAGCGCGCCGCCGCTTGTTCCATCGTCGCCAGCACGACCAGTTCCTGCATGGCCTTGCCGGCGATCGACCAGCCGAGCTCCCGCTCGTACCCGTGCGCGAGGCCGAGCCGGCGGCATTCGTCGTACGAGGCGCGCGCGCAGTCGAGGTCACCCTGGCCGCGGGCGATGAAACCCTGCGCGAACAGCGCCCCCGCCCGGCCGGCGCTTGGCGCCGAGGTCTGAGCCAGGAGCCCGTCGATGTAATGTCGCGCCTCGCCTTGGCTGTTCTGGACGATCCAGTGCAGGAACAGGTGCGCCGCGAGACTCAGGCCCGCCTCCGCCTTGTCCGGACGGCGAAGGCAGACATCCAGCGCAGCGCGCAGATTGGACTGTTCGGCCTTCATGAGCGCCAGCCAGTCGAGCTGGCGCCGTCCGGTCCACCACGCGCCGGCCGGCCGCAGAACCAGTGCGGCGCACCAGTCGTAATGCGCCCGCAGCAGAGACGCTTCCTCGTTCGCCTCGAGCAAACGCTCGTGCGCGTATTGGCGCAGGGTTTCCAGCATCCGGTAACGCCCCCGCCCGGCGGCCGAGTCCGCCGAGACGATGGATTTCTCGACCAGGCTGGTCAATGTCGGCACTATGGTTCCCGCCGGCAGCAGCTGGTCCGCACACACCGCCTCGACGGCATCGAGCGAAAAGCCGCCGGCAAAGACCGACAGGCGCCGCCAGAGTATCCGCTCCGCCTCCGAGAGCAGGCCGTGGCTCCAGTCGATCGCGGCGCGCAGCGTCTGATGGCGCGGCAGCGCGGCCCGGTTGCCGACGCTGAGCAGCGAGAATCGGTCGTCCAGCCGCTCGACCAGATCGCCCAGCGCCAATGTCCTCACCAGCACCGCAGCCAGTTCCAGCCCCAGCGGGATGCCGTCCAGTTTGCGCGTGAGCGCGACGACGGACTGCAGGTTCTCGTCCGTGAGCGCAAACCCCGGCGACACGGTGGCGGCGCGTTCGACGAAAAGCCGGATGCCGTCGAACCGCATCAGCGAAGCGGGTGTCGCCAGCCGCGCATCGTCAGGCACGTCCATGGGCGCGAGCGCGAGCGTCGCCTCGCCGGAAACGCCCAGCGGCTGGCGGCTGGTGGCCAGCACGCGCAGTCCCGGGCAGCCGCGCAGCAGCGCATGGCACAGCGCCGCGCTCGCTTCCAGCAGATGCTCGCAGTTGTCCAATACGAGCAGCAGCTGCCGCTGTTCCAGGTGGCCGCCGAGCGTGGCCTGAATAGGACGGCCCGGCTGCTCTCGAACCCCGAGCACCGCGGCGACCGCGTTCGGCAGCAGATCGGGTTCGCCGAGCCCGGCCAGTTCCACCAGCCAGGTTCCGTCAGGCCATGCCCGCGCAAGCTGGCGGGCAACCTCGACCGCGGTGCGGCTCTTGCCGACGCCGCCCGCGCCGGTCAGCGTCAGCAGCCGGCTGTGGGCCAGCAGTCCCTTGATCTGCGCCAGCGCCTCTCGCCGGCCGACGAAGCTGGTCAGTTCGACGGGCAGATTGCCTGCTGGCTGGTGGGGCGATTTCAAATCGATTTCCTGCCGGAATTCGGCGCTGCGGTCACCGTGCCGCGATTGTGAACCGCCAGCCATCCAATGACAACTTGCGAGGCCCAAGCCCGGATGCCTGCCCTGAAACCCGGGCCGGCGTTCGCTTTGCGCTCTGGTCTCTTACGATTCAGGCGGCGACAGCGCCGCGCTCACAGGCAAACCGAGCCTGGATCGATCATGAGGCACTGGCCGGTCATGCGGTCGCTCTCGGCCGAGGCGAGAAACACCAGACCGCCCAACACGTCACCGACGTGCACGTGCACCTGCATCATCCTCGGGCCGAAAACCCGCGCCCTGTGCGCGGGATCCTGTTCCATCTCGTGCTCGGTCAACGCGCTGGTGATGAGTCCGTAGGCGATGGTATTGACGCAGATGCCGTCCGGCCCCAGTTCGCGAGCGAGCGAGCGCGTCATGACGTGGATCGCTCCCTTTCCCGAGACGTAGTGCAGTCGGTTCGGCAGCCCCGAATAGATCGTCGCCGATCCGATGTTGATGACTTTGCCGTACTTCTGCCTGCGCATCTGCGGCAGCACCGCCTTCACGCACAGGAACGGCCCGCGCACGTTGACCGCGTACATTTCGTCCCAGGCGCTTGCCTCGAGTTCCAGAACCGGCACCGGCGGGATATTCGAACCGACCGCGGCGTTGTTGACCAGGATGTCGATACTGCCGAAGCGCTCGAGCGTCGCCTGCGCCATCGCATGCAGCGACTGCTCGTCGCGAACGTCCGCGCGTACGCTCAGCGCCTGGCCGCCGCTCGATTCGATCTCGGCGGCGACGGAAGCGCAGTCTTTCAGATCCGCCAGCGTGACCTTCGCGCCCTCGGCGGCGAGTGCCTTGGCAAAATGCGAGCCCAATGCCGCCCGTTCCCCGTGCGCGGCGCCGGTGACGATGGCAACGCGATTGTCCAGTCTGCCCATGCCGCCCCCTTTGCTTGCCCGGCCTGCGCCGGTCTTCAGTCGGCGGCAAGCACCGGCAGCACCAGGTGCGACGGATGCGTGGCATCGTGGTGGATGGTGTCGGCGCCGATCTTGTCGGGACGGTAGATGTGGAAGAACAGGCCGTCGGTGACCGGCGAATCGCCGCAGCACACTTCCACCCGGATGCGGTTGCCCTTCCTGAACCGCCAGGCGATCGGCATCAGCGCGATTTCCAGCTTGTAGACCTTGCCCGGCTCGATCGGCGTGGCCCTGGCGTGCGCGTAGCGGGGGATCTCCTCGCTGTCCCCGGCGTCGCGCTCCATGTGCGAAGCGCGCAGCCAGCCCTTGGTGACGATGACGTATCCGGGCTGGGACCCCTTGGCACGGGCTTCCTCGGGCTGGGCGAACTGCTCGGACACTTTGACGATGAAATCCATGTCCCGGCGCGTGGAGGAGGCGTGGATCACGAGCTTGCCGTGGCCGGCGATTTCCATGTCGGCGGCGAGCGGGGCGCTGTTGAAGGTGAGCACGCCGCGGGCCGGATCCGGCCCCTGCGGGCCCACCGGCACCACGCCCAGCACCCAGCTCGGATGCGGATAGGAATAGGTGGTGCTCCCGCCGTCCGCAGTCGGCGCGGACTCCAGAAGCGTCCCGTCGTTCAACGACGTGACCGAGCCGCTCGGGCCTTTCGCCAGATAGAACGCCTTGCTGCGCGTGCCGGGAGGGGGCCAGGTATCGAAGGTCCGGACCACGCCGGTATTCTTGACCAGGTATTCGACGTTGGGCCGATCGTCGTAGCTCGTCTTGGCGCCCTTCAGGTACTTGTCGTAGAACGGCAGCAGGTATTTCTTGTGGAATTCAGGATTGGCGAAATCCACCGGCGCGTGCGCCGCAGTCGGCGCCGCCGTGATGGCGAGCTTGCTCGGCCCCTGAACCTGCTGGAACCCCAGAATATTTCCCGCAAGATGCAGGTCCAGTTTCGCCCAGACGCCGATGGAGAACGTCGGCACCTTGATCTTGTACAGATGCAGGGCGGCGGTGCGTTCCTTCCAGTAGTTATCGCAGAACGGGTGCTGTTGCGCGTCCAGATAGAAGTCGCGCTCCAGTTGGCGCGGATTGTCGCCGTTGGCGGGATACAGGTTGGGTACCCGCACGCTCGAATTGAACCAGTACAGCGGAAAAGCGCTTTCGATCCCGCCCCGGTAGGCGAGGTACCGGTAGGGATCGTTCAAGCCGTCGTAGGCGCCGAGGCAAGCCAGGTGCGGCGGATTCTGGATTCCCATGAACCACTGCGCCATGCAGTAGTACGATTCCCCGATGCCGCCCACCTTGCCGCTGGACCAGGGCTGGCGCGCGATCCACTCGATCACGTCGTACAGGTCCTCCTGCTCTTCGCGCCCGAAAAAGCTGAACTCGCCCTCGGAGGTGCCGGTGCCGCGCACGTCCGCATGGACGAATGCGTAACCCTGCTCGACGTACCAGTCGATCGGCCCGGTCTCGCGCCACAGGAACAGCGGCGTCGCCGGCAGTTCGTTGTTGTCGTAGCGGTACGGCGAGGTGGCGAACAGTGCCGGAAACGGGCCGCTGCCCTCCGGCCGGTAGATGCGCAGGCCCAGTTTCGTCCCGTCGCGAGCCTGCATCTTGATGTCTTTTTCCTGGATCATTTTCCCTTCTCCTAAGCGGGCGGAGCCGGAACAAAATTGGCTGGTTTGCTCTGGCGCCTTTGCTCTCTCGAATTCGAACCGTTGCAAAGCGCAACGGTTCGAATTCGAGAGATGTATACAACAAAACCGAATTCTTCTCCGGAATCATCAACAGTAAGCTCGTAAGTCACTAATCGGTCGTTTCGCCGATCAGGTACTCCTCGGCGATCAGGCGTACCGCGGGCGCGTCCATCTGAACGAAGTTCTCCTCGTCGGCCCGCATCATCTGCGGTACCGGCCCGGCGAACATGGTCCGGATATCGTCCATGGAGTCGAAATACAATTCCACCATGCCGTCGAAGTCCGCGTCGCGCCCCGCATCGGGCACTGCGAACGTGGCCACGATGCGCTGCACGCCGCTCGTCGCGATGACCTTGTCTTCGAGCGCCGAGTGGTTTCTGAGCCAGTAGTCCTTGAACTGCGCGTGGCTCAGGTCGCGGCGGCGATAGACGGTGCGGATGATCTTGAGCTGGCCCGAGCGTCTGATCGCCTGCTCCGCGCCCTCCTTCTGCGACATGAGGTGCTCGTCGCAGACGACGCGCAGCACCGCCGCCCCGGGATCGACGAAACTGCCCGCGTCCGCGGTCAGCTCCGACCAGAGCTGACCGGACATCGCGGCGCGGATATCCTCCAGCGTGCTGAAATACAGGGCGGCCATGCCGTCGAACGGCGGTTCCTTGGCGCCGAGCGCCACCTCTCCGGTCGAAACACTCGCTACCGCCTTTCTGATCAGCCCCCGTTCCAGCGCGCGCCGCGCGATGAGCGCATGCTGCCCGAGCCAGTAATCCTTGAACTGGGCGAGCGTCAGGTCGTTGCGGCGCTTCACCATGCGGATGATCTTGTACATGGCCGTCCCACTGCTGCGAGTCCAAGCTTCATAGCACGGCGTTTTCCCGCGTGTCAATGGGTATGCCGGATCGAGCCGCGGGAAGATGCGCCCGAGTCTTGGAGATTGCGTGGCGGGGGAGTAAATTTCCTGCTCGGCGCGGCCGTCGCGAAGGCCGGCTGGATGATCTTCAGATTGATTGAGTTATTTACGAGTTTACTGTCGGCGATTCTGGAGAAGAGCTTGGTTTTGCATACGTCTCTCGATTTCGGACCGTTGCGCGGTTGCAACGGTCCGAAATCGAGAGAGCAGGGGCGTCAAAGCGAAGCAGCCCGTTTGGTTCCGGTTTCGCCGGTCTAGAAGGAGAGCCACGTGTACCATCTCGGCGTTGATGTCGGCGGCACTTTTACCGACACCGTAGCCATCGACGACAGCGGCAATCTGTTCGTCGGCAAGGCCCCTACCACGCCGGATGCGATCGTCGAGGGCGTCATGGCGAGCCTGGAGGACCTGGCGCGCAACGCCGGGCAGGACGTGGCCGGCCTGCTCGGCAAGACCCGTTACTTCGGACACGGAACCACGGTCGGCACCAACGCGCTGGTGATGCGCCGGGGCGCGCGCGTCGGCCTGCTGATCACCGCCGGCTTCGAGGACACGCCCTTTATTCAGCGCGCGGTGGGACGACTGGCCGGATTGTCGGACGAAGAAATGCGCCGGCAGGTCGGCCTGCGCCAGCCGGTGCCGCTGGTGGAACGCCAATGCATCGCGGGCGTCATCGAACGCGTCGACATGAACGGCAAGGTGCTGATTGCGCTCTTGCCGGAGGAGGCGGAAAGGGCGGTTCGCGCGCTGCTTGCCCAGAAAGTGGATGCCATCGCGGTCTGCCTGCTATGGTCGTTCCTCAATCCTGCCCATGAGTTGCTGCTCGCCGAGACGGTCCGGAGTCTCGCCCCCGATGTCCCGGTGTCGCTTTCGACCCATCTGGCGCCGAAGATGCGCGAAAACGCACGCTGCAATACCGTGGTCATCGATGCCTTCGTGGGCGGCGTGGTCAAGGGCTATCTGGGCGAACTGCAGAAACGATTGGCCGAACAGGGATTGCGTCAGTCGGTCGCTTCGATGCAGTGCTTCGGCGGCGTGACCGAAGCGCAGTACGCGAGTCCCGTCAATACCATCGGGTCCGGGCCCGTCGGCGGGGTAATGGGCAGCAAATACCTCGCCCAGCTGCTGGGCGAGAGCAACGTCATCACGACCGATGTCGGCGGCACGACCTTCGACGTGAGCGTCATCTGGCGGGGCGAGGAGATCATCGCGCGCGAGTTTTTCGGCGCCGCCGGCGTCATGTCGCGCTTCGAGGTTCTGACGCCGCGCGTGGACATTCAGTCGATCGGAGCGGGCGGGGGCACGATCGCGTGGTTCGATTCCGCGAGCAGGAGCATCAAATTCGGTCCCGAGAGCGCAGGGTCCAAGCCCGGCCCGGTGTTCTACGGCTCCGGCGGCGCGCGCGTGACCCTGGCCGATGCCTGGCTCACCCTTGGCTATCTCGATCCCGATTGTTTCCTGGGCGGGCGTTTGAAGGTCCATGTCGACGCGGCCAAAGCGGCGATCGAAGTCCAGCTCGGGCGGCCGCTGGGCATGTCGGTCACCGAGGCCGCGCTCGCCGTGGTCGAACTGGCCAATCACCACATGAGCGACGCGATCAAGGTCTATCTGGGGGCGCGTGGCTTCGATGTGAGCGACTTCGTCCTGTTCGCCTTCGGCGGCGGCGGTCCGATGCATGCGGCTGCGTACGGCGAGATTTCCGGCGTCAAGCGGACGGTTCTGGTCGCCAACGCCGAGGTGTTTTCGGCCCTGGGCGTGGCCCTGGCCGATACCAAGCACAAGCAGCAGGTCACGCTGCTTGCGCGCGAGCCGTTCGACCTCGCGCGGCTGGCCGCGTCGTTCGCCGAACTGGAACAGCGGCTGACCGGGCAGTTCGAACGAGAGGGCACTGCCTCGGCGATGACCAGGACGAGGTATTTTCTCGACTTGCGCTATCGCGGGCAGGTGCACGAGCTGACGGTGGAAATTCCGGACCCGCAATGGATTGCCGCGAACGGCATGCCCGGCATACGCGAGAGCTTCGAGCGGAAATATCGCGCGCTCTATGGCGGTGCCAGCGTATCGTCTGCCCACTCGTCGATCGAACTGGTGGGCCTGGGTGTCGACGGGATCGCAGTGCACCCGAAACCCTCCCTGCGGCGCGGTACGCGGCCGGGGAGTACGGCGGCGCCGCAGGCCTACCGGGAGGCCTGCTTTTCCCTGCGGCAGGGCTTTCAGCGCGTTCCCGTGTATGCCGATCGCGACCTGGCGCCGCAGCAGGAAATGCCAGGGCCGGCATTCGTGCAGAACGACTACCTGACGATGCTGGTATTGCCCGGTCAGATCGGGCAGGTCGACGATTTCGGGAATCTGGTGGTGGATCACGCGCGCGGGAGGTTTGCCCATGAATGAAAGACTGTCCGGACCGATCGGGCCGGATTCCGACGCCTGGCTCGGCATTCCGGGGCTGCGCCGCGACATGCCGATCGACGAAGTCATCGAAACCATCGTCCTCGACGTGCTGCGCCCGCTTCCCTATGTCGATCCGAAGATCGATCCGGTGAAATACGAAGTGGCGGTGCACCGGATAACCGCGTCGGTGCGCGAGGGCGCCTGGGCGCTGGTGAGAACGTCCAGTTCGCCGCTGGTCACCGAGTGCGGCGAATACGTGTTCGCGATTTACGACAACGAGGGTCATGCCGCTTACGTGAATACGGGCGTGATGCCGCACATGACCGGTACCGAATCCGCGATCAAATTCATACGCCATTGCTACGCCGCGGACCGCGAAGGCATCCATCCGGGCGACCAGTTCATCGTCAACGAACCCTATCTCATGGGGATCCACACGCCCGACATCCTGATTGCGCGCCCGGTGTTCGCGGGCGAGGAAATCGTGGCCTGGATCGCCAGCCTCACCCACACCATCGAGATGGGCGCGAAAGACCCGGGCGGGACCGCGGATTCGACCGACGTCTTCCAGGAAGGAATCCGCATTCCGTGTCTGAAACTGATCGGGGCGGGTGAGCCGATCAACCATGTCTACCGGCTGATCGAGCGGGCGACGCGAAATCCGGCGCAGGTCTCCCTGGACATCGCTTCGAAGGTCGCGGGGAACAACGTTGCGGCTGCCCGGCTCGATGAAATGATCGCCCGGGACGGCGGCGCGTTCGTGCGCGGCGTTCTCGCGAAGATGATCAACGAAACCGAAACCAAGGCGCGTGAGCGGATCCGGGCGATCCCGGACGGCACGTGGCATAACGTGTGCTACGCGGATCACAACGGCCTGGCCCCGGCATTGTTGAAGACCGAGGTGCGTGCCGAGAAGCGTGGCGAGGTCATCAGCTTCGATTTCACCGGTACCTCTGCCCAGTGCCCCGGGCCGGTGAACGCCGCCCTCCCGGGAACGATCGGCGCGATTTTCAGCGTGCTCGTGCTGACGCTATTCTCCGACCTGCTTCCCAACCGCGGGATGGTCTCTTCGTGCCGGATTTCGGTGCCTAAAGGCTGCATTTACAACCCCCACTATCCCGCCGCGCTGTTTGCGGCCCCGCCCGGACCGCTCTGCCTGCTGTCGAGCGTGGTGACGAAAATCGTGAGCGAGATGGCGATGGCCGCAGGATTGAGCGATGCCGTCACCGCGCCGTGGAACGGCAACGTCAACGCCGTCTACATGGGAGGAATCGACCAGTACGGCCAGCTTCAGGGGGGCCTGACGCTGGACACCAACGGCGGCGGGACCGGAGGAACGCCGTTCGACGACGGCGATGACACCGCCGCCTTCATGCTTGCCCCGGGCTCGATCATGGCCGATGTCGAAATGCATGAAGCGAATTATCCGATCGTGTACCTGTTCCGGCGGCAGCGCGCCGATTCCTGCGGCCATGGACAGATGCGCGGCGGAGCGGGAGGCGAAATCGCAGTAGCGGTCCACAACTCGTCCAAATGGAGAGTCGGATTCCGCGGCATCGGCGTCGAGGTCTCGACCACGCGCGGACTGGCGGGCGGGTATCCCGCCGACTCGGCGAGAACCGGGTTTATCCTGGGCGTCGATCCGTTCAAATTGTCTCCTGCCGAATACCGCGGGCTCCTGCGACCCGTCGATGAGCTGATGCGCATGAAGGGGGCGCAACCCCAGAAGGCGCTGATCCCGCCGCGGTTGCTTGCACCGGGGGACGTCTATTGCACGGCCTGGTGCGGCGGCGGAGGTTTCGGCGATCCCCTCAGGCGCGATCCGGCGCGCGTGGCAAAAGACGTCCTGGCACGACTGGTGTCCGTGGAACGCAGCCGGGATACCTACGGCGTCGTATTGACCGCAAACGGCGAGGTCGATGCACACGCGAGCGCGGCGCTGAGGGCCGACATGCGTCAGGCAAGGCTGGCGCAAGCCGAGCCGGCGCGAATCCAGACCCGGCAGCAAAGCCCGGTGCTTCGCCTGGGCAAGCCGCTCTATGGGGTCTTGTCCCTGGGCGAAGCCGATGGCGTGCACGTACTTGCCTGCGGCGACTGCGGCGCGGTGATTTGCCCTGAGCGCGCCGATTATCACGATTACCTGCCATCGCGTGCGCGCAGGCCCGGCTCGCTGGGCCACAAGACCGTACGCGAGGACTGGCAGGCGTATCGCGAGTATTGCTGCCCGGGATGCGGCGCGCTGATTGATGTCGCCTTCGAGGAGGCAGGAGCGGTTCCTCGAGCCAGCGCCTGATTATTTCACTGACCGGACGTCTCTGCTTTGCAGCGACACCGCTGATGCTCTCAATTCGGGCTTCAACCCCGGCACCTTGATCGCCTTTTCGCCTGCGACACTGCCTATCTTTTCGGCCCGGCATCGACCAGCACGAAAAGTATCCGGCAGATATTCTTGGAGCGATTGGCCCAGGCATGGTTGGTGCCGCGGTGAATCAGGACGTCCCCGGCTTTCATAAGAACCTCGCCTTCATCGACCAGCGCGTGGATTTCTCCGGAAAGAACGATCGCGTAGTCGATGGTGTCGGTCTCGTGCATGCCGGGATGGCGGGCATTCGAGTCGTGCCTCAGGCCGGGCTCGTTCGCGACCTGCGGGCTGCCCGGCGCAAGGGCTTCGTCGTCGGGCGGTATGTCGATGACTTTGAAAAACGTGCCACCGGGCCGAGGCATGACTCCGCGCATCTCGGTGCTAAGGTCGGGTTCGCCGAGCGGCGCCGGATTGCCGCCGGTCGCCCACAGGTTGCGGACGACGAAGCCGGGGCGTGTCGGATTTCGCCGCACATGCGCCGGCGGCCCGTCCTCGGCGATGTACGATTTTCCGGAGGCGTTGATTGCGGTGACGATGCGCCTGATCGGCGGCAGCTCGGTTGCCATGGAAGTCTCCCTTTTTGTCGAGTAAAGATGGCGCTAACCGTCTCCGGCAAGATCGTCTCAGCCGGTCTTGCATGATAGCGGAATCAGCGCGGATCGGACAATGCGCCGCATCTCGCCTGCGGCTATCCCAATACCAACGCCCGGCCGGACTTCGGCCAAGAAACCATCTGCCGGCGCTTTTACGCCGACGAGCGCGCCGCCGGCATCGGGCATCGTAGTTTGGTACCATTCGAGGGTCGCGAAGCCTGGCGATGACCATCAAATGCGAGGGGGTGTCTACCATGATCAGTTTGAGCATACGACAATGTGTCGCCGTGGCCGCTGTGGCGGCCGTCGCAGCCGCTGCGCCTTCGTTCGCCGCGGAGCCGGTGCAGCTGAAATTCGGTTTTCCCGCACCGGCCGCGTCGTTCATCAACACGCAGGGGATGACACCTTGGATCCAGGAGGTCGAGAAGGCCTCAGAAGGCACGGTCCAGATCAAGCTCTACCCCGGACCGACGCTGGGCGACTTTCGCAACATCTATGACCGCACGTTGAAAGGCGTGGTCGATATCTCGTTCGGAATCTTCGGACCGCTTGCCGGACAGTTCCGCCAGACCGCGGTGGCCTCGCTCCCGTTCGAAGCCAATTCTTCCCTGGAAGCGGCATTGGGCCTGTGGCGACTGAATGAAAACGGTACGATCGCCAAGGAGTTCGACAAGGTGAAGGTGCTCGCGCTGTTCGCGTTCCCATCCGCGCATGTCCACACCAAGAGTCCGGTCAAATCGCTCGCCGACCTCAAGGGCATGAAGTTCAGCGTATCCTCGCGCGAACTCGGACAGATCGTCGTCAGTCTCGGCGGCGCGCCGGTGTCGATGCCGCCTCCGGAGGTCTATCAGAGCATCAGCCGCGGGTTGGTCGACGGCGTGATCATCCCCTGGACGGCGGTGAGGACGTTCAAGCTTCTGGAGGTGAGCAATTACCATGTCGAGGCGCCACTGGGCGTAAGCCCGGCCTACGTGTTCATGAGCAAGTCGGCCTACGCGCGCCTGCCGCAGAAGGCGAAGCAGGCGATCGACCAAATGTCCGGCGAGTCGTTCAGCCGGCGTCTGGGCATGGCGGCCGATGGCGCGGCCCGGGCCGAGAGCAAGCTGGCGTCGGAGATGTCCGGGCAGACGGTGACCGGGGTTCCGGAAAACGAGGTCGAGGAGTGGAGGTCGCGTATCAAATCGGTGGTCGATGAATGGGCCTCGAGCACCCCGGACGGGCCCAAAGTTCTGGCCGCGTTTCGTGAAGAGGTCAAGAAGATCCGCAGCGGTAAATGAGGGCCGTGCCGGCGCGCGCCGCGGGGTATTGAAGCCCGCGCGCGGCGCCTGCCCGGCCATACTCAAGCGAGCTGAGGGAGAGTGTCTCTGATCACCGAGCGGCTCGAGTCGATCGAGCGTTGGAACGTCGTGCTTACCCGGCGAATAGCCCTCATCGGCGTCGCCGGGATGCTGCTCATCGCGCTGGGTACGATCACCGACGTGATGCTGCGATGGCTGTTCAACCATCCCCTGGTGGGATTCAGCGAGATCGTGGAAGTCAGTCTCGCGGTGGCGATCGGCGCGACCTTTGCCGCGGGCGCCGCCGGGCGCGCCAATCTGACTATCGACATCCTTGCCGATCATCTGGGCGGCGGGATCACGAACTGGCTGAATCTGCTGGGCGCGTCGACGCTCCTCGTATTGTATCTATTGCTTGCCTGGCAGATGGGCTTGCACGCGTCGGACCTGCAGGAGCGCGGTGCGGCGACCGTCTACCTCGATCTGAAGCGCTCGCCCTACATCTGGATGGTCACGGTGCTGCTCGCGGCGACCTGCGTGGCGCAACTGGCGGTGGTGCTGGCGACCCTGCGCGATGCGCTACTCGCGCCGGACGGGACGCTGGGCGCGGGCCGCTACGCGCGCTGGGCGATCGGCCTACTGGTCCTCGCGGCCGCGCTCGCCAGCGGCGCGTCCCCGGCGATCCGGGCGCTCTCGGGCACCGCCGCTTCGTACCCGAGCACGGTGGCGATCGTGCTGTTCTTCGCGATGTGGGGAACCTCGCTGCTGCTGGTGCCGCTGTGCGCCTCGCTGGCGCTCACCGGGGTGGTGGGGGCGGCGTTGCTAGCCGGGATCGACCCGGCGCTCAGCGTGCTCGGCACCGAGGCTGCCGCTTTCCTCACCAACGAAAATCTTGCGGTGCTGCCGCTGTTCCTGATCATGGGAAGCTTCGCCTCGGCATCCGGATTGTCCGCGGACATATACCGGTTCGCGCAGGCGCTGTTCGGTCACTTTCGCGGCGGGCTCGCGCTGGCAACGATCGGTGGCTGTGCCGGCTTCGGAGCGCTCACCGGTTCCTCGCTCGCGACGGCGGCGACCATAGGACAGGTGGCGCTGCCCGAGATGCGCGAGCGCGGCTATTCGCCGGGGCTTGCCACGGGCTGCGTGGCGGCCGGCGGAACCCTGGGCCAGCTGGTGCCGCCGTCCACCGCGATCATTCTCTACGCCATTCTTACCGAGGAGTCGATCGGGCGCCTGTTCATCGCCGCGGTGATACCGGCGGTGATTGCCGTGGCGCTGTACCTGGTGACCATCGCCTTGTACGTGCGGCTCGCCCCGGATGCGGCCCCCGCGGTCGGGCATCGCGTCCACCTGGGTGAAATCCTGCTTGCATTCCGCAACGCCTGGGGCGTGTTGCTGCTGTTCCTGATGGTGATCGGAGGACTCTACGGCGGGGTGTTCACGGCGAACGAGGCGGCGGCCTTCGGCGCGATGGGCGCGTTTCTGTTCGCGCTGTTCCGCGGCAAGCTCGCCGGCGGCAACTTGTGGCGGGTGATGGGCGAGGTGACCCGCACCACCGCCATGATCTACATGCTGATTTTCGGCGCGGTCACATTCTCGTTCTTCATCGGAATCACCGGGCTGCCCGAGAAACTGGTGTCGATGCTGAGCAGCATGACCATACCTTCCCTTGGGGTTATCGCGGTACTGCTCGTGATCTACATCATCCTCGGCTGCGTGATGGACCCCTTCCCCGTGATGGTGATCACCGTTCCGATCGTCACGCCGCTGATCACCGCGATGGGCTACGACCTCGTCTGGTGGGGAATCGTCATGGTGTGCGTGGTGGAAACCGGAATGATCACGCCGCCGTTCGGCATCAACGTGTTCATCCTCAAGGGAATCGCGGGCGGAGACGTGCCGATGTGGACGGTGTTTCGCGGGGTCATGCCGTTCATCGGCGCCGACCTGGTCAAGCTGGCGTTGCTGGTGCTGTTTCCAGTGCTGGTCCTGTGGCTGCCGTCGACGATGTAGCAGGCTGCTTCAGCCCGGGGTTTGGCGCATCCACCAAATCCCGCGATTGGATTTTCCCGCCAATGCCGTCTGGTCGATAACGGCAACGGTCGACGCCGGAAGCAATGCCCGTTTCGACCCCGAATTTCCGAAGCGGCGAAGCAGGAAGCAACTGGGCTGGTTTGTTTTGACGCCCCTGCTCTCTCGATTTCGGACCGTTGCAAAGCGCAACGGTCCGAAATCGAGAGACGACGTATACAAAACCATATTTTTCTGCAGAAGTGTCAACAGAAAACTCGTAATCTGCAAATTTCGTATACATTCGCGCCATCGCAGCGTTTGCGGCTTGCCAGGGCTCGCGCCAGTCTGCTGGGGAAGATCCATCATGCCTAAGATCGCCGTCCGCCCTCCGGTCCTTTCCTTCGCCGAGCGCGACCGCCGCTGGGCGGCGGTGCGTGCGCTGATGCGCGAGCGCCGGTTCGATTGCCTGGTCGTCGCGGGTTTTCGCGCCCGGGAGATGTACGAAAGTTACATCAGCGACGATTACAACGAGGAATGCAGCATTCTGCCCCTGGAGGGGGATCCGGTCGTCCTCACCTGGGCGAACCTGAGGGTGCTGCGGGCGCAGTGGTCGGCAGAGCGCGGGCACGCGCTGTGGGTGAACGACTACCGCGTGGCGACCAGCGGCGCCCAGGCTGCCCAGGTGGTGCGCGAAAAACTCGACGGCGGCCATCGCGTGGGAGTGGTGGGGCTGCGCTCGTCGGCCCCGACGGAGCCCTTCGGCGCCATACCGGCAAACTGGTGGGAACAGTTCGTCCAGCTGCTCCCCGGCGTCGCGTTCGAGGATATCTCCGAGCAGTTCAGCCACCTGATGCTGGTAAAGAGCGCCGAGGAACTGGCACAGGTGCGCTACGCGGCGAAAGCGGCCGAGGCCGGCTGCCGCGCCATCGCCGAGGTCGCCGCCGAGGGCGTGGGCGAGGAAGCGATCTATGCCGAGGCGGTGCGGGAGATGTTCCGCTTCGGCATCGGTCTGCGCTATCCGAACATCGTCATGAATTCCGGGCCGGCCACGCTTTCCTGGGGACCGCCGCGCTGGACCACGCGCGGCGAGCAACCGCGCCGGCTCGAACGCGGCGATCTGATGCAGGCCGAACTGATGCCGATGTGCGGCAATCAGGAAATCCAGGTGCAGATGACGGTCGCCATCGATCCGCTGGACCCGATCAACCGCAAGTGCGAACGGGTCGCGCGCGAGTCTTACGTGGCAGGGCTCAAGACGCTGCGCCCCGGGATCACGTTCGAACAACTGGTCGCCGCCATGGCCGAGCCGCTCAAGGTCGCCGGGTGCTGGTGCTATACGCCGCTGGTGCACTCGGTCGGGCCGCACTTTCTGCTCGGGCGCCCGCAAATCAATATGGAAAACGTGAATCTGGGGGTGCGGTTCGTGGGCCCGGTGCAGGGGCCCAAGCGCAGCGCCGTGCTCAAGCCCGGCATGGTGTTCGCCTTCGAGCCCAATGCCTGCATCGACCGGCACCGGGTCAACATCGGCGGCACCGTGATCGTCACCGAAAACGGCTGCGAGGAACTGAACCGGATTCCGACCCGGGTAACGCACAAGGCGGCCGGCGCCGTTCGCCGCAGCGTGCGCGTCGCAGCCGCGCGAACTGCGCCAGTCAAGCCCCGGCCGGCGGCGGCGCGCAAGAAGGCGGCACGGCCAGCCCGGCGCGGTGCGGCGTAATCGCGCCGACAACAGTTCGTCGGTCGCGGCTGGGCTCGCCTGCGCAACCGGCGGCGCCCAGACCCACACACTGGTGCTGTTTACCGCGGGGACAGCACGGGTCAAGCAGGCGAGTGCGGCGGTTGCAGGACCGCGCGCGGTCGCACGAATGCCGAAGTTGTTACAGCACGCCTGCGTGTTCAATTACGACAGCGCAATAATCGCCGGGAGCATCGGTCAACCGACCGATGACGGGACGGTGCGGCGACTGTAGACTGTGCGCGAACAGGTGCAGGGGCCGCGACGAAAGCGCCCGCCGCTTCTGCGCCCATCAGTAAATGCCGATCAGGGAGGAATCAAGCTTGACAACCATCGACCCGATCACGCTATCGACCGTCTGGCACGGATTTCAGTCACTGTGCCGCGAAATGCGCGGCATGGTGACCCGGACCTCGCAGAGCTACCTGATGGCGACCCTGAAGGATCTGTCGGTCGGCGTATGGCTGGCCGACGGGTCCACCGTCGCCGTTCCCGAGGGCCTGCCGGGCCAGTTCCTCGGCACGTCCTTCGCCATCGAGGCGATCTGCGAAATGTACAAGGACAACCTGCATCCGGGCGACGTGATCCTCACCAACGACCCGTACCACGGCGGCCACAATTCCCATCTCCCGGACTGGGGTTTCATGCGCCCCATCTTCCTCGACGGCGAGCTGCTGTTCTTCACCATGGTGCGCGGGCACATGCAGGACACGGGCGGATCATTTCCCGGCGGCTACTTTCCCAATGCCTACGACATCATCGCCGAAGGCCTGTGCATTCCCCCGCTGAAGATCATCAAGCGCGGCGTGGAGGACGCCGACCTGATGGCGCTGATCTACAACAACGTGCGTTTCGTCGACGAAATGAAGATCGACAGTCACGCCATGATCGCCACCACGCTGTTTGCCGAGAACCGCATTCTCGAATTGCTGCGGCGCTACGGTAAGGACACGGTGCTCGGGGCCGTCCACCAGATGATGGACCGCACTGAAAAAGCGGTTCGGGCGGAGATCGCGGCGATGCCTGACGGCACCTATAGCGGCGAATCTTCCACCGACGATGACGGCACCGTCCTCGACGAGCCGGTGGCGGTGCGGGTGGATGTGACCATCAAGGGCGATGAGGTCACGCTGGACTTCTCCCGCAGCGACGCCCAGCGCACCGGTTTCATCAACTGCGTGTACGCGGTGACCTACGCGCGGGCGGTGGCCGCAACCATCATTTACATGGATCCGGCCCTGGCGGATTTTCACAACAGCGGATCCATGCGCCCGCTGAAGGTCATCGCGCCGCTGGGCAGCGTGACCAATGCCAGATACCCCGCCACCGTGGGTGCGAGCCCCGTCAATGTCGGTTGCCAGGTCGTCGAGGCGGTGGTCGAGGCGCTGAGCAAGGCCAAGCCGGATCGATCCATCGCCGGATGGGGCAGGCACCGCGGCGACTACACCTTCGCCATGGACCCCAGGACCGGGGAGCGCTATGTGCGCACCACCTTCGACTATGACGGCAGCGCCGGTGCCGTATGGGGCCACGACGGCATGATGGGGCCGACGACGCTCACCACGCTCGGATCGGTGCAGCGGGGCAGCGTGGAAGAGGGGGAGATACGCTTTCCCTGGAAGATCCTGAATCTGGAAGCGCGCTCCGACTTCAACGGCACCGGGCGCTGGCGGGGCGGCGGCGGCATCGATTGGCGGGCGCTGAACGAGGGCAGCGACGGCCGTATGGCCACCGGCAGTTCGGACGGAGACGTGATTCACGTCAAGGGCGCGCAGGGTGGACGGCCCAACCCCAATGCGCGGACCTTCATCCTGCGCGGGAAGGAGAAGATCCGGATCAAGCCGCACCGGATGGCGGACATCAAGCGCGGCGACATCGTCGTCAAGCTCTCCCCCGGCGGTGCGGGCGTGGGCGATCCATGGGAGCGCCCAATTGATAAGGTCGTGACCGATGTCCGCAGGGACCTGGTCACCGTGGAGGCCGCGCGGCTGATCTACGGGGTGGTCATCGATCCGGCCACGCTTTGCGCCGACGAGGCGGCCACCCGCAAGCTGCGCTCGGCGCCTCCGACACAGCGCTACGGAGCGGTAATCAACGAGCAGACGCTGGACATCGAACTCAAGGTGGTGGGCGGACAGGAGGGGGCCGCATAATGAAGAGCCTTACCATCGACGTGGGCGGAACGTTCACCGACTGTCTGGTGCTCGAGGAGTCCGGGGCTTTGCAGCGGTTCAAGGCCGCGACGACGCCCGACGATCCCACTCAGGGCTTTTTCGCGGCGGTGGACAAGGCCGCCAAGCACTACGGGCAGACCCTGAATCAATTCCTGGGCGAGGTGGAGCAGATCGTCCACGGCACCACGCTGGGCACCAACATCCTGATCACCGAACGCGGCGCCAAGGTCGGCATGATCACGACCAAAGGTTTCCGTGACATCCTCGAGATGCGCCGCGGGATCAGGAATCTGCACGGATCGATGTTCGACATGTTCATCGAGCCCTACAGGCCGCT
>MEQZ01000246.1:11244-14349 GCA_001770425.1 Betaproteobacteria bacterium RIFCSPLOWO2_02_FULL_65_20 | reverse complement strand
GGCAAGTCCCGCCGATGCGGAAGACGCGCTGCGCGCCGCTCATCGCCGCCTGCACTTCGTTATCCGCTCGGAGCATCCGGCGGTGGAAGCGCCCGCTGCCGAGAGACCTTAAGCGCCGTGTCCGACCAGAAACTCGGCGAGCACGCGCGCGGTGTGCGATTGCTCCGGGTTCCTTGCTAGCGCTTCGGGCGAGCCCTGCGCCGCGATGCGGCCGCCGGCATCGCCGCCTTCCGGCCCCAGGTCGATGATCCAGTCGGCGTCCGCGATCACATCGAGGTTGTGTTCGATCACCACCACCGTGTTGCCCGCATCCACCAGCCGGTGCAGCACGCGGATCAGCCGCTCGACATCGGCCATGTGCAGGCCCACGGTCGGCTCGTCGAGGACGTAGAGGGTCGATCCCGCCGGCTCCCATCTGGGCCGGGGTGCGGCCGGGTCGGTTCCCACCTTGGCGAGTTCGGTGACCAGCTTGATGCGCTGGGCCTCGCCGCCGGAGAGCGTCGGGCTCTGCTGCCCGAGCGTGAGATAGCCCAGGCCCACGTCCTGCAACAGGCGCAGCGCGTGGTGGGTCGAGCGGTGAACGGCAAAGAACTCCACCGCCTCGTCCACGCTCATCGCGAGCACTTCGCCGATCGATTTGCCCTTCCAGTGCGCAGACAGGGTCTCCGGGTTGAAGCGCGCGCCGCGGCAGACTTCGCAGCCGACCTTCACGTCCGGCAGGAAGCTCATTTCGATTTTCTGCATGCCCTGGCCCTCGCACGCGTCGCAGCGCCCGCCCTTGGTGTTGAAGGAAAAGCGGCTCGCGGTCCAGCCGCGCATGCGCGATTCGGTGGTGTCGGCGTAGAGCCTGCGGATCGCATCCCAGAAGCCGACGTAAGTGGCGGGGCAGGAGCGCGGCGTCTTGCCGATCGGCGCCTGGTCGACCTCGAGCACGCGGCCCACGCTTTGCGCTCCGCGGATCTCGCGGCAGCCGGCGACCGGAGCCTCCTGATGTTTTCTGCGTTCTCCCAGCAGCCGCGAAAGATTGGCGTACAGCACCTCGCGCGCGAGCGTGGACTTGCCCGAGCCCGACACCCCGGTGACGACGCACAGCCGGGCGAGCGGGATGCGCACGTCGATGTCCTTCAGGTTGTGCAGCCGAGCGCCGACGAGCTCGATCGCGGGCGTCTTGCCGTTCACCGCGCGGCGCGGGTTCAGCGGGTGCCGCAGCGGGTTGGCGAGGAAGCGACCGGTGATGGACTCGGGGTTGCGCATCAGGTCCTCGGCCGAGCCTTCCGCGATCACGCGCCCGCCCTGCCGGCCGGCACCGGGGCCCAGATCGACCACGTGCGCGGCGCGCCGGATGGTGTCTACGTCGTGCTCGACCACCACCAGCGTGTTGCCCTTGGCCTGGAGCTTCTCCAGCGTGTCGAGCAGGATGCGGTTGTCGCGCGGATGCAGGCCGATGGTGGGCTCATCGAGGATGTAGCACACGCCGCGCAGGTTCGAGCCCAGCTGCGAGGCCAGGCGAATGCGCTGCGCCTCGCCGCCGGAGAGCGTGGGCGCCGAGCGGTCGAGCGACAGGTACGCGAGGCCCACTTCTTTCAGGAACGCGAGCCGCGATTTCAGCTCGGCGACGATGTCGCGCGCGATCTCGGCCTCGCGGCCGCGGAGCTCGATGCCGAGGAACAGCGCCTCCAGCCGATCCACGGGCAGCGCAGTGAGATCGGATATCGAACGGCCGTGGTAACGCACGGCGAGCGCCTCGGGGTTGAGCCGCTTGCCCGCGCAGGCCGGGCAGGGCTCGGCCTTGCCCTCGAACCAGTCGTTCCACCAGATCTCTTCGCCCGACTGTTCCTCGTCGAACCCGGAGAGCGCAAGCCCGGTGCCGTAACACCCGGTGCACCAGCCGTGCTTGGAGTTGAAGGAGAAGAGGCGCGGATCCAGCTCAGCGAAACTTCTGCCGCAGGAGGGGCAGGCTCGCCGGGTGGAGAAGGCGGCGTGGTCCAGATCCACTTCGATGCGGGCGGCTCCCGTGTTCGCTGCCGCTTCGCGCGCGTCGGCGAGCCGGTCGAGCGGCCACAGCACCTTGACCACGCCGCTGCCGGCTTCGAGCGCGCGGGCGAGCGCGTCGCGCAGCGCGGCTTCGCTCTCGGGCGCCACGAGCAGGTCGGCGACCGGAAGCTCGATCGAGTGCTCGCGGAAGCGGTCCAGGCGCGGCCAGCCCCCGGTGGGCAGGAACTCGCCGTCCACGCGCAGGTGGGTGTAACCCTTGCCGCGCGCCCACTTGGCCAGATCGGTGTAATAGCCCTTGCGGTTGACGACCAGCGGCGCGAGCAGGCCGATGCGCTGGCCGCTAAGGTCGCGCAGGATGCGCGCCGCGATCGCATCCTCGCTCTGCGGCTCGATGGGCACGTTGCAGTCGGGACAGTGCTGCAGGCCGAGTTTCACATAGAGCAGCCGCAGGAAGTGGTAGATCTCGGTGAGCGTGGCGACGGTGCTTTTCCTGCCGCCGCGGCTGGTGCGCTGCTCGATGGCTACGGTGGGCGGGATGCCGAAGATCGCATCGACGTCGGGCCGGGTCGCCGGCTGCACGAACTGGCGCGCGTAGGCGTTGAGCGATTCGAGATAGCGCCGCTGGCCTTCGGCGAACAGGATGTCGAACGCGAGCGTGGACTTGCCCGAGCCCGAGACGCCGGTCACGACGGTGAACTTGCCGCGCGGAATCTCCAGGTCGTGAATGCGCAAGTTGTGTTCGCGCGCGTTGTGAATGCGGATAGCCGGACGCGAGGACTTGCGCTCGATGCCCGGCGGCGGGGCCTCGGAGACGCCCGCATGGTCCGCCGGCCGCGCGAGCGCAGCCTCGTACTCGCGCAGCGCACGGCCGGTGTGCGAGCGCGGATGCCGCGCGAGTTCCCCGGGCGTGCCGACGCACACGACTTCGCCGCCCGCGTCGCCGCCTTCCGGGCCGAGGTCGATGATCCAGTCCGAGGCGCGCATGACATCCAGGTTGTGCTCGATCACCGCGAGCGAATGTCCGGTGGCGATGAGCCGGCGGAACCCGCGCAACAGCCTCGCGACGTCGTCGAAGTGCAGGCCGGTGGTCGGTTCGTCGAACAGGAACAG
>MEQZ01000246.1:791-11131 GCA_001770425.1 Betaproteobacteria bacterium RIFCSPLOWO2_02_FULL_65_20 | reverse complement strand
GCTTGAGGCGCTGCGCCTCGCCGCCGGAGAGCGTCGGCACCGGCTGTCCCAGGCGCAGGTATTCGAGCCCGACGTCTGCCAAGGGTGCGAGCGACTGCTGAACCGCGGCGTGGTCGCCGAAGAACGCGATCGCTTCGGACACGGTCAGCTCCAGCGCGTCGGCTATCGACTTGCCGCGAATCAGGACTTCCAGCACTTCGCCGCGGAAGCGCCTGCCGTTGCAGTCCGGGCAGCGCAGGTACACGTCCGAAAGAAACTGCATCTCGACGTGCTCGAAGCCGCTGCCGCGGCAGGTCGGGCAGCGTCCGTTGCCGGAATTGAAGCTGAAGGTGCCCGCAGTGTACTTGCGCTCCTTCGCCAGAGGCGTCTTCGCGTAGAGGTTGCGTATCGGGTCCCAGGCGCCAACGTAGCTCGCGGGATTCGAGCGGGTCGTGCGGCCGATCGGCGTCTGATCGACCATCACCACGTCCTCGACCAGTTCTTGCCCCTTGAGCACGCGGTGCGCGCCGGGCATCTCGGTGGGCTTGCCCTTGGCCCTGCGCAGCGCCGCGTACAGCACGTCCTGGATCAACGTCGACTTGCCCGAGCCCGAGACGCCGGTGATGCACACCAGACGCCCGAGGGGAATGGCGACGTCGATGTCCTTGAGGTTGTGTTCGGTGGCGCCGAGGAGCTCGATCTTCGGCAGGGACAAACCACGGTTTTGCGGAAAACCGTGGTCTGTCCCCGGTTTTGCGCCCGCGCGCCTTCTGCCGGAGAGATAGTCGGCGGTGAGCGTCGCCGAGGCCTTGAGCGCATCGGGTGAGCCGAAAAACACCACTTCGCCGCCGCGCTCGCCCGGTCCCGGGCCCATGTCCAGGATACGATCGGCCGCGAACATGATCTGCGGATCGTGTTCGACCACGACCAGCGAGTTGCCTGCATCGCGCAGGCGCTGCATGACCCCTATCACGCGGCCCATGTCGCGCGGGTGCAGGCCGATCGAGGGTTCGTCGAGAACGAACAGCGTGTTGACGAGCGAGGTGCCCAGCGCGGTGGTGAGGTTGATGCGCTGCACCTCGCCGCCGGAAAGCGTACGCGACTGGCGGTCAAGGGTGAGGTACGCGAGGCCCACTTCCTCCAGGTAGCGAAGGCGGGCGCGTATCTCGGTGAGCAACTGGTCGGTAGCTTCGTCCAGCGGCGAGGGGAGAGTGAGCGCGCCTATGTACGCGCGCACGCGCTCGATGGGCAGGAGCATCAGGTCGTGGACGGAGAGCTTCTGCGCGCCGAGCTTCCACAGCAGCGCATCGGCTTTCAGGCGTGCGCCCCTGCATGCCGCGCAGGGTGTGTAAGCGCGGTACTTGGACAGCAGCACGCGGATGTGCATCTTGTAGGACTTGGTCTCCAGCCAGGCAAAGAACCGGCGCACGCCGTACCAGACGCCCGGCCAGGACTTGCGCCAGCTGACCCAGCCGCGCTCGCCCTCGAGCACCCACTCGCGCTGCGCCGGGGCGAGTTTGCGGAACGGGACGTCGAGCGGGATGCCGCGCTTGATCGCGTATTTCTCGATGTCGTCCTGGCATTCGTGGAAACTGGGCGTCTGCCACGGCCTGACCGCGCCTTCGGCAAGGGTCTTGGATTCGTCGGGAACGATGAGCCCGTAGTCGATGCCGATCACGCGTCCGAAGCCGCGGCACGAATCGCAGGCCCCGAGGGGTGAGTTGAACGAGAACAGCGATGGCGTCGGGTCGGCGTAGTGGATGTCGCACTCGGCGCAGTGCAGGTCGGAGGAGAACTTCCAGACCGGACCGCTGCCTTCCTCGCCGGCATGCACGTTGACCCGTCCCTGGCCGATCCGCAGCGCCGTCTCGATCGCCTCGATGACCCTCGCGCGCTCTGCCGAGGCGAAGCGCAGCCTGTCCTGCACCACCTGAAGCGTGTGCCTATCGCGGGCATGAACGCGCGTGTATCCCTGCTGCGCGAGCAGTTGCTGGATCTCCGCTTCGGAGAAATTCTTCGGCACTGCGACCGGGAAGGTGATGACCAGCCGCGGATCGCCCGCGGCGGCGGACGAGGGTGCGGCACGCGCGGCAAGCTGCGCGTAGATCGTGTCCGGAGTGTCGCGCGCCACCTTCGCGCCGCAGCCGCGGCAATGGAGCTGCCCGGCGCGCGCGAACAGCAGTTTCAGATGGTCGTTCAGTTCCGTCATGGTCCCGACGGTGGAGCGCGAGGTGCGCACCGGATTGGTCTGGTCGATGGCGATCGCAGGCGGTATGCCGGAGATGGTGTCCACCTGCGGCTTGTCCATGCGGTCGAGGAACTGCCGCGCATAGGGACTGAAAGTCTCGACGTAGCGCCGCTGCCCCTCCGCATAGAGCGTGTCGAACACCAGCGACGACTTCCCCGAGCCCGAGACCCCCGTTACGACGATCAACTCGTTCAGCGGGATGTCGAGCGAAAGGTTCTTGAGATTGTTCTGGCGGGCGCCGCGGATGACGATGGCGCCGTCTTCAGACGATCGGTGTGGCATGCCGGCATTGTATCGGCCTTGCGCCGTCGGCGAGGCCGCCGCCTGTGCGCTTGACCGTCTTCGGGTTCAATTCAACAAGAAAACCTGGTGATGGACAGTTCGGTCTCGGCGCAAGGCGCGCCTACATGCGCAGCAGGCGCTCGGCATTGAGGTGCGCGATCTTTTCCCGGTCGAGGTCGCTGATCGAGAGCTTCTTCAGGAACTCGATTCCCGTCGTGTTCGGTTCGTAGGGCCAGTCCACGGCGAACAGGATATTGTCCGCGCCGAGCGCGAGCAGCGTGCACAGGAATGCCGGCTCGTACCAGTTGCCGCTGGTGGTGACCACCATGTTCTCTTTCAGGTATTCCATAGGCGTTCTTTTCAGGCCGCGGCGGGCGGCGGCCGGATAGGTGTGATCGTTCAGGCGGTGCATGGCGAAGGGCAGCATCTCCCCCAGGTGGCCGAGGATGAACTTCAGTTTCGGGTAGGCGTCGAACACGCCGGCGAAGACAATACGCAGGAAATGGCAGCTCGTGTCCACGGCAAAGCCCCACGCCGCGCGGCACAACTCCTCGTAACCTTTGAAGTAGGTTTTCATCACGTCCGGATGGGGCACGGTCGGGTGCAGGTAGATCGGCACGCCCAGGGCCTCGGCACATTCGAAGATCACCCAGAATTTCCTGTCATCCAGGAAATCGCCCTGTGTGTGGCCGTGGATCATGGTGCCTTTGAATCCGAGCTTGGTGACGGCGCGTTCGAGTTCCTTCGCGGCGGCCTCGGGATCCGCCGTCGGGAGCGCTGCGAAACCGGCGAAGCGGTCCGGACGCGCCTGGACGGTCCGGTACAGCAGGTCGTTTGCGTCCCTTGCCATGGGAATCGCGATATCCGGGCCGAAGGCCTGCGGCCCCGGCGCGCCGAAAGAAAGCACCTGCACGTCGACGCCGGCCGCGTCCATGTGCGCCAGGCGGCGCGCGCCCAGGTCCATCGCTTCCTCGACGATATCGTGGCCCAGCTGCTTGCTTCGCGAGCTGAGGAAAAAATTGCGGAACTCGTTTGCGGACACGTTCTCGCGGTACATCGGGGTCCAGAAGTGCTCCTCGATGGCGATGGTCTTCATGAGCTGCTCCTTGTTCCGGGCGGCGGTAGGCTCAGTTGAACACACAAGGCCTTCGGACCATGCGCCGAGCAGGGGTGCATATCACCCGCAATTTACCACTTTCAGTGGTGCTACGCCGTTGCTGTGCGCCACTACCGAGCCTCATAGGAACGCAGCCGCTCCAGCTTCGCTGCATAGAGTTCGTGATCGCGTCGCGTCGTGCTGTTTTGCATTGCAGCGGTGAGATTCTCCCGAGCTGAGGTGAAATCGCCCAGCTCGAAGTACGCCGCGGCCAGACCGAAATAGGCCGCGTGGTAGGAAGGATTGCGAGCCAGTTCCTCGTTGAACAGGGCTATCGCCGCCCTGAAATCCCCGCTCTTCAGGGCGATCTGCGCCTGATTCAAGAAGTGGAGGGGCGGGTAAGACTCAATGCGGCGCAGCTCTTGCAGCAGGGCCTGTGCGGCTTCGAGCCGCCCGGTCGCTCTCATCGCTGTGGCGAGATTGGACATGACGGTCGGATCTTCAGGTTCGTGCTCAAGCACGTGGCGATATGCCCGCTCGGCTTCGCGCAGATTGCCGTGCCGGCTGTAGACCACGCCGAGGGTGTGGTAGGCATCGAGGAAACCGCTGTCGTTCGCGATGGCGTCGCGGGTCCATGTTTCTTCAGAGTGAACCCGCTGGTAGTACACCGGCAAGCCGAGTTCCTTCGCCAGCGCACCCGTCATGATTACCCGCGAGAGGCAGTTGCCGGCGCGCAAATCGAAGGCCTCGGCTGCGGAGCGGGTCACGGCCGAGTCGTATTCCAGTTTGATCTGTGCGCGGGCGCCCTCACGGGGATGCCCTCATGAACCCGCAATCCGGTTTGACCGCGATGTCCCGCTTGGACATAATCCATCGCTTCGCGCGGAGATGGCATGGGCGCGGAACTATCCAAGGAGGACATATGACAGGTTTCAATCCGAATCGTCGGCGCCTGCTGGCGGGCGCAGTGGCAGCGGCAGCGATCGGCCGCGTGCCCTCGGCGAGCGCGCAGGCATCCCTTTCACGCAACATGAGGGTCGTCATCCCGACCGGCCAGGGCGGGGGCGCAGAGCGGCTCGCCCGCGTATTCGACGATTTCTGGGGGCCGCTGCTCAAGACCAAATTCGAATACAGCTTCTTCCCCGGTGCGGCCGGGCAGGTGGGCTACGAGCTTTACCTCAACAAGCGCGAGAAGGACGGGCACAACCTGCTGTTCGGGAACATGGGTCCGGAGATGATCATGTACGCGCTGCGCAAGCCTGCCTACCGCTTTCCGCAGGACTATCAGTACTTCTGCCGGCTCGACGTGGACGACAGCGTCGTTTTCGTGCGCCAGGACAGCCCGTTCAGGCGCATCGAGGATCTGGTTGCCGAGGCGAAAAAGCGCACCGTGCCGGTAGCGGTGAGCAGGCTGCCCCATCCGGCTTCGATCGGCATGCTGGCGCTGGGCAGGGCGGTCAGCGCGAAATTCAATCTCGTGCCGTACGGCGGCGGCAACCCGACCATGGTCGCGGTGATGAACGGCGAAGCCGACTGCGGCGCGCTGCCGATCGCCGGCGTCGCGGCATCGGGCGACCGGATGCGCGTCCTCGGGATCTTCAACGACGAACACAAGATGGCGAAATACTCGAACAACGCGCCGGCGGTGAACGCGGTATTCGGCACCAAGATTCCGTCGCTGGCTTCGTCGCGTTCCTGGGCGGTTCACGCCGAGGTGATCGAGAAGATGCCCGAGCGCATGGCGCTGCTGGAGAAGACCTCCAAAGCGGTGTTCGACAACCCGGCGTACAAGGAGGCCTACGCCAAGACCGGCGCGCCGGTCGAGACCATCCAGTACGGCGACCGTGCGCTGTGCACGAAGTACGCGAACCACATGGTCGAACTGGCGAACGAATACCGTTCGCTGCTCTCGGCGAAGCGCAAGGGCTGATTCCGCGTTCGTAGGGCCGAGCGTGCGCAGGCAATTGTCTGCGTCGTGGTAGTGTCGTGGCCGTGAAAGGGGTAAGCGATGTCGCCAAACCGAACGCCGGGTAGCAAGGCGCCGCTCGGCGCGGACCTGGTCATTCCCGCGCTGGCGCTGGCTTTTGCCGGGTATTTCTTCGTCTCCATCTCGGATTTGGCGTGGGAGGCGAAGGCGAACGGCGTGCTGATCGGCGGCGTGCTCGCGGCGCTGGTCGCCGTCCAGTTCTTGCGCGTCGGCCTGCAGGTGTGGGTCGGCGCGGCGAACCTCGGCTTCGAGCGCCTGTTGCTGCCGCATCACGCGCTCGCCAAACGCATCGGCATGGTGGCGCTTACCGCGCTGTTCATCTTCTCGATGGATTGGTTGGGCCTGACGCTCGCGCTGTTTCTCGCAACGGCAGCCGCGCTGTACCTGATGGGGGTGCGCAAGCGCAGGCACCTGTTCTGGATCCCGTTCTGGGTGGCCGTCTTTGCCTATGTCATGTTCATCGCCGTCCTCGATGCGGAATTTCCGCGCGGGCCGGTCGAGCTTCTGCTTGCTCGTTTCTTCTAAGGAGCGCCGGTCTTGACCTGGGATTTCGTACTCGGCCAGTTCGCCGCCCAATTCGGCCTGTGGTGGGTGATCGTGCCGGGGATCCTGATCGGAATCGTCGTCGGCGCGCTGCCTGGGTTCAGCGCGCAGAACACGCTGATCATGCTGCTGCCGCTGACGCTGGCGGTGCCCGTCCCCACGGCGCTGGCGTTCATGATCTCACTGTATTGCGCGACCCACCTGGCGGGCGGCATACCGGCGATCCTGGTCAAGATACCGGGCACGGGCGGTGCCGCCGCGACCACCATCGACGGCTATCCGATGACGCAGAAGGGCCAGGCGCAGCAGGCACTGGTGCTGTGCTTCACCGCTTCGGTGTTCGGCGGGCTGATCAGCACCGTCGTGACCATAGGACTGCTGCCGTGGCTGTCCAAGGTCGGCCTGTACCTGCGGTCGGTGGAAATGGTGGTGGTGATGCTCTTCGGCCTGACCCTGATCGCGGTGATCGCGGCCAAGGACCTGCTCAAGGGGCTGATCGCCGGTTTCTTCGGCTTGCTGATCGGCGTGATCGGAACCGACCACATCTACAACACGCCGCGCGCGACCTTCGGCTTCCTCGAACTCTACGACGGCGTGCCGCTGGTGCCGGCGCTGATCGGCCTGTTCGCGATCTCCGAAGCGCTGGTGATGATCGAGTCGAAACTGATCGTCAGGCGGGAGGGCCAGGAGCGCGCTGCGGAGGCGCACTGGGCTGACACCGTGGACGGCCTGCGCCTGTCGGTCAAACACTGGTGGCACATCGTGTGGACGTCGTTCGTCGGCCTGATCATCGGCATCGTGCCGGGCGCCGGGGCGAGCATCGCGGCCTTTGTCGCCTACCAGCAGTCGCGGATGTGGTCCAGGCACCCCGAGCTGTACGGTACCGGGATTCCGGAAGGCGTGATCGCGCCTGAATCGGCCAACAACGGCGTCACCTCCGGCACGCTGGTGCCGATGATGGCGCTCGGCGTGCCCGGCGGCAGCACGGCGGCGGTGATGATGGTCGTGCTGCAGTACCACGGCATGGTGATGGGACCGAGATTGTTCGATACCAATCCGGAAATCGCCTACGGCGTGTTCATCTCGATGGCGGTGGCCTACATTTTCATGATTTTCACCATCCTGCCGCTGGCGCGCTACATGTCCCGCATCGTGCTGATCGAGACGACCTATCTGGTGCCGATCATCGTGCTGATGACCATCGTCGCCGCGTTCGCCGGGCGCCAGTACCAGTTCGACATGGCTCTGGCGCTGCTGTTCGGCGTGATCGGCTACATCGCGCACAAGACCGACTACCACGTGACCGCGATACTGATCGGCGTCATCCTCGGGCCGCTGTTCGAGGAATACCTGGTGCGCGCGCTGCGCATCTCGGAGGGGGACATGTCGATCCTGTTCTCCTCGACCACCGGCAACGTTCTGTGGGCGCTGCTCGTGGCGTCGCTCGCGCTGCCGCTGGTGCGAACCTGGCTGCAGCGCAAGTCGTGGGTCGGGAACGTGAAGCCAGATCAATAGACGGGAGGCAGCGGTGAACCAGGCCAAGTCCGGCGGCGGCGCCGAGCTCGCCCGCAACGTCAGGCGCGTCGCGCGCCTCGAGATCCCCGGCGGCGGCCAGGTCACGGTGGAGGGCAATTTCGTCTACGTCGGCCACATGAAGCCGCCGCACGGCACCACCATCATCGACGTCTCGGATCCCGCGCGCCCGAAGCCGCTGCACACGCTGATGCTGCATGACAGCTACTCGCATACGCACAAGGCGCGGGTGGCGGGCGACCTGATGATCGTCAACGTCGAGCAGAACAACCGGCATCTGATGCGCCGCGGCGCACGCCTGCCTGAAGTGGAGGCGAAGCTTGCCGCGGGGCTCTCGCGTCCCGCGACCGATGCCCAGATCGCCGCGGAGCTCAAGGTGAAGCCAGAGGACGTGCCGGTGCTGCGCGAATCCAACAAGCGCGGGTACGCGGACGGCGGTTTTCGCGTCTACGACATTGCGGACCGGAGCCGCCCGCGGCTGCTCAGCTACACGAAGACCCACGGCTTCGGCGTGCACCGCTTCGACATGGACGCGCGCTACGCCTACATCTCCACCGAGATGGAGGGCTACGTCGGCAACATCCTGGTCATCTACGACCTCGCGAAGCCGGATGCGCCGCAAGAGGTGTCGCGCTGGTGGCTGCCTGGGCAGCATGTCGCGGGCGGAGAGACGCCCACCTGGGAGAGTTACAAGAACCGGCTGCACCATGCCCTGCGCTCGGGCGACGAGTTGTGGGCCGCAGTCTGGAACGCAGGCCTGCGCGTGATCGACGTCTCCGACATCCGCCGCCCGCGCACCGTAGCCGAATACAACTATCACCCGCCGTTCCCCGAGCCTACCCACACCGTGCTTCCGGTGCCGTTTCCGGTCGCGGGCCGCCGGATCGCGGTGGCGGTGGACGAGGAGCACGACCATATCCCGGGCCAGCCGCATGCGGGCCTGTGGGTGTTCGACGTGAGCGATCTGGCCGACATCCGGCCGCTGTCGATGTTCCATGTCGGCGAAATGGACTCGCCCTGGAGCCGCACGGGCCGCTTCGGGGCGCACCAGTTCCAGGAACACCTGTCCGACACGCTGGTCTACGTCACCTGGTTCAGCGGCGGGCTGCGCATCGTCGATGTCGCCGATCCTTCGCTGCCGCGCGAGGTTGGGCATTTCATACCGGAGCCGTCCGGCGGCAACGCCAGTCCGCAGAGCAACGACGTCGACGTGGATGCGCGCGGCCTGATCTACCTGCTCGACCGCAACCAGGGGCTGGACATCCTGGAGTACACCGGCGCGCGATAGGTAGACCGGGGGCAGACCGCGCGTTCCCCCTTTCCATGGGAAAACGTGGTCTGTCCCCAGTTTCCTCCGTCGGGATTGCTCCGCGGCCGCTTAGTGATTACCATCGCATACAGGAGAGAAACACAATTTCACAGTCCGGAATAAGGCGGTCCACAGGGGCCCGTTGTGCAGCGAGGGGTGCGACACCGGTTCGCGATTGTCACGTAGAGGAATTTTCCTAATGGGCACTACTTACAGAATTCTGATCATGGGCGCGTCTTACGGCTCGCTTCTGGCAACCAAACTATTGGCCGCGGGGCACACGGTGAAGCTTGCCTGCCTTCCCGCCGAGGCGGAGTTGATCAACAAGGAAGGCGCACGAGTGCGCCTGCCGGTCAAGGGCCGGGAGGGGCTGGTCGAGGTCGATTCGCGGAAGCTGCCGGGCAATTTGTCTGCCGACGTTCCTTCAGCGATCAAGCCGGCGGACTATGATCTCGTCGCCCTGGCCATGCAGGAGCCGCAGTATCGCTCGCCCGGCGTGCGCGAACTGCTCGAAGCAGTCGCCAAGTCCCGAGTGCCTTGCATGTCGATCATGAACATGCCGCCGCTGCCTTACCTCGCACGCATTCCCGGCATCTCCATCGATGCGCTGAGGAGCTGCTATACGGACGCCACGGTGTGGGACAGCTTCGATGCCAAACTGATGACCTTGTGCAGTCCCGATCCGCAGGCGTTTCGCCCCCCGGAAGAAAAGGTCAACGTGCTGCAAGTCAGGTTGCCGACCAACTTCAAGGCGGCACGGTTCGATTCGGACTCTCATACCGCCATGCTTCGCCAGC
This sequence comes from Betaproteobacteria bacterium RIFCSPLOWO2_02_FULL_65_20, assembly GCA_001770425.1. Classification (GTDB taxonomy): domain Bacteria; phylum Pseudomonadota; class Gammaproteobacteria; order Burkholderiales; family SG8-39; genus JACQTO01. The sequence goes on along the minus strand of MEQZ01000246.1, from coordinate 1,357 downwards.
TGGAAGCCGACATCGAGGCGGTACGCTTCGACACCGGCACCGGGAAGATCGAACTGCCCGTCAAACTCAAGGTGCACGACTCCGTCTTCGTGCCGCTCGCCAAATGGGCCATGCTGATCGCCGGCAACTACCGATGCGTGACGAAACAGGGCATGCGGCCCATCAAGGAGGCCGTGCATAGCGATATCGAAGCCTCGCGCGCGGCCTACAACTGGGTGGTGAAGCTGTGCGTATCCCTCGGCGCGGACGAGAAGGACTTGGTGCCGTTCGAAAAGTACGCCGCCGCAGCCAACGGCCTTGCCAGTCCGTCCTCGGCCGCGCGGGCCCTGTATGGCGGGGCGCCACACATCGAACGCGTGGACCGGCTGGTGCAGACCATCGCCGCACAGAAGGGCATGAAGTCCGCCGTACTCGACGAGGTGGTCGCCCTGGTCGACGCCCAGCTGGAGGTCAATCGAAAGAAGGCGGCGTAATCTGGGAAAACTGGGGACAGACCACGTTTTCCGAGTTCAGGAAAACGTGGTCTGTCCCCAGTTCACCCAGTTCACCAATCCCTCGCGAAGTTC
>MEQZ01000246.1:0-780 GCA_001770425.1 Betaproteobacteria bacterium RIFCSPLOWO2_02_FULL_65_20 | reverse complement strand
TTCCGGCTCGAGCCCGACAGCCTCGTCCGCGTGGAAATTGAGTTCGACCTTGATGCCGTTGGGGTCGTACAGGAACAACTGATAGGGCGACTGACTGCTGGCGCGCCGCTCGCTGAATTCGACCCCGCGCGATCGCAGGTTCGCCAGCATGGCCGCGAGACCGGTGGCGCGGAAGGCAATGTGGTCGATCGCCCCGGTGCCCGACCCGGTGTCCTGCGAGGTTCGCCCGAGATAGACCTTCTGGTTCTCGCCGGCCTGCTTTGCGCTCGCGCCGATGTGAACCACGTCGCGCCCGTCCAGGTAGAGCCAGTGGACCGGGAAGCCGAAATCCGGATGCGGACCTTCCTGCATGCCGAGCACGCTGCAGTACCAGTCGCGGGTCTTCGCCATGTCGTCGGCGGCGATGAGGTAATGCTCGATGTGCGCGAGCGGCATCCGGTCCCCCGCTGTTCGCGCCCGGTCAGCGCGCGTAGGTGATGGCGAGATCGCCCACGCCGTCGATGTGGCCCTCGAGCTTGTCGCCGGGGTTCACGGGGCCGACGCCCGCAGGCGTGCCGGTGAAGATGAGATCCCCGGGCTGCAGCGTGACCATCTTGGACAGATAAGCGATCTGTTCCTGCACGTTCCAGATCTGCTGCGACAGGTCGCCCTGCTGCTTCGTCTGCCCGTTCACCTTGACCCAGATCGCGCCCTTGGCCGGATGGCCGATCTCGGTGGCGCGGCGCAGCGCCGTGCAGGGGGCCGATTCGTCGAAGGCCTTGCCCATCTCCCACGGGCGGC
>MEQZ01000245.1:11885-14647 GCA_001770425.1 Betaproteobacteria bacterium RIFCSPLOWO2_02_FULL_65_20 | reverse complement strand
TCGATCACGCTCTTGAGTTCGGGATTGCCGTTGTAGGTGTCCCATGGGCGGTAGCCTGCGGCAAGCGTGCGCGTCACCTCGCTTTCGGTGAGGCCGAAGAGAAAGAAGTTTTCCGCGCCGACTTCCTCCCGGATCTCGACGTTGGCGCCGTCGAGCGTGCCGATGGTGAGCGCCCCGTTCATCGAGAACTTCATGTTGCCGGTGCCCGAGGCTTCCTTGCCGGCGGTCGAAATCTGCTCCGACAGGTCCGCGGCGGGATAGAGCGCCTGCCCCGACTTGACGCTGAAGTTGGGCAGGAAGGCGACCATGAGCCGGCCGGCGACGTCCGGATCGTGATTCACCGCTTCGCCGACCGCGTTGATCAGCCTGATCATCAACTTGGCCATTGCGTAGCCCGGTGCCGCCTTGCCGCCGAAGATGAAGGCGCGCGGCGTGAAGTCCACGGAGGGATTGCGTTTGATGCGCAGGTAGAGGGTGAGGATGTGCAGCACGTTGAGGTGCTGGCGCTTGTATTCGTGGATGCGCTTGGCCTGAATGTCGAACAGGCTCGCCGGGTCGACGCTCACGCCGCAGCATCGGGCGATCAGGGCGGCGAGCGCGTCCTTGCGCTCGCGCTTGACGCGGCGCCATTGCTCCTGAAACGACGCGTCGTCCGCGTGGCGTTCCAGCCCTCGCAGGCGCGCCGGGTCGCGCTCCCACCCGCCGCCGAGGGTCCCGGTCAGCAGCGCGGCGAGGCCCGGATTGGCGAGCATCACGAAGCGGCGCGGTGTCACGCCGTTGGTCTTGTTCTGGAATTTGTCCGGCCACAGATCGTGAAAATCGCGCAGCACGGTCTGCGCGAGCAGGCGGCTGTGCAGCGCGGCGACGCCGTTGACGGCGAAGCTGCCGACGCAGGCCAGATGCGCCATGCGCACGAAGCGCGGCGGCGTCTCGTCGATGATGGAAACGCGGAGCACACGCTCTTCGTCCAGGGGGTAGCGGCGGCGCACGTCGTCGAGAAAGCGCGCATTGATCTCGTAGATGATCTCCATGTGGCGCGGCAACAGACTCTGGAAAAGCGGTACCGGCCATCTTTCGAGTGCTTCGGGAAGCAGCGTGTGGTTGGTGTAGGCAAAGGTGTGCCGCGTGACGTGCCACGCCGTTTCCCAGTCCAGCAGGCACTCGTCCACGAGCAATCGCATGAGTTCCGCGACAGCGATGGCCGGGTGGGTGTCGTTCAACTGCACGCAGAATTTCTCGTGGAAGCGCGCGGGCGGCACGCCGGTCGAGCGGTGGACGCGCAGCATGTCCTGCAGCGAGCAGGTGACGAAGAAGTGCTGTTGCAGCAGGCGCAGCCGCTTGCCGCCATCCTGCTCGTCGTTGGGATAGAGCACCTTGCTGATGGTCTCCGAGCGCGTCTCGCGCAACACGGCGCCGTAGTAGTCCCCGCGGTTGAAGGCGTGGAAGTCGAAGCCTTCGGCCGCTTTGGCGCTCCACAGGCGCAGCAGGTTCACGGTGTTGACGCCATGGCCGGCGATGGGCGTGTCGATCGCCACGCCGCGGTAGACGTCGTGCGGCGCCCAGTGAACGCGGTATTTGCCCAGGTCGTCCGTGAGATGTTCGGTGTGGCCGCCGATCTTCACGTCGTAGCTGATCTGCGGGCGCTGTACCTCCCAGGGGTTGCCGAAGTGCAGCCAATTGTCGGTGATCTCGACCTGCTCGCCGTCGCGGATGAGCTGGGTGAAGATGCCGTACTCGTATCGGATGCCGTAGCCGACGGCCGGGATCTGCAATGTCGCCAGCGAATCCATGAAGCAGGCGGCAAGCCGGCCGAGGCCGCCGTTGCCCAGCCCCGGCTCCAGCTCGTGGGCGATCAGGGTGTCGAGGTCGATGTCCAGGCGCGCAAGCGCCCTGCGCGTGTTTTCCTCTATGCCGAGGCTGAGCAGGTTGCTGCCGAGGAAGGGACCGGGCAGGTATTCGGCGGAGAGGTAGCAGACCGTGCGTGGATTGATCCGCTGGTAGGTCTGCACCGTGCTCACCCAGCGATGGAGCAGGCGGTCGCGGATGGTGTAGGCGAGCGCCTTGTACTGGTCGTCTACGGACGCGACCTCGAGGAAGCGCCCCTGCACGTAGAAAAGGTTGTCGAGGAAAGCCAGGCGGATCGACTCTTCGCTCGATCCAGTGCGGATGCTCTCGCGCACGGCGGCCTGCGTGGTTTCGCGCTGTTGCTCGGCCATGGCGGTGTTTCCTCCGATATGTGTTAACCAGGCGCGTTCGTCGGGCTTGGTCGTGAATCGGTTGTTCCATCTTATTGCTTTCCGCTGCAGCGCGCTCGGTCGAATTCGTGTCCTGAGTATCGCACCCGCCGGCGCTGCGCGCGCTACACCAGCCGGCTGAGGACGTGTAAGATCGTTCCGCGTCCGGCGACACGTGTCGTTGCGCGCCGTGCCGATTTATCGCAATTTCTTGCTGACGGAGACCTCGCTTGGCCGGATCAGCTACTCGCGAACGCGTGAACGCGTCCAGTCGCCGCGACTGGGGCGCTGCCGCCGATGCGCAGCGCTTGGGCAAGCCGGAGAGCGGCTGGCGGCTGCGGCTGTACGTGATCATCTTCGAGGCGGACACGCGCGCGGGAAAGTTGTTCGACCTGCTGCTCCTCGGCGCCATCCTGACGAGCGTCGCCGTGGTCATTCTCGACAGCGTCGACGGCATTTCCCGGGATCATGCCGCGCTCTTCGACGGGCTCGAATGGATGTTCACGATCCTGTTTTCGATCGAGTACG
>MEQZ01000245.1:11170-11878 GCA_001770425.1 Betaproteobacteria bacterium RIFCSPLOWO2_02_FULL_65_20 | reverse complement strand
CCTGTCCTGCGTGCGGCGGCCGCTGCGCTACGCAACCAGCTTCTTCGGCGCGGTGGACCTGCTTGCCGTGCTGCCCTCGTATCTGACGCTGCTCTTTCCCGGGGCGCAGGTTCTGCTCGACGTGCGCATCCTGAGGCTGCTGCGCATTTTCCGTATCCTGAAACTCGCCGCGTACATAGGAGAATACCGGGCGCTGGGGGCTGCATTGGTCGCCAGCCGCCGCAAGATCCTGATCTTCCTGTCGGTGGTGCTGATGATCGCGCTGCTCATGGGTACCCTTCTGTACGTCGTCGAAGGCCCCGAGCGCGGCTACACCAGCATCCCGGTTGCGGTGTACTGGGCGATCGTGACCATGACCACGGTCGGCTACGGCGACATCACGCCCCAGACCGATCTGGGGCGTCTGATCGCCTCGGTGATGATGCTGCTGGGATGGGGCATCCTGGCGGTGCCCACGGGCATCGTCAGCGCGGAGATGACTGCACGGCGGTTAGGCCGGCCCGCTCCCACCACGCGCACCTGCCACGAATGCCTGAGCGAAGGACACGAGGCGGACGCGGAATTCTGCAAGGACTGCGGCGCGAAGCTGCCGCCCTATCAGAGCGATTGACCGGGGCCGGAACGATCTGCGCGTCATTGCAGGCTCGCCGCGTGATGGAATAAGCTCCAATCGAGTTTTCCGGAGGAAAACGCCATGAGCAACACGCC
>MEQZ01000245.1:0-11142 GCA_001770425.1 Betaproteobacteria bacterium RIFCSPLOWO2_02_FULL_65_20 | reverse complement strand
CGGATGTCGTCATCGTCGGCGCCGGCAGCGCGGGACTGGCCGCGCTGCGCGAGGTGAGGAAGCGAACGGAGAATTTCCTGGTCATCAACGACGGTCCCTGGGGCACCATCTGCGCCCGCGTCGGCTGCATGCCCTCGAAGCTGCTGATCGAGGCGGCGAACGCCTTCCACCGCCGCGGCACCTTCGAGGAATTCGGGATCCGCGGCGCCGAGCGCCTGAGCGTGGATGTTCCCGCCGTGCTGCGCCGCGTGCGCCGGCTGCGTGACGGCTTTGTCGCCGGTACGCTGAAGGCAACCGATACGCTGGACGAACGCGCAATCTCCGGGCGAGTGCGGCTGCTCGGTCCGGGGCAGCTGGAAGTCGACGGCAGAAAGATTTCCGCGCGCAGCATCATCCTCGCCACCGGCTCGCGGCCGGTCGTTCCGGAGGCCTGGCAGCGGCTGGGCGGGCGGCTGCTCACCACCGATACACTGTTCGAGCAGGAGAACCTGCCGGCGCGCATCGCGGTGGTGGGGATGGGCGCCATCGGCGTCGAGATGGCCCAGGCCTTGGCGCGCTTGGGGCTGGAGATTTCTGCGTTCGGGCATGCCGCAGGCGTGGCTGGGCTGAGCGACCCCAAGGTCAATGCCGTGGCCACGGACCTGCTGGGAGGCGAATTTGCGCTGCAGCTCGGAGCGCGCGCCGAACTCGAAGCTAGGGAGGACGGTGTGAGAGTGCGGGCGGGCGATGCGGATTTGACGGTCGATGCGGTGCTCGCCGCGCTAGGCCGGCGCCCGAACATCGACGATCTCGGACTGGAGACACTGGGGATCGCACTTGATCAACGGGGCATGCCCCCCGTCGATTCGACCACGCAGCAGGTGGGGGAGTTTCCGGTGTTCCTCGCCGGCGATGCCAACGGCCAGACGCCGCTGCTGCACGAGGCCGCCGACGAGGGGCACATCGCCGGCATCAACGCATGCCGCATGGCGCTTTCGGCGGGTACGCCGGCATGCTTTGCGCGGCGAACGCGGCTTGCCATCGTGTTCGCCGAACCCGGCATCGCGGTGGTCGGCCAGCGCTTCCGCGAACTCGACGCCGCAAGTACGCTCGCTGGGGAGGTCCGATTCGAAAATCAAGGCCGAGCACGCGCCGGCCAGCGAAACCACGGCATCCTGCGCCTTTACGCCGAGCCGCAACGCGGCCGGCTGCTCGGTGCTGAGATGTGCGCGCCGGCGGCTGAGCACATGGCGCATCTGCTGGCGCTCGCCATCGACCGCGAACTGACCGTGCGAGATCTGTTGCGCCTGCCTTTCTACCACCCCGTGCTGGAGGAAGGCCTGCGCAGCGCGCTGCGCGAGCTGGCGGCGCAACTGCCCGGGAGCGGAGAATCCGACCTCGATTCCTGCGGCGCCTTCGAGGCCATCGGCGCCGAGGCGCTGGACTAGAACCTATCTAGGAGACGCTGCTCGGTACGATGTCCGCGCGCTTGACAGCCAAACGTTGCGGCATCAGCATGGACCGATGCCTCCGCGGGATCGAGATCCCGCGTACTCTCGCGCCACGCGCGCCAAGGAAATCACTATGCAACTCGCAGTCATCGTTGCTATCGTCATCGCGATCGCGAGCGTCACATTTGCCATGCAGAACAGTGTGCCGGCCACGGTCGTGTTTCTCATCTGGCGCTTCGACGGTTCGCTCGCCATGATCCTGCTGCTGGCGCTCGCGCTGGGCGCAGTCATCGTCGGTCTGGTGTCCACGCCGGCGACGCTGCGCTCCAAATGGGTGATCAAGCGCCAGCGCAAGGAGATCGAAAGCCTCAGCGCGGCCAACGCGGAGCTGCGGGCGCGAGCCGCAGGCCTGGAGCGCCAGACCTCAACCGGCCGGGGCGGCTCCGCACCGGCGGGGGCCGGCCGATGACCGGCCCCCGCCTGAAGCTCGGGGCTTGATTACTTGATGAGCCCGATTTCCCGGTAGAACTTCAGCGCGCCCGGATGATGCGGGACGCCATCGACGGACTTCGCGATGCTCCGCGGATTGAGCATGGCGAACGGCCTGAACGTCGCGGCCATGTCCGCCTTGTTCTCGTAGAGCGCCTTGGTCACCTTGTAGATCACGTCGTCGGCGACGCTGGCATTGGTGACCATGACCATGTCGAATGCGATCACGTTGGTGGGTTTGGTGAAGCCCTCCAGCGCGGGGCTCGGATCGACCTTCATCACGTAGGAGCCCGGCAGGATCTTCTGCGCGCGCTTCATCGCCTCCGGGGAATCGCTCACCTCGAGCACCCGCAGGCCGCCGACGCTCGCGTTCGCCTCCTTGACGGCCGCCGAGCCCAGCGCGAAGAACAGGGTGTCGACCTTGCCCGCCTTGAAGTCGTCGGCCTGGCGCACGACGTTCGGTGTCGGCACCGAAATGACGTCCTTGTAGCTCAGTCCCGCCGTTTCGAGGTGCGCCTCGATGATGCGCCCGATCGTCTTCTGCGCGTTGAACGCGCTCGATACGCGCTTGCCTTTCAGGTCCGCGATGGTATTGATGCCCGAATCATTGCGCGCGTGCATGGCGACGCGATAGGGGATCAGCGCGGCGACCATGCGGAGGTTCTTGTGCGGCCCCATGGCCTGATACTCGCCCGTGCCGGTGGCGTAGAAGGTCGCGTCGAACGAATTCGACATGTTGAACTGCGCGGTGCCCGTCTCGACCTCCTCGAAACCGGTGCTGGCCTGCGGCTGCACGACCACCCGCAGTTTCGCCTTGTCCACGAGCATTTTCGCGACTGCGGCGCCGGCCGAATTCGAGTACGACCCGGCCGGCGTCGTCACGATGCCGATGGTTTGCGCGTGTGCCATTCCGGACAGCAGCGCAGCGACGCCAAAATATGCGAGAATCCGACGCAATTTCATGGGATTGATCTCCTGTGTTTGAATTGAATTCTGCGATGCTCCCACCGCGACGACCGGGCGGACCGCGTGCAGCGCTGAAGTGCATATGCTAGTCCGAATGGCGGCATGACCGCAATCCTTCAGTCCCGCCACGCTATCGAGGGGTGGAAATGTCCAGGCTGGTGAGCATCCTTGCGGCAGTCCTGACCTGCGGCGTCATCGGATTGTCCGCCGACCTGTTCCGCAGAGCCGGGCTCGTGCTGTACACCGAGCAGTACCTGGCCGCGCTGCTCACCATCGCATTGCCGCTGGTGTACCTGCATGTTCCGGCGAGCGGCGAAAGAAAGCGCACCGGACCGGTCCCGTGGTACGACCTGCTCGCCGCGATCATCGCTTTCGCGGTCGCCGCCTACGCTGCGGTGCGTTTTCCCGCGCTCTCGGAGCTGGTATCGCGGCGGCCCTGGGACGGGCTCGCCGCTGCCGCGGTGCTGTTGCTGCTGTTCATGGAGGGGCTGCGCCGCACCTCGGGACTGCCGCTGGTGATCACCTCGGTCGGGTTCTTCTGCCTCGCGCTCATCGGCGGCCTGCTCCCCGGTGAACTCGCGGCGCGTTCGATCCCGCTCAACCGCCTGGCCTACTTCGCGGTATGGGACTCGACCGCCTCCCTCGGGCTGCCGCTCAAGATCGTCTCCACCGTGGTGGTGATCTACGCGCTGTTCGGCAACGTGCTGTTCAAGTCGGGCGGATCGAGTTTCTTCACCGACATTTCCATGTCGTTGATGGGCCGCCGCCGCGGCGGGCCGGCCAAGATTGCCATCCTCGGGTCGTCGCTGTTCGGCACGATCTCGGGCAGTGCCGTGTCCAACGTGCTCACCGTGGGGGTGGTGACCATCCCGCTGATGAAGCGCGCCGGGTTCAAACCCTACATGGCGGCCGCGGTCGAGGCCGCGGCGTCGACCGGTGGCCAGTTGATGCCGCCGGTCATGGGGGTGGCCGCGTTCGTCATGGCCGAGTTTCTGCAGGTGTCCTATGCCACCGTGGCCCTCGCCGCGGCGATTCCGGCGATCCTGTTCTACGTGGCGCTGTTCATCCAGGTCGACCTGGAGGCGGCACGACGCAACATCCTGCCGATGCCCGAGGACCAGATCCCCTCGCTGTCGTCGGTGCTGAAGTCCGGCTGGTACTTCCCGATTCCGTTCGTCGTGCTCATCTACGCGCTGTTCTGGGAAAACTACGAAGCCGACGCGGCGGGGCTGCTCGCTACCGCGGCCGCGCTGATTTTCGGCATCCTCGTGCCCTTCAAGGGAAAGCGCATCGGCATCGGCGATGTCTACCTGATGCTGCGGGACACCGGGCTTTCGGTGCTCGACCTGTTCATGATCGGTGCTGCCGCCGGGATCATCATCGGCACCCTCAATTATTCGGGCCTGGGCTTCTCGCTGACGCTCGCGCTGCTCCAGTTGGCGGGAGAGAACATCTGGGGCCTGCTCGCGCTGGCCGCGGTCGTTTCGATCATTCTGGGCATGGGTATGCCCACCGTCGGTGTGTACATCCTGCTCGCCACGCTAGTTGCGCCGGCGCTCATCAAGATGAACATCTCGCCGATGGCCGCCCACATGTTCATCATGTACTACGGCTGCCTGTCGATGATCACGCCGCCGGTGGCGATCGCCTCGTTCGCCGCCGCCAACCTGGCGGGTGCGGACCCGATGCGCACCGGATTCGAGGCGATGCGGCTGGGGTGGACCGTCTTCGTGATTCCGTTCCTGTTCGTGTTCTCGGGCACGCTGCTGATGCAGGGCAGCCCGGTGATGATCGTGGTGGATTTCGCTGCCGCCGTCGCGGGGGTGTGGTTTTTCTCCGCGGCGATCATGGGGTATTCGGTGCGTCCGCTGGGCGTCCTGAGCCGCATCTATTACGGCGTCGCCGGGATCTTCTTCGTCGTTCCGCTGGAGGCCTTCCGGGCCGGACGCTGGATGAACGTAGCGGCGGTTTGCATGGTCGCCGCGCTGTTCGCGTGGGAGCAAACCCTGCGGCGGCGCGCGCGCAGCAGCGCAGCCTAGTGCGCCGCAAGACTTGCGGCGCCATCGGGAAGACGCCGTACGCGCGCGCCTTCATGTCGGTCGGCGTGCTGCGATCATCCCTGATGCTGTAGACTTGCACCCGATCCAAGAACGGGCTGCACGGAGCGATGAATTGACCAGCAACGGAGGAGGCGTGAAGCCGCGCATTGAAGTGCGCGGCGCAGGCATTCGGTTCGGCGCTCTGCAGGTGTTTCGCGGCATCGATCTGGAGGTCGGCGAGCGGGAAGTGGTGGCCATCGTCGGCCCCTCGGGCTGCGGCAAGACGACGCTGCTGCGATGCATCAATGGCCTGATTCCGTTGACCGAAGGCGAAATCACCATCGAAGGCGAACCCCTTGCCGCTCCACGCGAGGGCGTGGCGATGGTATTCCAGCACTTCGGGCTGTTCCCGTGGAAAACGGTGTTCCAGAACGTCGCGTACGGCCTGCGGCTCGCCGGGGCCTCGCGTGCCGAAATCGCGGACAAGGCGCAGAAGTTCATCGACGTGGTCGGGCTCACCGGCTTCGAGAACTACTACCCTTACCAGATTTCCGGCGGCATGCAGCAGCGCTGCGGCCTCGCGCGGGCGCTTTCTGTGGCGCCGCGGGTGCTGCTCATGGACGAGCCTTTCGGCGCGGTGGATGCCCAGACGCGGGAAATTCTGCAGTTCGAGCTCCTGTCGATCTGGGAGACGCGACCGACCAGTATGGTGTTCGTCACGCACGCGATCGACGAAGCGGTGCTGATGGGCGACCGGGTGCTGGTGCTCAAGGGCTCGCCGAGCGCAGTGCACGAGGTCGTCGACGTGCAGTTGCCGCGCCCGCGCAATCGGGCGACGCTGCTGCATCCGCGCTTCGCGGAATTGCGCGAGCACGTATGGCAGACGCTGATGGCCGACGCACGCAAGGCCGAGTTCAAAGTGACGCAGTAGAGGGGTTATTTCACAACGAGGAGGAACAAGCATGAATATCACGAAACACGACCGTTTCACACCGATCCGCACCGCGCTGGCGGCGTGCGCCATTTCGGCGCTGGCATGCTTGCCGGGGATCGCTTCGGCGCAGCAGAAATTGACCTTTGCGATTCCCGGCATTCCACCCATCTTCGGCGGAACGATCGCGCTGGTGGCGGAGCAGCAGGGATTCTTCAAGAAACACGGCGTGGACGTGGCCGTGCGGGCGTTCGAGACCGGTGCCGCGGCCTCGCGTGCCGTCGCCACGGGCGAAATCGCGGTTGCGTTCTCGCCGACGCCGTTGGTCGTCAGCCAGGTCTCCAACTCGGACGTGAAGCTGATCGGCATCTACGGCATGGAGCATCCGGATTGGCTGATTGGCTCGACCGACCCGAACGCCACCTGCGCCAGCATGAAGGGCGCGGCTGTCGGCGTCGACTCGGTGGGCGGTGCTCGCTCGATCGCGCTCAAGACGATGCTGATGGGCAGCTGCAAGATGAATATCGAGGACGTGCAGGAGGTGGCGCTCAGTTCCAACGGGCCCGCGGCGATGGCGGCCGGGCAGCTCAAATTCGGCGTGCTGCACATCGACGACATTCCCTTCATCGAGTCCCAGACCAAGAAGCCGGTCAAGATGGTCGTCAAGCAACTGGACTCGCGGCCGGTCGACCACTACATGATGTTGGTCGCCAACAAGGACAAGCTGGCGCAGAATCGGGACGCGTACGTTCGCATCATCGCCGCGCTGATTGACGCGCAGCGCTTCATGCGCGACCCGGCCAACGCGGCCAAGGTCGCCGAGGCCGCGAAGCCCACCGGTCGCAGCGCGGACCTGGCGGAAAAGGCGCTCAAGGCCTATCTCGCAATGGAATTCTGGCCCAACAACACGGATGGACTGGGGCGCAAGAACATCGAAACCCTGACCCAGGTGATGAAGAAGGTCGGCAACATCAAGCAGGACAAGGCGCCGGCGCCCTACGAGCGCATCGCCGACCCGAGCGTGTGGCGCGACGCCCGGGCATTGGTCAAGCCCTGATCGAGGCTGCATTGCGCGGGCTCCCCGCCCGCGCAATGTCCGAGGACGGCCATGCCGCGTCGTAACTGGATACTGTACGCGACGATGTTCGCCAGCCTCGCGCTCGGCGCGGCTGCATGGGAGCTTGCCGGCCACCTGACTTCCGACGCGTTCTGGGCGCCGCTCTCGACGACACTCAAGAGCCTGGGGGAGGTCGTGCACAACGGCGTGCTCTTGCGTCAGGCCGCGAGTTCGTTCGAGCTCTATCTCACGGGCCTGGCGTTGGCGGTGGTGGTGGGCGCACCCTTCGGGGTGCTGCTCGCGCGCATTACCTGGCTGCGGGTGGCGCTCGAGGACTACATCATGATGCTCTACGCCACGCCGATGGTGGCGCTGATCCCGTTCATCCTGTCGATGATGGGGTTCGGGTTCGCGCCGAAGGTGCTGGTGGTCTTCCTGTTCGCGGTGTTCCCGGTGCTGTACAACACCGTCGAGGGGGCACGCAGCGTCAGGCCGGAACTGATCGAAGTCGCGCACTCGTTTCGCTCCGGTGAATGGGCGCTGTGGCGCGACGTCATGATCCCCTACACGCTGCCGTTCGCGATGACCGGGATACGCCAGGCCATCGCGCGCGGCCTGGTCGGGATGGTGGCGGCGGAGTTCTTCCTCAGCCCCTCGGGGCTAGGCCAGATGATCATGATGGGATCGCAGAATTTCGACACCGCCAGCATGCTCGCGGCCATCCTCATCATGGTCCTGCTGGGCGTGGGTCTGATGGACATCGGCCTTTACCTGGAAAAGCGCTTCGCCGCGTGGCGGGGCTATAACCCGTGACGACGGCCCTCGCATCGCTCGCAGTGGCGCAGGACCGGCAGGGCGGTCCATCGCCTCTCGCATTGAAGGCAGGGGCCGGCATCGTGCTGTTCGCTCTGTGGGAGATCACGGTGCGCGCGCTCGCGCCGGAATACGTGGCGCGCCCCAGCGGCATCGCGAAGGTGTTCTTCTCGGTCCTCACGGATGCCGGGTTTCTGGAGGTCGCCGCGGCGACGCTCCGGGCGGTGGTGCAGGGCCTGGCGATCTCCGTGGTCGCCGGCACGGCGGTCGGCCTGATGATGGGCCGCGTCTCGGTCGTCGAGCACGGACTGCGCTATTACGTGAACAGCCTGTTCGCGACACCGATGGTGGCGATACTTCCGCTGGTGACGCTGTGGTTCGGTTACAGCGCCGACACGCGCCTGGCGGTGGTCGTGTTCGCGTCGTTCTTCTCGCTGGCGATCAACGCGGCCGACGGCGCGCGCTCGGTGCCACCGGAATTCCTGGAGGTCGCCCGATCGTTCCGGGCGCGACCGTTGTCCACGATTTTCGACGTCCTGCTGCCCTCGTCGCTGCCTTATCTGCTGGCCGGCCTGCGGCTCGCAGCGGGTCGCGCCCTCGTGGGCGCGGTAGTCGCGGAGTTCTTCGTTTCGATCCCGGGGCTGGGCTACTACATCCTCTACAACTCGCGCGCCTTCAAGCACAACGAGGCGTTCGTCGCGGTGATCGTGCTGGTCGCTGCCGGCGTGGGATTCGAGGCGTCGATCAAGTGGCTGATGAGACGCTACATGCCCTGGAGCCGGCGCGGCTGAGCGAAGCCGCCGCGCGCCGGCGGGGATCAGCGCGAGCAGTTCCGCGCCGGTTTCGGCGGCAATCCTGCTCCGCTTCGCCCCACCGTTGAACTGAAGGCTGGGAACTCGTTGAACGGACGCGATATTCGCGTGTCTACTGTAGGAACGGGCCGATGCATGTGTACAATAGTATTAGCGGGGAGGACAGCCGTACCGCCTGCCGATTCGACGGGAATTTCACAACTGAGGAGGGAATCATGAATTTACGCGCGCTATTACCGATCGCTGCCGCGCTTGGCGCGGTGGGCTATGTTGCAGGCGCATTGGCTCAGCAGCCCATTGCCATCGCCACGCCGCCATCGGGTTCCATCTACAACTCGACCGCCGCCGCAATCGGCAAGGTACTGGGCGAGAAGGCGGGGCTGAGAATGACGCTGCAGGCGCTGGGCGGATCCAGCCAGTACCTGCCGATCGTCAATGCCGGGGAAGTTCCGTTCGGCATTGCCAATGTGTATGAAACCAGTCTTGCCGTCACGGGCGAGGACTATTTCAAAGGCCGGCCGACCAAGGAGCTGCGTACGGTTGCCGTTTTATATCCGCTGCGCAACACGATCTTTGTCAAAAAGGACAGCAAGTACAAGAAACTCGCCGACCTCAAAGGCGCACGCGGCCCGGTTGGATTTACCAATCAGAAGATTCTCACCGCGGTGACCAACGCGGCGCTGGCCCCCGGCGGCATCACGCTCGACGACGTCGAGGGCGTCAACGTCTCCAACATCATCGCAAACTCCAATGCCTTCAAGGAAGGCCGCACGGATTTCTTCGTGTTCGCGCTCGGCTCCGCCCCGGTCAGGGAGGCCGACGCCGCGGTCGGCGGCATACGTGCGCTTACGGTGGAGAACACGCCGGCCAGCCTGGCTGCGGCGAGGAAGCACGTTCCGGTTGCCTATCTGTATTACGATAAGCCCAGCACGGGGAATGCAGGCCTGCTCGAACCGGGTTACATCGTTTCCTACGGCGTCAACCTGGTGGCAAGCACCAAGACGCCTGACGACGTCGTCTACAAGGTTGTAAAGGCAATCCACGATAACGCCGCCGCGCTGGGCGAAGTATTCCCGCCGCTGCGCATGCTCGATACCAAGACAATGGCTCAGGAAGTTCCTGGTGTCGAGTACCATTCGGGCGCCGCCAAGTACTACAAGGAAATCGGGCAGTGGCCGCCGAAGAAGCTGTGAGGCTGCCGCGCCGCAACTGAGCACCCGGTGCCCGAGTGAGCGTGGATCCTGCAGCCCACGGGCTGCCCTCCTTCTTGAGGGCAGCCCTGCCGTATCCGAACCGCCTGATCGACGCGCTTGGCATACTGCTCACGCTGGGCGGCGTCGGCTGGGCGCTCGGCACCTACAGTTGGCTGGCAAGTTACGACCAGCGGCTGGCGGTTTACGACGAGCAATACCTTTCCGCCATGCTCACCATAGGGCTGGTGATGGCGTTTCTGAAGTTTCCGATCACCGGCAAGGAAAAGCAGCAGTTGCCGTGGTACGACGCCGTCGCGGCGCTCGTCGCTTTGGCGGCGGGCGGTTATCTCGCAGTCTTCTACCCGACCATCGTCGATCTTATCTATCAGCGATCGGCTGACAGCGTCACCGTCAGTGTCATCCTCATTGTTCTGCTGATCGAAGCATTGCGCCGCGCTACCGGCCCGGTGCTGTGTATTCTGGTGACGGTATTCATCGGCTATGCCCTGTTTGCCGATTACCTCCCGGGTTCCGGGATCCCTACGGACTGGCGCAAGCTCTCGCTCACCCTTGCCGCCAATTCCACCGGCATTCTCGGTCTGCCGGTCAAGGTTGCCACCACCATCGTCATCGCCTTCGTCCTGTTCGGCCAGGTGCTGAAGAATTCCGGCGGCATGCGATTCTTCACCGATATTGCGATGGCTTTGATGGGGCGCTTCCGCGGCGGTTCGGCCAAGATCGCAGTGCTGGGTTCGTTCCTGTTCGGCTCGATTTCCGGCAGCGCGGTGGCAAACGTGGTGGCGACCGGCATCGTCACCATTCCGCTGATGAAGCGGGCCGGCTACCCGGCGCACAAGGCCGCCGCAATCGAGGCTGTGGCTTCGACCGGCGGGCAATTGATGCCGCCGGTGATGGGCGCGGCGGCATTCCTGATCGCGGAATTCCTGGAGATTTCGTACGCCGAAGTGGTCATGGCCGCAATCGTGCCCGGGCTGTTGTACTACATCGCATTGTTCATCCAGACCGACCTCGAAGCGGCCCGCGAAGGAATTCCGCCCGTCGACCCGGAAGCGATTCCGCGCGCCGGACCGGTTTTTCGGGCGGGCTGGTATTTTCCGCTCTCTTTCGCCGTCATGCTGGGAGGAATGTTCTATCTCAACCTTCAGCCCGACACTGCCGTGATGTGGGCGATCCTCGCCGTGATCGTCCCGGCAGCGATATTCGGTTTCGAGGGGACGAGATTCGGCCCGCGCCAGTTGATCGATTCGCTGCGGGAAACCGGGCACGGTACGCTCGACCTCATCCTCATAACGGGCGCAGCCGGTATCGTCATCGGGGTTCTTGCCATCTCAGGGTTGGGCTACCAGTTGACCTTGGGTCTGGTCCGGATCGGGCAGGGCCATCTGTTTCTG
>MEQZ01000244.1:10749-11945 GCA_001770425.1 Betaproteobacteria bacterium RIFCSPLOWO2_02_FULL_65_20 | reverse complement strand
CAATGCGCTCAAGTTCTACGCCTCGGTGCGCCTCGACATCCGCCGCATCGGCTCGATCAAGAAGGGCGACGAGGTGATCGGCGCCGAGACCCGCGTCAAGGTGGTGAAGAACAAGGTCGCCCCGCCGTTCCGCGAGGCGATATTCGACATCCTCTACGGCAAGGGCATCTCCCGCGAGGGCGAGATACTGGAACTCGGCGTCAACGCCGGCCTGGTGGACAAGTCCGGCGCCTGGTATTCGTACAAGAAAGACCGCGTGGGCCAGGGCAAGGACAATGCCCGCGAATACCTCGAGGAGCATCCGGAGCTGGCCGCCGAGATCGAAGCCAGGATCCGCGAGAAGCTCGGGGTAAACAACCCGCAGGCCGCGGTGCCGGTCGCCGCCGCCGCCGAAGCATGATTTCGGAGATGGCTTCGCTTGGCTCGCGGTGACGCTTGAAGCGCGAGCGCTCGCTGCGTGAGCGCGCACTGGGGTTCCTCGCGCGGCGGGAACACAGCCGCGCCGAGTTGCGGCGCAAGCTCGCGCCGCACGCCGAAACCCCCGAGCAGCTCGACGCGTTGCTCGATGACCTCGTTCAACGCAAGTTGCTGTCGGAGGCCCGCTTTGCGGAAGCACGTGCCCATGTGATGTCGCGCAAATTCGGCGCGGCCCGCATCGAGCACGATCTGCGCGCCAAGGGGATCCCCGACGCACAGGCCGCATCGGCCGCCGGCGAGGCGCGCGCGACCGAGTTTGAACGCGCCCTGGAAGTCTGGCGGCGCAAGTTCGGCACGCCGGCGCCAGATCTGAAACAGCGCGCCAAACAGGCGCGGTTTCTGCTCGCCAGAGGGTTCAGCGCCGAAGTGATAAACCGGATCCTGCGGCACAGGGAGGATTAGTAGCTTCTGGCGCAAGCGCTGACAGCGTCGGTGACGAATTTAGGTTTTTCTAGGTCTCCCGAATTTTATGACGGTACGAATAAGCCTCAATGGTTGTGCAGACTTAGGTGTGAGCAACCGACGCCGCGCGTATCGCTGCGCACGACCCGGATTTTCGCTACCATCGCAGCGGTCATTTACCGAACAGAGCCCGTCCCCATGAGCAGCGGCCACGACGGTTGGCGCGAAGAAAGGCGCTCCGCCTATCTCTACCGCGTCATCGCCGATTGCGAGCGCGGCACGGCGCGCGAGGCATTGTTTCGCAGCCTCGCGGTCGA
>MEQZ01000244.1:0-10734 GCA_001770425.1 Betaproteobacteria bacterium RIFCSPLOWO2_02_FULL_65_20 | reverse complement strand
GGCGATCTGGGCGCGCCAGTCGGGGGGCGACCCGGCGCGGACCTACAGTCCGGACCTGCGCACCCGGATCGTCGCCGCGCTGCTCGGCGTGCGCAGCCCGCGCGCCATGCGGGGAATACTCACCGCGATGAAGGTGCGCGGCCTGTCGGTGTATACACACGCTGCGCCCGGGCACCCGGCGCCGACCTCGATCGAAGACATGGCCTCGCGCCACCGCGGCATGGGCACCAGCGGCAATCTGCGTGCGGCGGTGTTCGGAGTCAACGACGGGCTGATGTCGAATCTGTCGCTCATCCTCGGCGTTGCGGGGGCATCGTCCAACTCGAGCCTCATCCTGCTCTCGGGCGTCGCCGGGCTGCTCGCCGGTGCGTTCTCGATGGCCGCCGGCGAATTCGTGTCGGTGCGGTCCCAGCGCGAGATGTACGAGTACCAGATCGGACTGGAGCGCCTCGAGCTGGCCGAGTATCCGGAGGAAGAGGCCGAGGAACTGGCGCTTATCTACGCGGCCAAGGGAATGCCGAAGGATCAGGCGCTGGAACTCGCGCGAAGAATCATCGCCGATCCGGAAAAGGCGCTCGATACGCTGGCACGCGAGGAACTGGGCCTCAACCCCGAGGAACTCGGATCGCCCTGGGGAGCGGCAGTGTCTTCGTTTGCGTCTTTCGCGATCGGCGCCGTGATTCCGTTGCTGCCGTTCCTGTTGTCCACCGGCACGGCAGCGCTGGCCGGCTCCATCGGGCTGACGGCGGTATCGCTGTTCGGTGTCGGCGCGGCGATCAGCCTGTTCACCGGGCGCAATGCGGTGCGGGACGGATTGCGCATGCTCGGCATCGGCGCGGCCGCGGGCGGCGTGACGTTCGCGGTCGGCAGCCTGGTCGGCGTCAGCCTGACCTGACAGGCAGATGTGGCGGACTGATCATGCAGACCGCAGCCTTGCACAGCGCCGCCGGTTTCTTCGCGCTGCACCTGCTCGCGTGGCTGGTTTCGGAGCGCCGCGGCGTGGTCGCCTGGCGCACGGTCATCTCGGGGATGGCGCTCACGTTCGGCCTGGGCGTGCTGCTGCTCAAGGTGCCACCGGTGAGTGATCTGTTCCTCAACCTGAACGGCCTGGTCACGATCATCGAGACGGCGACCCGGGAGGGCACTTCGTTCGTGTTCGGGTATCTGGGAGGCGGACCACTGCCCTTCGAGGAGAAACAGCCGGGTGCCTCGTTCGTCTTCGCTTTCCGGGTGCTGCCGCTCGTGCTCGTGATCTCGGCACTGTCCTCGCTGCTGTTCTACTGGCGCATCCTGCCCGCGATCGTGCGCGCATTCTCGTTCCTGCTCACCCGCAGCATGGGTATCGGAGGCGCGGTGGGACTGTCCTCCGCGGCGAACGTGTTCGTCGGCATGGTCGAGGCGCCGCTGTTCGTGCGGCCCTACATACGCAACATGACGCGCAGCGAACTGTTCGTGATGATGACCTGCGGCATGGCGACGATCGCCGGCACGGTGATGGTCCTGTACGCCAGCGTGCTCGGCCGGGTCATTCCCGACGTGCTGGGGCACCTGCTGATCGCCTCCATCATCAGCACACCTGCGGCCATAGCGGTGGCCTTGCTCATGGTGCCCATGGCGCCGGGGGACGGACCACCGACCGAGGGCGATCTGGTGCCGTCACAGGAGGCGCGCAGCGCCATGGACGCGATCACCAAGGGCACGGTGGACGGGGTGTCGCTGCTGGTGAATATCATCGCCATGCTGGTGGTGCTCGTGGCGCTGGTCGCCCTGGCCAACCAGGTGCTGGCGCTGCTGCCGCCGATGGCAGGCGCCCCGGTCACGATGCAGCGCCTGCTCGGCTACGTGATGGCGCCGCTGGTCTGGGTGATGGGCATACCCTGGGGCGAGGCACCGGCCGCCGGCGCGCTGATGGGCACCAAGACCGTGTTGAACGAGTTCATCGCCTATGTGGATCTGGCGAACCTGCCGATGAACGCGCTTTCCAACCGCAGCGAACTCATGATGACCTACGCGCTGTGCGGCTTCGCCAACTTCGGCAGCCTGGGCATCATGATAGGCGGGCTCGCTACCATGGCACCCGGGCGGCGCGGCGACATCGTCTCCCTCGGCGCCAAGACCCTCGTTTCGGGCACGCTTGCCACGCTGATCACCGGCAGCGTCGTAGGCATCCTCTATTGAATCGCGGCGTTGCCGGGCTGCTCCGCAACGCGCATGGAATTGCGTTGAATTAACGGTGAAGATTCGGCAATCAGAAACGGTATAGAAACTGCGCACCCAAGACGGGGGAATGAAGCGGGGCGGAGTTCTTGTCGGAATGCAGATTTTCGACGATGACTTCGACCGATAGATGCTTGTCGGGGCTTTCCCAGTAACTGCGCAGGCCCAGGTTCCAGCCTGCGTTGACTGGAAGGCTATTGGCTTCGTCAGAGTAACGCAGGCTTCGGTACGTGACTGTCATCCCCAACTGCCAGCGTGCCACGGGCAACCAGTTGGCTCCCGCGCTCAATAGGTGGCGCGGCAGCCAGGGTACCGAGTTACCCTCGAATCCCATGCCGGTATTGCGGCTACGGTTGTATTGATAGCGCAGAGCGCCGGACAGTCGATCCGAGAACAAACGGTTGACGGCGAAGCCCAGGGTATTTACATCGGCGGCACCGAACTCCGGCGTGGCCTCCCACAAGTCGAGCGCCTGCTGCGAGAGCCGGCTGCGGTTGCGCAGACGCTCCAGGTCTTCCAGGTTGATATCGCCGACCAGCGTGGTATCGACGTTGGCCAGGTTGCGCACATGCTTGCTGTCCAGATAAGCCTGGATGAAGGTGCGCTCGCCGGTTTCCCATTCGTATTGGGCCCGCACTCGTTTCAACTCGCCGCCCAGGCTTACCAGCCGGTCTTCCAGCGCAATGCCCGCCGTATCGACCGAGGCCAGGGTGTTCACCGATGCCGGACGCCGCCATTTTTGCGCGGCAAAGCGCAGCGTCTGGTTTTCGCCGGGATTCCAGGCAATGCCCAGTCGCGGGTTCCATTCCCGGATATCACGATCGGCTTGCTGCATGCCTAAATTGAAGTTGGCTACTCCTATCCGCAGCGATTCATCGGACCACTGACGTTTGCTGAGCCGAACATGTGAGACGTCGGCCTGAAGCAGCAGTGCGTCACTCGGCCTGAAGCGGTTCGAAACATAGACTTCGCTCGATTTTCGATCGTCGCGGCCATTGAGTCCCGGCATGATGGGAACAAATTCGAGGCGGGCATCGATCTGTTTCTGCTGCTGGGCGGATTCAAGCCCCCACGATATCTGCCAGGCGGTGGTGGCATCGAACGTGTGGCGCAACTGGACATCACGCTGATCGACCAGCGTGAGGTATTGGTCGATGCGGCCCTTGGGCGAAAAACCGCCTCCGAATATTTCGTTCAGCGCATCTGCAACGCCGGGAGAATTGAAGTTGCCGCCGAAGCGCGATTTCTCCGTACCCGAACCAAATTTCATCCAGAGGTGAGAGGTCGGCGAAAACTTGTAGTTGATGCCGAAATCCGCTCGGCGGTTATCGAGGCCAAGCGTGGTATCGGAGAGTCCCTTGTCGGCGGCAGTGGTCTTGCCGTCAATGAGGCTGTTGTTGGTAAACAGGAACAGCCCGAGTTCATGGCTGGGCTTGAGGCCCAAACCGACGGTGTAGTTGTCGCCATCGACGCGCAAGTCGTTGAAGTCCGGCTTGATGCGCGCCAAGTCCGCCGAAACGAAGTAGCTGAACGGCATCGCCGTCACGCTGTAGCCGTTGGCGCTCAGGGTCGCGCCCCGGTCATGCACGTCCTGTTCGACCAGCCGGGCGCCCAGGGTGACGTAGTGGCCCGGGCTTGCAACCAGCGTATTGAACCGGTTCGACGCGCCGAATACCGTCGGATCCGAGAGAAAGCCCTGGAACAGTTCCGAGTTCTTGTTGAAGGTGCCGCCATAGCGGTCGGCCAGAAACAGGTGGCTGCCTGCCCAGTAGGGCGTATAGGCGTTAAATGCGTAAGCCTGCGCCCAGTCCTCCATGCCGAATTGCGCCAGCGAGGCGCCCAGGTTGGCGTTGCCCTTCTGGTTGTTGAGCAACTGGTTCATGGATTTCAGATAGGGCATCAGCGCCGCTGCGCGCCGCGCAGAACTGACCGCTTCGCCCAGATCGAGCCGGTCGGCGGCCGCCATGCTCATCATCATGTGCGGCACGGGATCCTTCGGATCCAGTTCCGCCGCGCGTTTGAACATCTCCACGGCCCGCGCATGCCCGCCCAGCTGGTAGTAGGCAACGCCGGTCCACAGCGCCGATCGTGCGTATCGGGGTTCCAGCACGCCCGCTTTGAGGAAGGCTTGCAGCGCCTCCTCCGGCTGGCCCGTCTTGAGCTTCAGGATGCCCAGACCGGTGAGTGCGTTGTAGTCCGAGGATTGTTGCTCCAGCGCAGCAGCGAATGCCTGCTCGGCGGCGTTGAAGGCGTTCGCGAATGTTTCCAGTGTCCCCAGCTCGCCTGCATAGCCGGGTCCCTTGGGGTTGAGCGCCATCGCATGCTGCAGCTCAATGCGGGCGGGCTTGACCGCTTCTCGTTCGGCGTCTACCCGTCCGAGCCCGAACCACGCCTCCGGATTCTTCTCGTTGGCTGCGATCGCATCCCGGTATGATCGGCTGGCCAGTTCCGCCTCCCCTTCAAAACGTGCCAACTCACCCTGCGCTATCAGCAGTTCGGCATGGTTTGGATGAATTCCAAGGGCTTTGACGAGGGTTTGCCTTGCCAGTCCCGGGTTGTCGTCGATGATATAAGCGCGCGTCAGCAACGCCAGCGCGTAGGGATCGTCCCGCCCTTTGAGCAGTGAGATCGCGTCGGCCATGCGCCCCAACGAAATGTAGACGTCTGCCAGAACAACGGCGGCAGCTTGCGAAACGCTTGCCGATTTCTCGAGAAAGGCGATTGCAGCCGGATAGTTTCCCTCTTCGATGGCCTGGAGGTGGCGTTCAAATTCGTCGTTCTGCCGAGTGATCCAGCGGCGCGGCTGGGGACGATAGGTGGTGACCCATTGCACGCGTTCCTTTGCGTTGGTGAGCAGAATCTTGGTGGGCGCCTTGCCTGGTTCCGCCCGGGCCTGCTCGTTCGGGAGCACCTTGAGCGATCCGAACTCGTTGGAAAAGTCGGCCTCTCCCGAGAGGACAGTGACCGTGGTCGTTCCATTCGTCCCTACGCTCACGTCCCAATCCGTGCCGCGTATCCCGATCGTTGCGGTCGATGTCGCGACGGTCACGGCTGGTCTTGCTCTGGCCGTTAGCGCGGTGACTCCCCGCAAGAATCGCTTGGTTTGCGCCCAGATGCGCCCTTGTACCAGTGCCAGAGTACTGGTCTCCCCGGGCGAGACTTCCTTGATCTGCAGCACGCTGGTCTGGTTGACCCTGACCTGGGTATTGTCACGCAGCAACAAGGCAAGCTGCCCGTATTCGGCCGTTCGGACGAAAGCTCCTGCGTTCAGCTTTTGACCGGCTTGAACCGGCTTCCAGTCAGTCTTTTCTTGCACTTCAGCTTTGCCGAACACATAGATCACTTCGGCGTCGTTGGCATATGCCTGATCCATTGCCGTGCAGACCAGGCTGCCTAACGCGAACAGGAGCGGTGCGAGTTGATTGACGCAGGTTCTATATGTGGTGGAAATCATAGGGATATGAATTTGCCTATCGTCACTGCAACCGGAAGCCCTGAGCCGACTGGTCGCTATTGCGGAAATAGATCGTTCCATTATCCACCCAATACGGATCGGACTCATGCCCGACCGGATGATCGATGATCGTGTAGTCCGGATAAAGCGTCATAAGCTGTCCCGCCAGGTCTGCCGTCACCGTTCCGTTGCCGTTGTTGGTCAGCAGCAAGCCTGGAGCAACGGTGGAAGAGGCGAGAACGAGGCTGTCAGCCTCCAGGAAGGTCGGGTACAGCGTCTGCAGCGCGCCCAGGTGGTCGCGGAAGACGGCATAACCGCTGGCATTGGTCTCGAATCCGGGCAGGGGGTTCGGGTTGCTGGGCAGACTGGCGCTCACGCCCGGCATGACGACATAGTGACTGCCGCCCATGCGGATTTCGATCGCGCCGGTGGGTTTGAGGCTCAGCTGTCCATTGCTGTCCGTGGCTTTCACCACCGACTGCAGGTCGCTAAAATACCCCAGGGCGCCGGATAGACTCATCTGGATCCCGCGGCTTGCGAGGCTGAAAGCCCCGCCCGCAGTCGCCGAGACATTCCCCGCGGCGAATTGGTCGGGTTGGACCAGCACATCGCCCAGGGCGGTCAGCCGGATGGTTGTGTTCCCCAACGTATAGGTAATCACGCCGGTCGTCTTGTCGTAGCTCAGTTGCCCGCTGGTGTCCCCCAGCGCACCCTTGATCAGGTCGCCCACAAGATCCAGCAGCGAAACCGTGTTGTCAAAGCGCGCCAGCACGCCCTCGAGATTGGCAACTTTGGTGTCGCTGTCCTTGGGAATCTCCACGGGAAGAGGATCGCCCGGCACCTGTTTCTCGCCGTTCTGGGAACCCAGCGCCAACTGGGTCAGATTGCCGCCGGGATCGACGGTGCTGTTCTCTCCCTGGTAAACGGTGACCGACGGTTTGTTGCCCGCGGCATAGCCAACCTTCCCGCTGTCGACGAAAACCGTGGCGCGTGTCTCGTCCTTGACGACGGCAACCGTGGTACTGTCCGCGCTCGTGACCAGCGCGCCGGTAGATTGGGAACCGGATGATGTGACCGATACGGTGGTGCCGCTCCTGTCCGCGTCGACCTGCATTTGCCCGGTGACCAGTTCAATCTGCGTGATCCCCCCCTTGTTGACGGTCAGGAATTTCGATTGGCCGGAAACGTCAGTAATCTGCTGTTCGACCCCATTCGACGAAAAAATCACTGGCCTGGCGAGCGGCAACCTGACCTCAACATTGACCACGGCATCGGTCTTGAACAGAACCTTCGGCGGTGGCTGGTCAGACGGGGCTTCGATGATCAGTGAACCATCTGAACCGACGGATGCATTGGGGTTCGTGACTGCCAACATTTCGGTCGTTGAAGCGATCGGCTTCGGTGGTGCATTCGTCGTCGCCGAAACGACCGGACTCTGGGCCGAGCAATTGCCCGCCCTGTCGCATGCCGCCACCGAGTAGCCGTAGGCGGTCGAGGCGGTCAGTCTGGTATCGGTATGGCTCGTCACCTTACCCAAGGCCGCAAGCGGGGTTTCGCCGCGATAGACCTTGTAGGCCGTCACACCCACGTTGTCGGTCGAGGCAGTCCAGGATAGATAAATGGCGCTGGTACTGGTCGCCGCAGCGGCTAAATCTGTCGGCACCGTCGGCGCCTGTGTGTCTGCCGAAGGAACCGCCGCCGCTGTCGTTGCCGATGCCGGCGTGGACTGGGGCGAGCAATTGCCCGCGGCATCGCATGCTGCCACCGTGTAGCTGTAGGCGGTCGAGCCGGTCAGACCGGTGTCGCTGTAGTCCGTTACATCGCCCCGGGTCGCAACCAGGAAGCCATTACGATAGACCTTGTAGGCCGTGACGCCCGCATTGTCCGTCGATGCAGTCCATCGGAGGTTCGCTTGGGTCGCGCCTACCGTCGTTGCGCTGAGTCCGGCCGGCACGGTGGGCGCGATGGTATCCGCGACAGTGGCAAAAGCCCAGGTTGAATTGTCGAGAATGCCGGGGTAGATTGCCCCGGCGCTCGTGCCGATGAATGCGCCGGCATCGATTTGGACAAAGTAACCGGTATTGAAAAGCAGATCATTGGCTGGATTAATGATTGCTTTCCCGGTTCCACCAATACTCTTCGAGCAGGAAAGTGTGACCCTGGCGCTGTCGTCGGCGGCGATGGTTTCCACCACCGAATTGCCGGAAATCTTCTTGATGACGATATTCTTGCCCGCCACAGGGGTCACGCACTCCTTAAAGGACACGGATAGATCGGCTGTTTGCACGACGCCGGTCGAGCCGTTGGCAGGGGTATAGGCAGTCACGGCAACGGTCGCCGCACTGCGGGTAGTGAAATTCCAGGAAGTGGTATTGGCGATGCCCGCATAGGCTTCGCCGCCTGAGTTGATGAACGCACCGGCGTCGATCTGGACGTAGTAGCCGGTGCTGTATGCCAGAGCAGCGGAAGGGTTGATGATCGCCTTGGAGCCGGAAAGTATGACCTTGCTGGTATCGTTGGCGGCGATGGCCTCCACCACCGAGTTGTCCGCTGATTTCCTGATGACGAGGTACTTGCCTCCAACTGCACTGACCTGCTGGTCAAAATACAGCGTCAGGTCAGTTCCGACGACGGTATTTATTGAGTCATCAGTAGGGTCATAAGACGCGGCCAGCGGCGCCGCCGCCAGCGCAGGCAGCGCGCTGCCAAGCAGGGCTGTTCCAAGTGCCAGTGCCAGGCTTTGTGCAAGTATCGTGGGCTTGAATTGCCCCTTGCCAACTTGAGTGTTGTTTTTCATTTTCCACCCGTTACAGTGAAAGATCCGCTCCATTCAAGCATTCAACATATGAGCGAATATACGCCGCCAAGATTTCAACATTCAATTGCCCTGTAATTATCCTTCTAATTCAGTCACATCCCGACCCAAAAGCCGCCGCGACAGACTCGACAGCCGCGTATTGGCCCGAAAATCGGCAACGGTGAGGCCGTTTTCATATACGCCGAAATGCCGTTGCCTCTCCTCGTCGAACAGATGCTGCGGCCGGTAGCCTTCCTGGTTGAAACCCAATGCCAGCGTGCTTTTCTGCGAACGCTCGTTGTCCTCATACACGAGTGAGGTGAGCTTGTTGAGCCGCGCACGGTTGAACGCAAAATCCATTACCAGAAGGCTTGCTTCCAGCCCGACTCCCGCGTGTCGTTCCGCTTGCGCCGGAATGCCAATGATGAACTCGGCGCGGCGGTGTAGAAGATTGAGATCGACCAAGTTGGCAAGGCCGACCGGGCGTTCCGCTTCATCGTGGCGGAAGATGACCCAATCCACCGAGCCGCTCCGCCAAGGCAAGGTTTTTTCCGCTTTCCTCAAGTGTGCGGCGATCAATGGCAGGCTTTTCCCTCGGGAGAGAAAACGTTGGTAGTTCATCATGAACGCTTTGTTGCCCAAGCAGTGGCCCAGGAAAGCGGCGTGGTTCTCACTGTAGGGGCGCAGGACGAGATGCCGTCCTGCAACGGCTTCGCGCCAGAAGGAGGCGATTTGCCACAGGTTTTCGCCCGCTTGCCTGAAGCCAGGCTTGAGGCTGAGTGCCTGCTCAAGTGACGCGCGGGCCTGCTCCAGGCTACCGGTTTCCTTGAGCGCGATGCCGAGGTTGACACAGGCTTCCGGATAGTCGGGTTTGATCGAGACAGCCCGCCGATAGCTCGCGATGGCTTGCTTGATCTGCCCGCGTTCTTTCAGGGCGTTGCCCAGATTGTTGTATAGCAGCGGGTTGGCGGGTTCGACTTTCAGTGCCTTGCGGAAAGCATCCTCGGCACGCTCATATTCTCCCAATGCACAAAGGGCATTGCCCAAGCCATTGAGCGCGAGAACCAGTCTGGATTGATGTGACAGGACAAGCAGGAAATGATCGACCGCTTCCTGGCTGCGCCCGCGCTCATGCAGCGACAACGCGTAGTTGCAGCAAAAATCGAGCCGATTCGGCGCGTGTCGCATCGCGGCCAGAAAATGCGGTTCTGCTTCATCAAACCGCTTATCCTGCGCCAATAGCACCGCCAGGAGATGGAGCGCCTCCGCGTGAGCCGGTTCATGTTCAAGGAGGATTTCCAGTTGGCTTCTGGCTGCCGTGAAATCGCCATTTTGATATGCCGCCAGCGCAAGCTTAAACATATGTAACCTTCCCCATTCTTGTACCAGTCCAAAGTCAAGACGTTTGGGTTCCTGATTCTTGCTCATTTCTCCTCGATCCGGGGCGCGGAAGATCTCCGGATCATCCGGTGCCAACGGATTCGCACCCCGCGCCACGGACTTGTCGCCCATTGCATCCCGCGTCGATTCAGAGGAAAATCTCAGCAGTTCAACCAGTTGCGGCGACTTTAGTCGCCTTTTTTGTCCCCATGAAATCCGCGGAAATCCGCAGCAAGTTCCTGCAGTTCTACGCCGAACGTGGCCACAGCATCGTCGCCTCGAGTCCGCTCGTGCCCGGCAACGACCCGACGCTGCTGTTCACCAACTCGGGGATGGTGCAGTTCAAGGATGTGTTCCTCGGCAAGGAGGCGCGGCCTTACTCGCGCGCCACGACCTCGCAGCGGTGCGTGCGCGCCGGCGGCAAGCACAACGATCTGGAGAACGTCGGCTACACCGCGCGCCACCACACGTTCTTCGAGATGCTGGGCAATTTCAGCTTCGGCGATTATTTCAAGCGCGATGCGATTCACTTCGCCTGGGAACTGCTGACCAAGACCTACAAGCTGCCAGCCGAGCGACTCTGGACCACCGTTTATCACGAGGACGACGAGGCCTACGACATCTGGACCAAGGAGATCGGCGTGCCGGCCGAGCGCTGCGTGCGCATCGGCGACAAGCCCGGCGGGCAGAAATACCAGAGCGACAATTTCTGGCAGATGGCCGACACCGGCCCCTGCGGCCCGTGCAGCGAGATCTTCTACGACCACGGTCCCGGCGTCGCCGGCGGCCCGCCCGGCTCGCCCGAGGCCGACGCTGACCGCTACATCGAGATCTGGAACCTGGTGTTCATGCAGTTCGACCGGGATGATAGCGGCGCCATGACGCC
>MEQZ01000243.1:2810-5744 GCA_001770425.1 Betaproteobacteria bacterium RIFCSPLOWO2_02_FULL_65_20 | reverse complement strand
GATCGAGCCGATGCGGCGGATGTCGAGGCGCACCGAGGCGTAGAACTTGAGCGCATTGCCGCCGGTGGTGGTCTCCGGATTGCCGAACATCACCCCGATTTTCATCCGGATCTGATTGATGAAAATAACCAGCGTGTTGGTGCGCTTGATGCTGGAAGTCAGTTTGCGCAGCGCCTGGCTCATCAGCCGCGCCTGCAGGCCCATCTGCGGCTCGCCCATGTCGCCCTCGATCTCCGCCTTGGGCGTAAGCGCGGCCACCGAGTCGATGACGATCACGTCCACGCTCCCCGAGCGCACCAGCATCTCGGCGATCTCCAGCGCCTGCTCGCCGGTGTCCGGCTGCGAAATCAGCAGCTCGTCGGTCTTCACGCCGAGCTTGGCGGCGTACTGCGGGTCCATCGCATTCTCGGCATCGATGAAAGCCGCCGTGCCGCCGACCTTCTGGGTTTCCGCGATCACCTGCAGCGTGAGCGTGGTCTTGCCCGATGATTCCGGGCCGTAGATCTCCACCACGCGGCCGCGCGGCAACCCGCCTACGCCCAGCGCGATGTCCAGCCCCAGCGATCCGGTCGAGACGACCTGCACGTCCGGAACCGCCTGGGAGTCCATTCTCATGATGGAGCCCTTGCCGAACTGCTTTTCGATCTGAGCGAGTGCGGCGGCGAGGGCCTTGGTCTTGTTGTCTTCCATGTCGTTGTCCTTGTCCAGTGCGTTGGCGATTATGGCATAAACGGAAACGGGTCGAAACGCGTTGACCTGTATATTTATACAGTATTCCGCCGAATGCAAGCCCGGTCTGGACCTTGGGCGAGCCGTCTATGCCGCAGCATAGGAAAATCAAGGGGTTGGAGCATGGAAATGCTGGTGCGGCAGCGAGCGACCTGCCGCCTGGTGGCGCTCAAGGGCCTCAGCGATTCAACTCGGCCAGCCGCACCGGGATGCGACGCGGACCGAACGCCTTCTTCAGGTCGAATTTCTGGTAACGGCCGGCGATGGCACCCCCGCATCCCAGGCACCGCCCATCCTCGCCGATGCGATAGCTGAGGATCCGGTACCAGTCGCGGCTGATCACCTCGTCGCGGCAATGCGGACAATAGGTCGTGCCGCCCTCGATGTCGTGCACGTTGCCGGTGTAGACATAGCGCAGCCCCGCCTGCATCGCAATGTCGCGCGCCCGTGTCAGCGTCTCGGGCGGCGTGGGCGGCACGCCGGTCATTTTCCAGTCGGGATGAAACGCTGAAAAGTGCAGCGGCACGTCGCCCCCGAGTTCGGCCATGATCCACCGGCACTCGGCCTGCAGTTCCGCATCGCCGTCGTTGTGCCCGGGTATGAGCAGCGTGGTGATCTCGAACCACACGTCGGTTTCGCGCTTCAGATAGATCAGCGTGTCGAGCACCGGCTGCAGATGCGCGCCGGTGAGCTTGAAGTAGAAATCCTCGGTGAACGCCTTGAGGTCGACGTTCGCTGCGTCGATCTTGGCGTAGAACTCGCGCCGCGCCTGGTCGTGCATGTAGCCCGCGGTGACCGCGACGGTCCGGATGTCGCGCTCGTGGCAGGCGTCGGCGACGTCCATCGCGTATTCGGCGAAGATGACCGGATCGTTGTAGGTGAAGGCGACGCTCCTGCATCCCAACTCCGCCGCGGCGCGCGCAATGGTCTCGGGAGACGCCTGGTCGGTCAGACGGTCGAATTCGCGCGACTTGGAGATATCCCAGTTCTGGCAGAACTTGCAGGCCAGGTTGCAGCCCGCGGTGCCGAATGAGAGCACGCTCGATCCCGGGTAGAACTGGTTGAGCGGCTTCTTCTCGATGGGATCGACACAGAAGCCGGATGAGCGCCCGTAGGTCGTGAGGACCATCTGGTCGCGCAGCTCGCCCTCCCCGCGCATGCGCACGAAACACAGGCCGCGCTGGCCTTCGTGCAGGCGGCAGTCGCGCGGACACAGGTCGCACTGCAGCCTTCCGTCCTCGATCAGGTGCCACCAGCGGCCGATGTACGGCACATCAGCGGTCATACTTTCCGGGGCATTCATGTCCCGCCTCCGAATTCCGCCTCGCTCCACTTGAGCGCCCCATAGCGCTGCACCTTGCAGCGCGTGATGGGCAGGTTCGCCGGGATCTGCGCTTTCTGCTTCAGTTGGGCGAGGAACTGCTCCGGATCGGGGAGCCCTTCCCAGACCTGCGGCAGGAAGGTCGCGCTGCGGCCCTCGCACTCCAGGATGATGCCGTCGGTTCCCGGCCGCAGCTGGCGGATCAAGTCGGCGTGATCCCTGAACAGGATGCGCCTGGGCGCAGACAGCAGCGACACCTCGATGCCGATCGACCCCGACCCCTGGGCGTCGAACTCCTCGCGCGTAAGCGGCGAAAAGCGCGGATCCCGGAATGCGGCGGCGCGGGCGTTGGCGACGACATCCTCGCCGAGCGGCCGGTGCGCCTCCAGCGAGCCGATGCAGCCGCGCAGATTGCCGCCCTTTTTCAGCGTGACGAAGGTCGCGCGCGCAATCCTGAGCCACAGCGCATCCGGGATGGCCGGCGCGGGATTGCACCCCAGCACCGCGCCTATGGAAGCACGCGCCAGGCGCAACAACGCGCTGCCGTGCTCCGGACCGAACCGCGCATCGCCTTCCGAAAACGCAAACGAGGCATATCCGACCACCTGTCCCTTGTCGCCGCCGGTGTCGCCCGAGTTGCGCAGGTCGAGCAGTTGCGGCGTGAGTCCGTGCTGTTTGGCCGCGATCAGCGCGCCCGCGACCGGCGTTGCACCGCACGCCTGCTGGTGCGAGATGCCGGTGTCGAATCCGAGGATGGCCTTGGCCGTGATGCCGTCCACCCTTCGCGCAGCGTCGTAAGGCAGATAGTGCGAAAGGTCGGAACTGATCACGATCAGGGTTTCCGCCCCGCCCCACAGCCGCTCGAGCACCTGCGCGACCTCCTG
>MEQZ01000243.1:0-2798 GCA_001770425.1 Betaproteobacteria bacterium RIFCSPLOWO2_02_FULL_65_20 | reverse complement strand
GCCGACAACCAGCGGCAACAGCGTGAATTCTCCGAGCACGCGTTGCAGGAACGGCAACTGCACTTCGAGCGAATGCTCCAGCGCGTGCACCTGCGCCGATTCGACCACTTGGGGAAGGTCGCGGATCGACGCCGCGGCCTCCGTATCGACGGGGATACGCCCCAGCGGCGTGTCAAACGCTGCCGCCCCGGGCAAAGCAAGCCCCCGGACCGGCACCCGATGCGCCGGTCCGAGCAGCACCACCCGCTTCACGATCCCGCGCGCCGGACGCAGTCGGTCGTAGGCGCTCGCCGCAACGGGTCCGGAATAGATGTAACCGGCATGCGGCACGATCACGAGCTTCGGAAATGCGGGCGCCGGCACATCCTCCCGGGTCTGCTCGAGCATCTCTGCGAGTTCGCGGGACAGCGTCTCGCGGTCGCCCGGGTAAAACGTGCCCGCGACGGCGGGTCGGCGTATCTTGTCCCCTGCCGGCGATAATCCGAGCTTCAAGGCCGAGTTCTCATGACTGAAATCCCACATTCAGATTGTAGGCGATCATGGCGCCGATTCCCATTCCGAAAATGCCACGGCGGACGACTCCTCTTGACCCCGATCGAAGTGCCGACTGGCATGCACGGCAACGCTTTTCAGTCAAAAAGCCAGTGTTGCGAATGAAGACCGTCGAGTTGCTGGCGGAGTCAGTCGGACTGCCCGTGACTCGTCAGGTAGTCCTGGCCAAGCTCGACGAACTGGCTCTTCTCTTGGGCAAGAACAATCCGAGGAAGGTGACTCCGCAGCATCACCTCAAGTGCATCGTTGCTGATGTTGCCCGTTGCAATCAGCAGCAGGCTCCGGGGGCGTCCGCTCAATGTGTGTGAAGTGACGAAATCGGCATCCTTGGTCACCACTACGCGATTTTCGCGGTCGGCACGCTCGATGATTGCGGAATCAGGTGTCCGGTTGCCGTCGGGGAGATCGAGCGTATGCAGGATATCGTGACCAGCCGCCGCCAGTTGACCCGCCAGCCGGCGGGGCAACTGGGCGTCAACCGGGAACTTCATGCCGCCAGTATGTCCGTTCGCTTGACCCGACTCAGGCGTGCGGCATACGCAAGGACTGCCAGCACGTCTTCGCGCTGAAGGTCCTCGTAGTCGGCGAGAATTTGTTCAATGGACATGCCGCTGCTCAGCAGTTCGAGCAGGGTCTCCACCGGATAACGTAAACCGCGCACCACCGGTTTACCGTGGCAGACCGCCGGATCGACAGTGATTCTTTCGAGCAAGTTGGCCATGTTGGGGTCTCTTGAGGACTCACGCGATCTTTTCAGTATATACGCCAAGGGATAGGAGCATCAATCCGGCCGCGAAGTCTGAAGGGCGCTCCGGGGCGCCGCAATCCGGTGCTTGAACCCGGCCCGAACGGCGCCCAATGCATCTATCGCGGTAGGGATGCCGGTTACCCGGCACCCCCCGCACAGATCCGAGCGGGCGCAATTCGCGCACTCGGTTCCCACCTCGGGTGCTTAGCGACGCTGCGATCGAGGCGATCGTTGGCGGCGCCAGCCGCATGCCATCGCCGCTGTCAGTTCTGGCGGTGTATCAATTGGGCGGCGCCGCGAGGCTCGGCGCCGCGGCCTTTTGCCTAAACGCCGCGGCGACTTGGACAGAGCCAGCGGAGAGCGACCGCAATGTGGCGTGGACGCGCGAGTTTTGGTCGGCGATCGAGCCGATGTCAACCGCGGGCGCCTATGTGAATTTTCTCGGCGACGAGGGTCCGGAACGAGCGCGTTCCTCGTATCGGGAGAACTATGATCGCCTGGTGGCGCTGAAGCGCAGGTATGACCCGAAAAACTTCTTCCGATTGAATCAGAACATCGAGCCGGGCGTCTGACTTGCCGTCGCGCGCGCGCCGGTGTGGCCGGCGGTCAGGACCCATCTCACCCAAGAACGACTGCGCAACAGAAACACCTCGTTCAGCTGCTCGTCGGCACCAATCTGCCGCATGGGTGTAGTCTTGGCTACGCGAATAGATCAGGCATAGACCGAACTGAGCCTTGGCAACGCCTCGTTCAGCGAGCGGTTGAAACTCACGTAGCGCAGCGGAAAAGTCCCCGCGCTGGTAGACATAGATACCTTCGTCTAGTCCCGCCCAAGAACGAAATGCAACAATGAGAAAGATCACCAAGACTATAAACTTCATAGCAGCTTGTCGCCCATCAACGCGTGCCAGCAGCGGCTATTACGCCAATTCGAGCCGATCGTTTTGCGAGAACGGATCGATGTTGATCCGGAGCGAATGAATGGTCGTCGTCGGTACCTTGCGACGATCGACGTTCTTCAGCCGCACGAAACCAATGGCCGCAAGCTTGCCCAGGGTGCGTGTAAGGTTCGGTTGTGCGCGACCGGTCAGCTCCGCGAGCTCGGCAATTGACTGCGGTTTCTTGTCCCGAATAATGGCCAAGAGCGCACGGTTCTGGGGTGTCAGTAACCGCAACAGCGCCTCGACAGAGTCGAATGTCGTGCCCCCGGCGTCCTTCGGCGCCAACCTCTCCCCGCGTGCAACCGCCTTCATTTCTTCGCGCAGGGACGCATGGCCTTGAATCTTGAAATGCTTCATGTGCTATCTCCTTCCGTTACCTCGACGACCTCGAACGGGATGCCGTGCTCGGCGAGCACACGTTCGACCTCGTCGAAAAAATCATCAAGCAATGTTTCAGCGTCCTTAAACGCATAAGGACGGCCCTCGTCTGTGTGCGTTCGATGCCAGTGATCCGTCGCTTTGGGGCGCTTCTTGAAGCGTGCGCCCTTGGCCGGAAC
>MEQZ01000242.1:11967-12098 GCA_001770425.1 Betaproteobacteria bacterium RIFCSPLOWO2_02_FULL_65_20 | reverse complement strand
GCCTTCGCCCTGGATCGGTTCGACCAGAATGGCGACGATGTTGCGGTTGTGCTCGGCCACCTGGCGGATGCTCTCCAGGTCGTTGAAGGGCACGCGCACGAAGCCCGAGACCAGCGGCTCGAACCCGGCCT
>MEQZ01000242.1:11632-11902 GCA_001770425.1 Betaproteobacteria bacterium RIFCSPLOWO2_02_FULL_65_20 | reverse complement strand
ACGATGATCGCCGGGCTGTCGATGCCTTTGCCATGACCGTACAGGCGTGCGATCTTGATCGCCGCCTCGTTGGCCTCGCAGCCGGAGTTGCAGAAGAACGCATTGTCCATGCCGGAGATCGCGGCCAGCTTGTCGGCGAGCCGTTCCTGCTCGGCGATCCGGTACAGGTTGGAGACATGCATGAGCCGCGCCGCCTGATCGGCGATCGCCTTGACGATTTTCGGATGAGCGTGGCCGAGTGTGTTGACCGCGATGCCCCCGAGCGCATCG
>MEQZ01000242.1:0-11619 GCA_001770425.1 Betaproteobacteria bacterium RIFCSPLOWO2_02_FULL_65_20 | reverse complement strand
GGTATTCATGATGCGCGTAGTCGTCATAGCGATGAGTCGGTCCAGGCCGAAAAATTACGACGGCGACCCACTGCGCCAGCGCGACGGCCGGTTACGTTTCGGCGGCATCCGCCGCCTCTTTGGTCGCCGCAGGGCTGCCGTGTGGCCGCCGTGTGGGATAATGAGTTTCCTGAATCGTGGCAATATCTTAGCACAGTAGAATCAAGGAGGGTGCCTACGCGCCTCGCAATATTCAATCAGAAGGGCGGCGTGGGCAAGACCACGACCGTGCTCAATCTGGGCGCGGCGCTTGCGCGCCGGGGGCTCGCGCCGCTGATGGTCGATTTGGACCCGCAGGCGCACCTGTCCTCGATCCTGCACCCCGTGGGCTCCGGTGCGGAGAGCCTGTTCGCTTTCTACAGCGATTCGCGGCCCTTAGCCGATCTCATGCTACCGGTCGGCTTCGGCGCGCAGCTGCTGCCCGCACATCCGGAATTGCTCAAGGTCGACACCTTGTTCGGCAAAGGTCCCGATATTCTCAACCTGCTGAGGCAAGGTCTGGACGCGGCGCTCGCTGGTGTGCGGCGCCCGGTACTGATCGACTGCTGCCCGATGCTGGGCGTGCTGTCGCTGTCGTCGATTTTTGCAACCGGCAGGGTGCTGATCCCGATCTCGGCCGATTTTCTCGCGCTGAAAGGGGCGCTGCAGCTCGAGAACACGCTGCGCGCGCTGGAGCATGTGGTCAAGAAGCGCATCGAGCGGCGCTATCTGCTCACCCGTTTCGACACCCGCCGCCGCATGTCGCACGAGATAGCGGCGCAACTCGCCGAACGCTTCGGCGCGGAACTGTGCGAGGCGCGGATCGCCGAATCGGTCGGTCTGGCCGAGAGCCCGTCGCTGGGGTGCGACATCTACCGCCACGCGCCACAATCGCGCGGCGCAAAGGACTATGAACAACTGCTCGAGGAACTGGTATCGAGCGGTTTCTGGGAAGTCGAGGAAAGCTCCGGTGTCCGCGCCGCAATCGGCGATTGCTCCGGCTCCGAGGGGCAGGCCGCTATTTCGTGACCAGTGAGACCACGTCCTCGAAGCTCATGCGTTGGGACTTTTGCGCTGAACCGAGGATCATGCACTCCATCACCTGGCAGTGCTGATACATCTGGCGCAGCTTTTTTTCCGCGTCAGCCTCGTCACGACCGTGGATCACCAGGTGCTCAACCACGAGCCCGTGACGTGTGCGGATGCGAAAGCCGTACTTGATGGTGTTGGATGACGCCTGCATAACCCCCTCGCCTTCAGGCATTTGGGGCTCTTATAGCATGGCGGTATCGCAAACGCAACCTAACATGCTGGTTCGGCGTGTTTTTTTAAACATTCTGCCGATTCGACGCCAGCCGAGCCGTAGAACAGGGCGACCGGGACCGGCTGCCGCAGCAGCCGTTTCGCAGACCGGACCTGTCAGGCCAGGCCCTTGATCTGCGCGTTGAGGCGGCTTTTGTGACGCGACGCCTTGTTCTTGTGAATGATCTTCTTGTCGGTGATGCGGTCCAGAACGCTGACCGATTCACGGTAAACCTGCGCTGCCTTGGTCTTGTCGCCCGCCTGGACTGCCTTCTTTACGCGGGTGATCGCGGAACGAAGCGACGAGCGCAGGCTCGTGTTGTGCAGGCGCCGCTTTTCGGATTGCCGGGCCGCCTTGCGCGCCCCTTTGGTATTGGCCATATGCCCTTCTGCTTGGGAGGAATCGGGAAAAGGGCGTAAGTATAGAGGGTTGGACAGGGCGGAGCAACCCGCGGGCGCAGGGCGGCTCCGGGGTCCCCGTATAATCCCGTTCCATGAACCTGTTGCGGGCGCTCGCGACGATCAGCGGCATGACGCTGATCTCGCGCATTCTCGGCTTCGTGCGCGACGCCGTCATCGCGCGCCTTTTCGGGGCCGGCCTCTACACCGACGCCTTCTTCGTGGCGTTCCGCATCCCGAATCTGCTGCGCAGGCTGTTCGCCGAAGGCGCGTTTGCCCAGGCCTTCGTACCCGTCCTGGCCGAATACAAGACGCGCGAGGGCGAGGCGCAAACCAGGCGGCTCGTGGACCGGACCGCGACGATGCTGTCCGTGGCGCTGGTTGCGGTGACCGCGCTGGGCATCGCGGTGGCGCCGCTGATCGTCTATGTAGGCGCGCCCGGTTTTGCCGCCGAGCCTGCGAAGTTCGATGTCACCGTGTCGATGCTGCGGGTCACGTTCCCATACATCATTTTCATTTCCCTGGTTTCGCTGGCCGGCGGCATCCTCAATACCTGGAGCCGCTTCGTCATCCCGGCGTTTACGCCCACTGTCCTCAACCTGAGCTTCATCGTGTGCGCGCTGTACGCGGCGCCCTATTTCAATCCACCGGCGATGGTGCTTGCATGGGCGGTATTGCTCGGCGGCGTGCTGCAGCTCGCGATTCAATTGCCGGCGCTCGCGGCCATCGGCATGCTGCCCCGGCCCAGCCTGGTCTACAACGATCCGGGCGTGCGGCGCATTCTCATGCTCATGGCGCCGGCAGTGGTGGGCGTATCGGTGGGCCAGATCAGCCTGCTCATCAACACCATTTTCGCCTCGTTTCTCGAGTCGGGCAGCGTCTCCTGGCTGTATTACGCGGACCGTCTGATGGAATTCCCCACCGGCCTGCTCGGCGTGGCGCTGGGCACCATCCTGCTGCCGAGCCTCGCCAAATATCATTCCGAGGCGGCAACCGACGAGTATTCGCGCCTGCTGGACTGGGGATTGCGGCTGACGCTGATGCTCGCGCTGCCCGCGGCGGCGGCGCTTGCGGTGCTCGGCGTGCCGCTGGTCACGACGCTGTTCCACTACGGCGAGTTCGCCGCGCGCGATGTGTGGATGACGCGCCAGGCGCTCGCGGCCTACAGCGTGGGGCTGCTCGGACTGATACTGGTCAAGGTACTGGCGCCGGGGTTTTATGCGCGGCAGAATATCCGTACCCCGGTCAAGATCGCCATCCTGACGCTGCTCGCAACCCAGGCCATGAACGCCGTGCTGATCATGCCGCTAAGGCACGCGGGTCTCGCGCTTGCCATCGGGCTCGGCGCCTGCCTCAATGCCGGCCTGCTTTACCGCCAGCTGAGGGAGCACGGCATTTACCGGCCGCAGCCGGGTTGGCTCGCATTTTTCCTCAAATTGCTGGCCGCGGTCGCCGCGATGAGCGGCGGGGTCTGGGTCGCGATGGGGCCCGAGCAGTGGTGGCTTGCGGCATCCGGCGCAACGCGCGCGCTGGCGCTCAGCGCGATCGTCGCCGGCGGCGGCGCGGTGTATTTTGCCTGCCTGTGGCTGCTCGGTTTTCGGGTGAATGATTTTCGCAGGAAGGCGGCGTGAGACCAACTTGGTCTCTTACGGATCAAGTACAACCAGTCTTGGCGTAGAGTCTGGTTTTTTATCGGTCTCCCGATTTTGCCCCGTTGCATAGCAACGGAGCAAAAAGCGGGAGATCTAGAAAGGCAAGAGCGAGCAGACCTGCTTGTTTCCGGCTATGCCGGTCTAGTATCGGAGGCAGTCGCGTGAACGTGGATCTGGAGCGCTTCGCCGAACTCGTCTCGCAGGACCAGTTCGACCTCGCCCAGGCCAGCCTGTTGCTGGCGCAGGACGTGTATCCGGACATCGACGTCTCGGCCTACCTGGAGCGGCTCGACGATATCGCTGCGGCGGTGAAACGCACTGTGGCGAGCGACGCGTTTGCCGAGCAGAAGGTGCTGGCGCTCAACCGTCACCTGTTCTACGAGATGCGTTTCAGCGGCAACATCGACGATTACTACGATCCCAGAAACAGCTATCTCAACGAGGTGATCGAGCGGCGCACCGGCATCCCGATCACGCTGTCGA
Source organism: Betaproteobacteria bacterium RIFCSPLOWO2_02_FULL_65_20 (assembly GCA_001770425.1). Taxonomy (GTDB): domain Bacteria; phylum Pseudomonadota; class Gammaproteobacteria; order Burkholderiales; family SG8-39; genus JACQTO01. The sequence continues at coordinate 7,765 of MEQZ01000242.1, read as the reverse complement.
TCGTCTACCTGGAGGTGGGACGGCGCCTCGGGCTGAACCTGAAGGGACTGTCCTTTCCGGGGCACTTTCTGGTGAAGCTGCCGGTGAGGCGAGGGCAGTTGGTGCTCGATCCGTTTCTCGCCGGCGAGGCGCAGTCCGAAACGGACCTGCGGCAGCGCCTGGCGAAGGTGCTGCCGCAGGCGATGGCGGAGAAGGCTACGCTCGACCAGTACCTGGAGGCGGCGACGCCGCGCCAGATCGTCGCGCGGGTGCTGCGCAACCTGAAGAACATCTATATGCAGGACGGCAAGCTGGAAAACGCGCTGGCAGTCATGCATCGCATGCTGCTGGTGGTGCCGGAGTCGGCCGAGGAACTGCGCGACCGGGGGATGCTGTACCAGAAGCTGGAATGCTTCCGCCCGGCGCTGTCGGACCTGCAGGGCTATCTGCGGCGCCGGCCGGAGGCGCCCGACGCGGTGGATGTCCACGGCAAGATCATCGAACTGCGGCAGGCCTGCGCGAAATTGAATTGATTTGCAGATGAAAGAGAAGGAGAAACCATGAAACTGACCAGCAACAACTTCGCGGACAGCGGCCGCATTCCCGGGGCGCTTGCTTTTGCAGTGCCGGATCCGGTGCAGCACGTCAAACTTTCGTCGAACCGCAATCCGCATCTCAAGTGGACCGATCCACCGAAGGGGACGCAGTCCTTCGCGGTCATCTGCCACGATCCGGACGTGCCGAGCAAAGCCGACGACGTAAACCAGGAAGGGCGAGTGGTCCCGAAGTCGCTGCCGCGGGCGGATTTCTTCCACTGGGCGCTTATCGAACTGCAGTCCTCGCTCACCGAGATCCGCGAGGGCGAATTCGCCGACGGGGTGACCGCGCGCGGCAAGAAGGGGCCCGGGGCGGCGCACGGCGCGCGCCAGGGCATCAACGATTACACCGCGTGGTTTGCCGGCGACAAGGACATGGGCGGAAACTATTTCGGCTACGACGGACCGTGTCCGCCGTGGAACGACGAGATCGTGCATCGCTACGTGTTCACCGTCTATGCGCTGGATGTGCCGCGGCTGACCCTCTCCGGCGACTTCGCCTGCCGGGATGTGCTCAAGGCGATGCAAGGGCACATCCTCGATCGCGCGGTGCTCACCGGCACCTATACGCTCAACCCGGAACTCGGGGCTTAGTAGGATAGGACGCAGTACTTGCTCACTGGCCCGGTCCAGGGGAAGCCGGGCCGCAGCGGCGGGCGGTCAGTCACCGCGGAGGCGGGCCGTCCGAGCGGCGTCCTCTGGTTTGGCGGTCTTGCGCGCTCGGCGCGATCTTTCTCGGCGCGCGCTGCGCGCGGATAAGCCGCTATAATTCAACCCTTTGCGTCTTAAGTCGCGTCTTCCCCATGCTGATCACCCGAGGTGCGTGCGCTGCAGCATTGCCGCCGGTCGCATTGACCATCGGCAATTTCGACGGCGTACACAAAGGCCATCAGGCCATTCTCGATCGCTTGTGTCGAGCGGCGGCGGCTCGCTCGCTGGTCGCGTGCGTGCTCACCTTCGAGCCGCACCCGCGCGAGTTCTTCGCACCCCAATCGGCGCCGACGCGCCTGACATCGCTGCGCGAAAAACTCGAACTTCTCGGCGCCAAGGGCATCGGGCGCGCGCATGTGCAGCGGTTCGCGAGCAGCTTCGCCGCGATGACGGCCGAGGCGTTCGTCGAGCAGGTGCTGTGCCGCGTGCTCGCGGCGCGCTGGATTCTGATCGGCGATGATTTTCGCTTCGGCACCCGGCGCGCCGGCGACGTGGCGCTGCTGCGCACGCTGGGCGAGCGCTTCGGCTTCGAGGTCGAGACCATACCCACCATCGAGCATGCGGGCAGCCGCGTCTCCAGTTCGTCGGTGCGCGAGGCACTGAGTGCCGGCGAACTCGGGCGCGCCGAGGCGCTGCTCGGCCGGCCCTACAGCATCAGTGGCCGGGTGGTGCACGGAAGCAAGCTCGGCCGCGAACTTGGCTACGCGACGGCCAACATACAGCTCCAGCACAACCGGCCGCCGCTCATGGGCATCTATGCCGTGCGCGTGCACGGCGTGCACGGTGCGGATGGGAAGCCGTGCCCTGCACGCGATGGCGTGGCGAGCCTCGGCGTGCGCCCGACCATCAAGTCCGCCGGGCAGGCGGTGCTCGAAGTGTACCTGTTCGATTTCGACGGCGAGCTCTATCACCAGCACCTGAGAGTGGACTTCCTGCACAAGATCCGGGACGAGGAAAAATACCCGGACCTCGAGAGCCTGCGGGCGCAGATCGCGCGCGATTGCGACGCGGCGCGGAATTTCTTGAAGGAACACTAATATTGGGGGATATACAAGGGGGTCTGACCCCCTTGTTCTCCTCCTTGCGGAACATAAAGATGGCTGAAAAGAACACCGGCAGGAAGAACGACTACAAGGCGACGCTCAACCTGCCCGACACGCCCTTCCCGATGCGCGGCGACCTCGCGAAGCGCGAGGCGGGCTGGGTCAACGCGTGGCAGGACGGCGGGCTTTACCAGAAAATCCGCGCGGCCTCGACGGGGCGGCCGAAATTCGTGCTGCACGACGGCCCGCCTTACGCGAACGGCGACATCCACATCGGCCACGCGGTGAACAAGATCCTCAAGGACATGATCGTCAAGTGCCGCAACCTCGCCGGCTTCGATGCGCAGTATGTCCCGGGCTGGGACTGTCACGGCATGCCGATCGAAATCCAGATCGAGAAGCAGCACGGCAAGAACATCACGGCGGAGCGGGTGCAGGCGCTGTGCCGCGCCTACGCCGCCGAGCAGATCGAGCGGCAGAAGCAGGATTTCATCCGCCTCGGCGTGCTCGGCGACTGGGACCATCCTTACACGACCATGGCGTTCCAGACCGAGGCGGACGAGCTCCGCGTGCTGGGCAAGATCATGCAGCAGGGGTTCCTCTACCGCGGCCTGAAGCCCGTGAACTGGTGCTTCGATTGCGGCTCGGCGCTGGCCGAGGCCGAAGTCGAATACGCGGACAGGACCGATTTCGCCGTCGACGTGGGATTTCCGTTTGCCGAGCCGGACCGGATCGCGAAGGCGTTCGGGCTGGAGAACATTCCTGAAGGACCGGGCAACATCGTCATCTGGACGACGACGCCGTGGACGATTCCGGCGAACCAGGCACTCAACGTGCATCCGGACTTCGGTTACAGCCTGGTGCAGACAGAGCGCGGCATGCTGATCCTCGCCACAGGTCTGCTGGAGGCCTGCCTCGCCCGGTACGGGCTGGGCGAACACACCGTGCTCGGCGAGTGCAAGGGCCACAAGCTCGCGTTCATCAAATTCCAGCACCCGTTCTATAACCGGAAATCGCCTGTCTATTCGGGCGAGTATGTGACGCTGGATGCGGGCACCGGCATCGTGCACAGCGCGCCCGCTTACGGCATCGAGGACTTCATGTCGTGCCGCACCCACGGCATGCCGTACGAGAAGATCCTGATGCCCGTTCTTGGCGATGGGCGCTTTGAGGAGTCGCTCCCGTTCTTCGGCGGCATGAATATCTGGAAAGCCAATCCGAAGATCGTCGAGAAGATCCAGGAGGTTGGGTCACTTCTGCATTCGGAGGGACACAACCACAGCTACATGCACTGCTGGCGCCACAAGACACCGATCATCTATCGCGCGACCACGCAGTGGTTCATCGGCATGGACGACGTGCCGGGACGCAAGGGCAAGTGCACGCTGCGCGACATCGCCCTCGCCGCAGTCGACGCGACGCGCTTCTACCCCGAGTGGGGCAAGGCGCGGCTGCACGGCATGATCGCCAACCGCCCGGACTGGTGCGTATCGAGGCAGCGCAACTGGGGCGTGCCGATCCCGTTCTTCCTCGATCGAAAGACGGGCAAGGAACACCCGCGCACGCCCGAGTTGCTCGAGGAAGTCGCCAGGCGCGTCGAGCGCGAAGGCATCGAGGCCTGGCAGCGGCTGAAAGCCGAGGAGCTGCTCGGCGCGGAGGCGGCGGATTACGAGAAATCCACCGACACGCTGGACGTGTGGTTCGACTCCGGCTCCACGCACGACACCGTGCTCAGGAAGCGCGAGGAGCTGAAATTCCCTGCCGACCTGTACCTCGAGGGCTCGGACCAGCACCGCGGCTGGTTCCACTCCTCGCTCCTGGTGTCCTGCGCGATCAACGGCCGCGCGCCCTACGACGCTTTGCTCACGCACGGCTTCGCGGTCGACGGCCAGGGCTACAAGATGAGCAAGTCCAAGGGCAACGTGATCGCGCCGCAGCAGGTGGCCGACACGCTGGGCGCGGAGATCCTGCGCCTGTGGGTCGCTTCGACCGACTACTCGGGCGAGCTGTCGATCTCCAACGAGATCCTCAAGCGCGTGGTCGAGAGCTACCGGCGCATCCGCAACACGCTGCGTTTCCTGCTCGCCAACACCGCGGACTTCGATCCGGTCGGCCACGCGCTGCCCGTCGCCGAGTGGGTCGAGATCGACCGCTACGCGCTTGCGCTCACCGCGAAGCTGCAGCAGGCGGTCGTCGCCGAGTACGATCGATATGAATTCCACGTCGTCGCGGCGCGGCTGCAGACCTTCTGCTCCGAGGACCTGGGCGCGTTCTATCTCGACATCCTGAAGGACCGGCTCTACACCGGCGGCGCGGACTCGCGCCCCCGGCGCTCGGCGCAGAATGCGATCCATCACATCACCCAGGGCCTGCTGCGGCTGATGGCGCCGATCCTGTCGTTTACCGCCGAGGAGGCCTGGGCGATCGCCGGCGCAGGGAGCGAAAGCGTGTTCCTGCGCACCTGGTACGAGCTGCCGGCCGTCGCCGATGCGGCGGCGCTGCTCGCGCGCTGGGAACTCATCCGGCAGGCCAGGGGCGAGGTGCAGAAGGAACTGGAGGCGCTGCGCGTGGCGGGAAAGATCGGCTCCTCGCTGCAGGCCGAGGTCGAGGTCCGCGCCGCGGGCGAGAAGCACGACGCGCTCGCGGGGCTGGGCGACGACCTGCGTTTCGCGCTCATCACTTCGAAGGCCGAGGTGCGCAGGGTGGCCTCCGAGGCCGAGGCGAAAGTGCTCGCCGTCCCCAGCCCGCACGCAAAATGCGACCGCTGCTGGCATTACCGCGCCGACGTGGGCGCGAACCCGGACCACCCGACCCTGTGCGCGCGCTGCGAGGACAATCTGCGCGGCGGGGGCGAGGCGCGGAGACACGCGTGAGCGACGCACAGCCACGCCCGGGCCGATGAATACGCCCCGCGCCCGCAGGCTGGCGGCGTGGCTCGCGCTTGCGCTCGCGCTCGCGCTGGCCGACCAGGGCACCAAGCAGGCGATCGGCGCGCTGCTCGCGCCCGGGGAGGCCCGCGGCATCACCGGTTTCTTCAACCTGGTGCTGGTGTACAACCGCGGCGCGGCGTTCAGTTTCCTCTCCGACGCGTCGGGCTGGCAGCGCGAATTCTTAAGCGGCCTGGCGCTCGCCGCGTCGGCCGTCATCGTCACGCTGCTGTGGCGAAACTCGGGCGACAGGCTGTTCTGCGCCGGCCTGGCGCTTATCCTCGGCGGGGCGCTCGGCAACCTCTGGGACCGGGTCGCGCTCGGGCACGTGGTGGATTTCCTCGATTTCCACGCCTTCGGCTACCACTGGCCCGCGTTCAATCTCGCCGACAGCGCGATCACGGTCGGCGCGGCACTGCTCGTCCTGGACGCCTTTCGCACGCACAAGGGGCCGGCGCCGTGACGAATCGCCTCGCTGGCTACGGTGAAATCGATGGTGTCGCAGGCCGCGGGTGCCCTTGCGCGCTGCGCGCGCCAACCGCGTTCCCCGCACGGATAAAAGGCATCCGTACGGGGAACGCGGTTTTCGTTAACGACAGGGGCGGTCTTGGGGTCTTATTCGAGATCGTCGACTGCCCACGGATGGCTTTTCATCCGTGCGCAATCGACGATCCGCGCGGACGGGACGCCGTCCGCGCAATACCCGGCGTACACGGTTGGATCGATGCAGCCGGTGCTCTTGCGCGCTGCGCGCGCCAACCGTATTCTTGGTACGGATGAAGAGCATCCGTACCAAGAATACGGTTATGGTTAAGAGCAACAACGGCATGGGGTTGTTCTCATACAAGATCGCAGCTCAGCAACCGCTTGGGCGCGATACACGTCGCCACGTATAGAATGCACCGATGAACCCAACCGACGTCGAAGTGCTGCTCGCCAATCCGCGCGGCTTCTGCGCGGGGGTGGAGCGGGCCATCGGCATCGTCGAGCGCGCGCTGGCGATCCACGGCGCGCCGATCTACGTGCGCCACGAGGTGGTGCACAACAAGTTCGTGGTCGAGGACCTGCGCCGCAAGGGCGCGATTTTCGTCGAGGAGCTCTCCGAGGTGCCCTCGGGCGCGACGCTCATATTCAGCGCGCACGGCGTGGCGAAAGCGGTGCGCGCCGACGCCGAGGCGCGCGGCCTGCGCGTGTTCGATGCCACCTGTCCGCTGGTCACGAAGGTGCACGTCGAGGTGGCGAAAATGCGCGAGGACGGGCGCGAAATCGTCATGATCGGCCACCGCGGCCATCCCGAGGTGCAGGGCACGATGGGCCAGTCCCCGGAGGGCATGTACCTGGTGGAGACGGTGCAGGATGTCGCCCACCTGGAGGTACGGAATCCCGACCGGCTCGCCTACGTGACCCAGACCACGCTGTCGGTGGACGATGCGGCGACCGTGGTCGACGCGCTGCGCTCGCGCTTTCCCGCCATCGCCGGCCCCAAGAAGGACGATATCTGCTACGCGACCCAGAACCGGCAGGACGCGGTGAAGTTCATGGCCAGGCGGTGTGACCTGGTGATCGTGGTCGGCTCGCCGAACAGCTCCAACTCCAACCGGCTGCGCGAGGTCGCGCACAGCCGCGGCATCGAGGCGTACATGGTCGACAACGCGACGCAGTTGCGGCCGGAATGGATCGCGGGCAAGCGGCACATCGGCGTGACCGCGGGCGCTTCCGCACCCGAGGTGCTGGTGCAGGCGGTCATCGCCAGGCTGGCCGAACTGGGCGCGATCCGCGTGGCCCAGCTCGAAGGCATCCGGGAAGACGTGTCGTTTCCGCTGCCAAAGGGGCTGGCTGCGAGCGGCTGAAGGATGGAGTAGGACCGGCGCGCGACCCGGGGGGCGATGGATGCAGGCGTGACTTTTTCCACATTTCCGGGACCGTTTCATGGCGGTCCGGACCGGTCATCGGTGCAGACGGCCCGTTCGTCCTCTGCGCTGGCGTTGAAGGGGGTTCTTTGATTAACATGGTACGAGCCAAAGAAGGAGAGTGACATGGGACTATGTCTGGCCGCAGGTCGTGAACCCGCAAGGTCCGGCCGTTCGCAAGCACGGGGGCGCGCTCCCCGGATGCGCGGCTTCACGCTGATCGAGCTGATGATCACTGTGGCGATCGTCGCCCTTCTGGCGGCGGTCGCGTATCCGTCCTACACCTCGCACGTGCGCAAGGGATACCGGGCGGCGGCGCAAAGCTACCTGATGGATCTGGCGCAGAAGCAGACCCAATTCCTGCTGGACAATCGTGCCTACGCGTCGACCGAGGCTGCCCTCAGTGCCACAGCGCCGACCGACGTGAGCAAATTCTACGAGCCGGTGCAAATTACCGTGGCGGCTGGCCCGCCGCCGTCGTTCACAATGTCGCTCGTCCCGAAAACCACCAGCACAATGGCGGGCGACGTGACGCTGGCCATCAGCCAGGCCGGCCAGAAGACGCCATCCGACAAGTGGTGAGGGATGGATTCGCCATG
>MEQZ01000241.1:11364-11752 GCA_001770425.1 Betaproteobacteria bacterium RIFCSPLOWO2_02_FULL_65_20 | reverse complement strand
TCCCGAGGACTGTTGGCTGATGGTGTTTCGATATGCTGTCGGTGCGCAAGAGGATGGAACAACGCAGCCCCTCACCTTCGTCGAGATCTTGTGTGCGGAGGTCAAGCAGTCCGACTGGTCGTTCTCTGGGCGGAAGGGGGCGTCCCGTCGGACTCCTACTGCCTCATTAACGGCGACGGGCGTCGAGAAACTTCGGCGGAACTTCCTGTTTCGCCTCCCCGATGTCGGAGTCGGAGCACATCGGGCTGTGTTGGCGAAGCCGTGACCCGCTTCGCACCCGAGGCGCCTTCAGACAAAGAGACTTTGCTGCTCGCGAGTCGCAGTCTTGCCGTTTTCAGCAAGCCGCGCGTTTCCGTCTCCGTTGGGCACAAACGCGGCCAGTCGAGGA
>MEQZ01000241.1:0-11332 GCA_001770425.1 Betaproteobacteria bacterium RIFCSPLOWO2_02_FULL_65_20 | reverse complement strand
GTCGCTCTCGATGCCGATGCTCTGGTAGCCGACTGCTGCGGCTGCCGCTATCGTCGAACCGCCACCCATAAAGGGATCGAGAACAACGCCCTCTCCGAGCGGCAGCGACGCCCGCACAATCTGGCGCATGAAGGCCTGCGGCTTCAGAGACGGGTGCGGGGCAATGTCCCGTTCAGGGGAGCGCGTTGGCGAGCTCCGAATCACGTCACAGAAGGGCTGCTCTTCTCCAATGCGCCTCAAGCCGCCGGTCTTCCACTTGCGAAGATTATCCTGCACCCGCCCCTCGCATGGCCTTCTGAAGAGACCCCATGGTTCCCAGCAGGAGCGCGGCATGACGGTCACATCCTCAAACTCTTTGTGTGCATTCTTCGGGCGGTCGCCGCCGCGCAGCGTTTGAACCAGTCGAATGATCTCGCCCCGCTTTTCGAAGCCGGCCTGCATCATCGCAACATAGACCAAGTGCGAAAGAAGCGGGTTGGTTGCAATGAAGACGTGCCCGCCCGGCACAAGGACTCGCAAGACGCTCTTAGCCCAGCGAGAGAAGAAATCGCCGAGCTCGCGTCTCTCTTCCTCGCTAAGGACAGTGAAGCGTGGAACAGGCCGGCGTACACAACCGCCAAGCGCCGGTGGAATCCGCCACACGCCGCCTTTTCCCCGGCGAAGCTTCGATGTCTCTTCTGGTGTGTACTCCTTGAGGCCGTAAGGTGGGTCCGTGACGACTGCGTGAATCGAGTCCGGTTCGCGTCGGGTCAGCCAGGAGAAGCAGTCGTCCTCGACCAACTTGTACTCCGGTTTGCCCGCGGCGTACGAAGCGCGGCTTTCGCGAACGGTGAAGGCCGACGCGGCTGGCGGCGCGTTGTCGTAAGCCCCTTCTCCGAACGAGTCACGCAGCATGGTTGGTGCCTCCACAGGATGGTTTTGAAGAATCTCTCGCACATCGGCAGGAACATGGCCGGCGAGAATCAGAAGAGGGGCCGGGTCGATCTGCCAGGTCTTCGCCAGACGCTCGATCATCTTGGCTGCCGGTCTCGCCTTCCCTCCTTCGAGGCGCGACACGTAACCCTTGGTCACTTGCAGTTTGCTCGCGAGTCGTTCCAGCGTCCAACCGCGAGACTCACGCTCCGACCGGAGAACGGGTCCAAGTTGCGACGCCGCCGCATCGGGGCGAACGTCTGTGAGGGTTTTCTGAGCGTGCTTGGTGTTCTTCATATTCGGGAGAATAGCGCTGTTTACCGAATCAGTCAACAGCCTTCTGCGAGTGCTCATCCCAGAGGCCACTACCGAGCGCCATCCGGCTGGTCGGCTAACAATCTGTTGCAAAGGACGCGCTGGAGCGGCCATTTTTTTCCCACCACCGCGCTCGGCGCGCCTTTGAACAGAAACGTTGACTTCACGGAACAAAGCGGGCGCCAGACCCGCTCCAAACAACGCCAGGTCAGGACACACCTGCTTGCGCGGTCAACGTTCGAGGGAGGGGCTTGATGGCAACGGCCTGGATGCGCTCGATCTGCGTTGCGTGGGTGTTTCTTGTTCCATTGTTCGCAAATGCTGTGACGCCCCGAGTAGCTGCGGGAGGATACCAAGGCGTGAGCTGCTCGCTCGATACTGCCGGTAGGCTGACGTGCTGGGGAAGCGACGTTGCCGGTCAGTTGGGCCAGGGGCGGCCGCAGCAGGTGGATGTGCCGACGCTGATCGGCAATGGCTATATGCTGCCTTCGCGCACCGGCAACAGCGTGATGGCTGCCGGCGGCGCCCACAGCATTGCATTGAAGGCCGATGGAAGCCTCTGGGCCTGGGGCTCCAATCAGTTCGGCCAGTTGGGCTACGGCTCGGCCACGCCCACCAGCACACCCGCGCGCATCGGCTCGGGCTACGCCAGCGTCGCTGCCAGCACCGTTACCTCTTTGGCCCTCAAACCGGACGGAAGTCTGTGGTCCTGGGGGGGCGGAAACCAGCTTACGCCTAGGCAGGTCGATACCGGTTTTGTTGCGATGTCCGCAGGCACGAACCATAACGCCGCATTGAAGGATGACGGCAGCCTGTGGACCTGGGGATTCAATTCCTCTTATGGGTTGCTGGGTGACGGAACTACGGACGGCGTGAGAACAGAACCGGCAAAGATCGGCACCGGCTTCTCTGCGGTAGCTGCAGGTTATGTTCACACGGTCGCGCTCTGGACCGATGGTAGCCTCTGGGCCTGGGGCTCGAACCAGTACGGCCAGCTCGGCGATGGGAGTACAACGGATTCGCCGATACCAAAGATGATTGCGCGCGGATTCAGTGCCGTTGCCGTAGGTGGTTATGGTGTGACGTTCGCCCTAAAGGCAGATGGCGGCCTCTGGGCATGGGGCTACAACGGCAATGGCCAGCTTGGCGACGGTACACGCGTCGACAGCCACGTACCCAAGCAGGTCGGTGCCGGCTATGTGGCGGTCGCCATCGGTAACGCGCACGTCGTGGGTCTCAAAGGCGACGGGACGCTATGGACATGGGGCGTAAACCTCAACGGCGAGATCGGCAACGGGAAAGCGGACTTCGCTCTTCATACGCCAACTCAAATTGGCACCGACTTTGTCACGGTCGCAGCTGGTAGTTCTCATTCGCTGGCCATGAAAGGTGACGGCACGCTTTGGGCCTGGGGACGCAATGACGCTGGGCAGCTGGGCGAGGGGTCGGCGATCCAAAGCTCTACACCCAAATATGTCGGAGCCGACTTTGCGGACGTCATCTTGGGAGGACATATGACGTTTGGGTTCAAGTCCGACGGCAGTCTCTGGGGGTGGGGATGGGTCGCCCCGCTCGATGGCAGCGGGACGCCGAACTATCCATTCGCCAGTGCGCCGATAAAGATAGGTATGGGCTTTACTGCTGTGGCAGCCGGACTTTCGCATGCGCTCGCGCTCAAGGCCGATGGTAGCCTGTGGAGCTGGGGCTCCAACTGGGCCGGCCAACTGGGTGACGGTACGACCCCCTTGAACAGCGACAGTATTACGTCACAGCAGATCGGGACTGGTTTCTTGGCGATCGCTGCAGCCTATGGCCATTCAGTAGCGCTCAAGACCGACGGTAGCGTCTGGACCTGGGGGTTAAATAGTTCGGGTCAGCTTGGTGACGGCACGACTGCAAACAGGGACGTTCCGAGGCAGGTCGGAACGGGATATGCCGCCATATTTGCGGGCGAATCCCAGACAATGGCGATCAAGCCCGATGGCAGCCTCTGGGCCTGGGGCGACGGCCAACTGACTCCAAGGCAGATCGGCAGCGGCTTTGCGACGGTTTCGATCGGAACGTACCACTGGGTCGGTCTGAAGTCCGATGGCAGTCTCTGGCTCGCGGGACAGATACCGAGTCCTGGGGGGCCCGTGGTGCGTAATTCCGGTGCACCGCCGATTCAGATCGGCACCGGCTACAGCGCGATCGCCTCGGGGGGCTATCACGCCGTCGCCATGAGGAGCGATGGCACCGTCTGGTCCTTCGGACGCAACTCGGACGGCGAACTGGGAAACGGCACCTTCGTCGCCGCGGCGTCTCCGACGTCGGTCACCAACGAAGCCGTCACCGGTATTCTCGACCTGATCCCGGACGCTCCCAACCAGCTTCAGGCGAGCGCCATTCCGAAAGTCATCCTGGAGTCGCGCAAACTGGGCGGAATCGCCAGCCTCACTCTCGGGAGCAACATCTATTTTGGGGCGATCGATCTGGGCGCGCTGGCTGGTTCGTTTGCGGCGAGCGGACCGTACAAAGTATTCGTGGCGGCTATGGTTCCCGCCGGCATCGCAGGCGTACCGGCGGGTGCATACGTGCTGGGTGCAAACGGTGCCTGGTCCTATTACTCGGGCGGGCCCCTGGGGGAATATGCGAGCAACGTCACCCTGGACCAAACGCAGCATTACTTCGTATCGATCCTGACCGACGCGGACCTATCCAAGCTAATCGGAGCACGATTCTTCGTTGGCTACGGCACGGACGACCAAGAGATGCTCGCGGCGCAGCGTTATCGTGAAATCTACGTGGCGCAGTAGGTCACTGCAATGCTGGCATGTCCCGGATCGGTTTGTGAACGTCCGGTTCCGGGAAAATTAAATGTCTGAAGATGGCCGGGAGGGTGAGCTCGCCGTCGTAAAGCGAATGACCGGTCCCGCTGCGCTGCCGTCGCCCAAAATGAAAATATGGATTTTGCGTTACGAGCGACCGCTTCCGCCATCTTGATGTCCGCCGCGAAGGTCCGCTTCCAATTTTCGTCGGTGACGGCTCAGGGTAAACCTGCTGCTGGCAAGGCTCCCAGAAATAACGAACCCCACCGACGCGGGGTGCCGCTATTGCTGCTGGTCACGCTTTCGTGCGGTGGCTACAAGTACGGGGGTGCGGCGCGCCCGCAAGCCGTTCGGGCTTCGCGGCCGGATTGATTCTCCCTTGCCCTTGATGATCGATCTGCGCTTCAAGGCTGCGCCATCCGGCCCGGCGGAAGGGACAGTGTATAGGCGGCTCAGTCGTCTACGTCCTCGAGATCCACGTCCGAGCCCGGGGGGAGCGCCTCGATCGCCTCCTTAACCATGCGCACGTGCTCGGTCTCCTCGTCGCGGAGCTCTGCGAACAGCTTGCGCACCGTAGGGTCCGTCACGTGTTTCATGGCCTCGTCGTAGAACCAATAGGCCTTTTCCTCCGAAGCCAGCGACAGTTGAAGTGCCTTCAGCGGCGACATGTTCCAGCGGGGAGCGCCGAACTCCGGCGCCTCTACGTCGAAGATGGCGGAACTGCTGACGCGCAGCGGCTTGTCGCCGAATAGCTTCTGCCTGCGATCGCCGAGCTGACGTCCGTGCTTTTCTTCGTTCCTCGCCATCAGATCAAAGATGGCCGCGGCATCGACCGGGTAGCGACGACCGATCTGCTCGGAGAAAAACTTGTAGCGCTCCCGGGCTTCGGCCTCGATCAGAATGGCGAGATCGAGAGCGTCCATGAGATTGAGGGTGGAGAAGTCAAGACGGGCGGCCATGGGGACTCCTGCAAGTCATAGGGAGTTGCTACATCTAACCGGCTGGTAGACGGGAAGTCATACTGTATTGATAGGTCAAGTGAATCTTAATGATCTAGATCAACGTCCGACTGATGACGATCGTGTGTGCATCGATTCGGCGAACACTTACTCGGGGAGTATTTGGAAGTCGCGCAGGCGTTCACCTTTCGGGTTTCAGTGATTCTGCTTGCGGTATTTTAAATTTACCACCCGCTCCGATCGCTAACCTTCGGGGCGTGCGCAGCAGAGCGGAATTCACATGGATAAGATGCATTGCGCGCGGGTCGGCGCGGCTTCAAGCACGGAATTCCGGTGTGCCAGCCAGCGGCCTGGGCTTCAGCGGTGAAGTATCTTTCTTTGCAGGCCGGTGTCTACACACGGATGAACTGATGACCCTGGGCCTCCGGGAAGCACAACGCCGTCGGGAAGGAGGGGGCATGGCTGAACCGGTCCTGGTACCAGACATTCCAGACCCGGCCATCGGAATTCTGCTCCATTCCCGGACGCCGCTAGTCACGATGACGCCCGCCTGATCCGCGTGCTGGATGGCCGAGAGCGTCGCTGCCGCCGTTTTTTCATGGACCGCCGCGCCTATGTTGTTCAATGCCATGCTGTAGTCTCTCCCCTTGAACGGATAAGAAAATCATCCGCAGCTTTGTTTTACTCCACCCGACGCGGGCAGTAATTTCCGGCCCCGGCGGCTCCTCGGCTTGTCGCTGCCGATCGGCCTTGTGTCAACTCCGGGCGACCGCGCCGGTTGCATCACGGCACCTGATACACAACGCGGTAGCGCCCTGCGGCCACCATTTCTTCAGCCGTCGTGCCGTAACCCACGTAGAACTGAGCCCCGCTCATCCGCGACAGGTCGGTGTTCGCGAGAATGTCCATGGCGATGCTGTCCACCTCGGAGGCGGCCACGTTCGATATGTAGACGGGCAGGGTTCCACCTCCATAGGTCTCCCAGTTGGCCGCTGCGTTCTTGAAGAACAGCGTATCGGCACCCACCGGTACGCTGGCGATTCCGGCTCCCGTGAGTCCGGGCCTGCCGCTGGGCACCAGAACAGCGATGAACAACTGATAGGTGTCGCTTGCGGCAAAGCCGCTGTTGTGCCGGATACGGGACTTCAAACTCAGGCTGGACAGGCTACCCAGCGCCGACAGCACCTCGTCCCCGCTCTTCTCGCTGTTCATGTAGAAGATGGGCACCTGATCGGCCGGAACCGGGCTCTTCGCCTGGTTCGGCGCCAGGTCGAAAAGCTTGGCCTGGTCGGCATCCTGAACCGGAGAGAAGCGCCTGCTGCCCACGAAGCTTCCATCTCCCAGTTGACCGAGCAGGTTATCTCCCGCGCCCCAGACCGACCCGTCGCTCTTCAGCGCAATGGTGTAGTCGTTCCCGGCAGCCACCGCTATGGCATCAGTGAGATCGGTGACGGCCTGCGGCGTCGGCTGTGAGCTTGCCGTTCTGTTGCCCAGTTGCCCACGCGCGTTGCCGCCCCAGGTCCAGACACTGCCGTCATTCTTGATCGCCGCGCTGTGGTTGAAGCCTACGGCGATCGCCTTCACATCGGTGATGCCCCCTACCTGCACGGGCGTTGCCCGGTTGCTGGTCGTGCCGTCGCCCAATTGCCCCTGTGCGTTGTTCCCCCAGGCCCACACGGTACCGTCGGTCTTCAAGGCGAGCGAATGGAACCAGCCCGCGGCCAGCGCCCGCACGCCCGAGATCTGGCCGATCGGCACCGGCGCGTACAGGTTGTTTGTGCCGCTGCCGTCGATATCCCCCCACGCAACGATGGTTCCGTCGGACTTGAGCGCCAGGCTGGAATTGTAGCCGGCCGCGATCGCGGTCACCGCGGTGAGGCCCGCGACGGGCGTAGGCGTGAGCCGGACCGTCGCGCCGCTCGCGTCTGCCAGTTGTCCGTTGCTATTCGAACCCCAGGCCACCACGGCGCCGTCTGACTTGAGCGCGAGCGAATGATACAGGCCGGCGGCCAGCGCCTTCGCACCAGTGACTCCGGCGACCTGGATCGGTGTCTGGCGGTCGTCGGTGCTGCCGTCGCCCAGCCCGCCCTGGCCGTTAAGGCCCCAGGCCCAGACTGTGCCGTCCACCTTCAACGCCAGGTTGTGCGCCGCTCCGGCGCTGATGCTGGTAATGCTGTCTATCCCCGAGACCCAGACGGGCGCCGAACGGGTCTTGGTTTCACCGCTGCCGCTCTGGCCGAGCGAACTCCAGCCCCAGGACCAGACGCTGCCGTCGTTCCTGAGTGCAATGCTGTGGCTGTAGCCGGTCGCAAGCGCCGGCGTCGTACTGATGACGACTGCTGCGATGTCTTTCACCACGATCGGGAACAGCGCGGTCTTGCTTACGCCCGCTTCGCTGTAGGTAGCGGTGATTGTGACGCTGCTGTCCGCAGTGACTTGGAAGGCTGTCACCACGCCCGAGGCGGAAACGGAGGCGACCGCGGAATTGCTGCTCGACCAGATCGGCGTTACCGACTTGCTGCTGCCGTCGGTGTAATTGTCCTTCGCGGTCAGCGTTGAAGTTTGGCCTTCGGAAAGCGACGATGCTCCCACGACAATGAGGAAGCTCAGCGCGTTCGGGACATCCTTGACCGTCAGCAGGAAAGCGCTGGTAACCGCGACGCCGCCCTCCGTGTAGCTCGCCGTCAACGTCACCGTCGTGTCCACACTGACCTGCCCGACCGTCAGTGCTCCCGCCGCAGCAACCGAGACCAGTGACGGATTGGACGAGGACCAGTTGGCCGAGACGGACTTGGTGCTCGCGTCCGAATAGGTCGCAATCACCCGGAGCGTCGTCGTGCCGCCTTCGGGCACAGCGCTGCTGCCCTGGATTGAAATCGATGTCACGCGCGGCGTGGTGGAGGAGGTCACCGTAAGGTTCAGGGAAGCGGTTCGCGCAACACCGCCTTCGGTGTAGCTGGCGGTGACCGTCGCAGGCGTGTTGACGCTCACCTGAGCCGCTGTCACCTGGCCCGAGAGGGACACGCTCACCGCAGCGGAGTTCGCCGACCACGATGCAGTGACCGCGCGGCTGGTGCCGTCGGAGTACCCTGCACTGGCGGACAGGGTCATCGACCCACCCGCGGCAAGTACGCTCGAACCGCCACCGATGGACAGCGACGAGAGTACCGGCGCATTGACCGTCGTCAGGCTGAATGTCGCCGTCACGCTCTTCGCCGTATCCATGGTCACGGCACAAGTACCCGTTCCCGAGCAGCCACCGCTCCAGCCGGAGAAGCTGTAGCCGCTCGATGGCGTGGCCGTAAGCGTCACGTTCGCACCGGAAGTGAAGCTCGCCGAGCAGGTCGGGCCGCAATTGATACCGGCGGGCGCGCTGGCGATCGTGCCGATTCCGTAGCGGGAGACGTTCAGGGAAACACCGGGAGCAAGGAATCCGATCTTGTAGATCTCGAACCTGCCGTCGGTCGTATACCAGAGATTGGCGCCATCCCATTCGAGCACTTTCTTTTCAAACATCTTGACGCGTGCAAGCCCCAGCTTGTCAATGTCAACGAACGCCTTCTCGATGCCGGTCTTCGAATATTTGTATACCCGGTTGTAGAGCTCGAACGAATCCCCGATCAGCAGGTCAGTGCCGTCGTAACTCATGCCCGTTGGATGCCCAAAAAGACCCGTGTCAAAATTCAGTATCTCGTTGCCGGCTGAGTCATGCTTGTGTATGACTCCATCGTTGTAATTACCGACCCAGAAATACGATCCATCCCACGCCGATCCGCTGCCTGGCCAATAACCGACAAGCAATGTACCGAGAACCTGTCCGCAGTTAGCGCCCCTATCCAGCGCTACGAGCGGCCCGCTGGAGTCCTTGAGAGCCCATAGGTTCAGGCCGTCCCAGGTAAGATCAGAAATGGAAAAATCGACTTCGCACGTCTTTAGTACTGTTCCGCCGCTATTGAGCTGATAGAGATTCTTCAGATTATCGACCATCCACAGCGAGGTCCCGTCCCATGCAAGTCCGGTCGGGCTGCTTCCCGGAACAGGAAACGATCCGAGAATTTCGGCGCCTATCTCATCGGACGCAACAGACGGTCCGACACCGCCCAGGAACGGAAGAAGAACGGCGAGCAGTGAAGTGATTATTGCCTTTGCGGATCGGCTTCGCGCGAGCACGAGGGCCGATTGCACGGGCTCGGCATCTTCATGCCGCCACGCAGGGTCCGCATGGACCGCAGAGGGCCGGGCGCGCCGCCCGACACCGAATCCAACCGCGATCCAGCAAGGCCATTGCATCGTCATGACCTCCTCTCCGCCCCGCGAGCGATAAAGTCGCCTTCCTGGCCCGGTCCGGCTGATCGCAGGTCTGCGCCCGCTTGCAAGTCAAGAGTCTGTGCTCAAATCGATTCCCCATCAAGATCCGCCAGGAGCGATGCTAATGCGTCACCTGATTTGCAGACCACGGCATTTCATTCGATTGCGTGCGCGGCGCGCGCGACGCGCTCTAATCCAGCGATATCCCCGCGTCGCGGATCACCTACGCCCACTTCTGCATGTCGGCGGCGACGAAGGTGTCGAATTCCTCGGATTGGCGGGGCGGATCTGCCAGTCAACGCCTGTGGGCGGTCAGTCTACGCTTGGGTGGCTGGCAGGGTTAAGCTCGGCCGGCCAATATCGGCGTCGGGCCGACCTTACCCCTCTTTGTACGGCCAGGCGCCCGAAACCGTAGCCACCACGTCGGCCACCAGCCCCGCCACCACGGTGCCCGCGACTGCGTCACCGGTTCCACGGCGTGACCACGAACAGCAGCCTGCCGCGTATCCCCGGCGCCGTCGCGCTGTCGAATGCAATGGACAGTTCCGCGCGTGCGGCCGCGAGCCCCTGGGTGTCGAGCCGTGTGGTGGCGAGGCCGGGCCGCTCGCTCTGCCAGTCGTAGCTCACCTGCCAGTCCGCATCCGCGCTCTTCGGCGGGGTCATCTCCAGCACCAGCGAGTCGCGGAACAGGTATCCGCCTTCGTAATGCCGATCGGGCCAGAACTTGCGGTCCACTTCGAATTCCGGCACCCGCACGCCCAGCGTGAGCGTATAGGCGAGAGAAGCGCGCTCAGGATCGACGCGCCAGCGGTTGGCGAGGAATACGCTCGACAGATAGATGCGCCTTGCGTCGGGCTTGGCCGGATCGGCCAGATCCCTGTGGCTGCGGCAGGCGACCGAATCCTCCTCGGCAATGCGCCGCGTCAGATACCAGCGCTTGCCGCGCGGCGAGGCGAGCACCTCGAACAGGTAAAGGGCATCGACCTGCGCGCCCCCGGCGGCCGCGCGCGCGACGTCCTCGGGCAGGCGCACATCGGCGATGTCGACCCAGATGTCCACGCGCACGTCCCCGAACAGGAAGCGCACCAGGTTCTGGTAGGACTCTTCGCTGTTGACGATGCCGAAGAAGCCCGAGTGCGAGCGGTAGGCATAGGCCGTCGCGCAGGGCGAGGACACCCGGCCCGCGTCGTCGATGCCCCATACCGACGCGTTGGCTATGCGCACCAGGCCGTCGCTGCCGTGCCCGGCGAAGGTGCGCGAGGCGCCGCCGGCCACCTCGTAATCCGCGCGATTGGTGCCGATCATGCAGAAAAATCGCTCCGATGGAAACGCGTGCTCCGGCAGCCAGTCGACGCGGTTCCGACCCCGCGCCGGGTCGTCGTAGAGGGCACCCAGGTCGAGGTAATCGGCCATGCGCGGCCGGCTGAAATCGCTCATGTCGTTCAGGCTGAGCCAGCCGGGGACGTTGATGCCCGCGATGTCGATCCCGTTGTGCGGCGTGGCATAGGTGAAGACCTTGTCGATGCAACGCCTCGCCTCGGGCGCGCCGAGCCGTGAATTCTGCAGGAACGCCCTGCACACCAGCCCGCCCATCGAGTGGGCGACCAGGTAGCAGCGAAAATCCCCGGCGCTCACCGCGTTTTCCGGATGCGCGCACACCAGATCGCGCACGCGCAGCACGAGCCCGCTCAAGCCCTTGGCGAAGTCCTCGATCCCGGGGGTCTTGCCCTCGCCGAGCAAGCGCGAGGCCTGCTCGTAGTAGTGATAAATAACGATGGTCTTGCTGCGGATCGGATCGGTCCAGCCCGGATCCATGATGTCCAGGCCGTTCTCGAACACGTCGGTATAGCCGAAGTCGGTGTTCAGCCGCAGCACCGGAGATTCGAAGATGAACTTCCTTGCCGGCTGCGTCTTGTCCGGCGTCGCCCGAAAGACCGTCGATCCGAGGTTGAAGCCGCAGAACGGGTCGGCCGTGGTTTCGTCGATCTCGCCGGCCGTCATCGCATAGCCGCGCACGTAAATGATCGGGTA
>MEQZ01000240.1:10776-22591 GCA_001770425.1 Betaproteobacteria bacterium RIFCSPLOWO2_02_FULL_65_20 | reverse complement strand
TGTATTTCTTCCCGGACTTGCAGGGACACGGATCGTTTCGGCCGATCTTGCCCATATGCCGCACGAAGGGCTGCGCCTTCGCCGCCGGCGCAGGCATTGCGTCGTCGGTGCCGGTTGCCGCCTCCTCCTGGTACGACGGATGCTGGTACTGGACGTTCTCCACCACCGGCGCCAGCTCGCGCTCGACCTGCTCCACCTCTTCCTGGGTGCGGATCTGCACGGTCATCAGGTTGCGGGTGACTTCGAGCTTCACCGTTTCCAGCATATCGCCGAACAGTTCGAACGCCTCGCGTTTGTACTCCTGCTTCGGATTCTTCTGGGCGTAGCCGCGCAGGTGGATGCCCTGGCGCAGGTGATCCAGTGCGGCGAGGTGCTCGCGCCAGTTCGTGTCGAGAGCAGAAAGCAGCACGAAGCGTTCATACTGATGCAGCGCCTCGGCGGGCGCCGTCTCCATCTTCCTTGCGTAGGCCTCGTTCGCCGCAGCCACGGCGCGCGCCAGCAGCGCCTTGGCGTCGCATTCCGGCTCCAGTTCAAGCCATTTCGAGAGCGGGACTTCGAGCTGAAGCTCGGCAGCAAGCGCCTTTTCGAGCCCGGCGACATCCCACTGCTCCTCGACGCTTTCCTCCGGAATGTGCGCGAGGAACAGGTCCGTGACCACCCCCTCGCGCAGCGCCTGCGCGCGTTCGGTAATGTGGCTCGAGTCGAGGATGGCGTTCCTCAGCTCGTAGATATGCCGGCGCTGGTCATTGGCGACGTCGTCGTATTCGAGCAACTGCTTGCGGATGTCGAAGTTGTGCGCTTCGACCTTGCGCTGCGCGCTCTCGATCGAGCGCGTCACCAGCGGGTGCTCGATCGACTCGCCCTCGGGCATTTTCAGCCGCTCCATGATCGCCTTGACGCGATCACCAGCGAAAATGCGCAGCAGCGGATCCTCGAGGGAGAGATAGAAGCGCGACGAGCCCGGATCCCCCTGGCGCCCGGACCGGCCGCGCAGCTGGTTGTCGATGCGGCGCGATTCGTGTCGCTCGGTGCCTATGATGTGCAGGCCGCCCGCCGCGACGACTTCGTCGTGCAGCGCCTGCCACCCCTCGCGCATGTCGAGAATGCGGCGTTCCCGTTCGGCGTCGTCGAGGTCCTCGATCGCCCGGATCATGTCGACCTGCTTCTCGACGTTGCCGCCGAGCACGATGTCGGTGCCGCGGCCCGCCATGTTGGTGGCGATGGTGACCATCTTCGGCCGCCCCGCCTGTGCGATGATCTCAGCCTCTCGCGCATGCTGCTTTGCGTTCAGCACCTGGTGCGGCAGCCCCTGCTGCTCCAGCACGCCGGCGATCAGCTCCGAATTCTCGATCGAGGTCGTTCCCACCAGCACCGGCTGCCCGCGCTCATGGCAGTCGCGGATGTCGTCGATGATCGCCTTGTATTTCTCCGCAACCGTCCTGTAGACCTGGTCGAGCCGGTCGACCCGGATCATCGGCACGTTGGTCGGGATCACCACGGTCTCCAGCCCGTAAATCTCCTGGAACTCGTAGGCCTCTGTGTCCGCGGTGCCGGTCATCCCCGCGAGCTTCTTGTACATGCGGAAATAATTCTGGAACGTGATCGACGCGAGCGTCTGGTTCTCGTTCTGGATGGAGACGCTCTCCTTGGCCTCGATCGCCTGGTGCAGGCCGTCGGACCAGCGCCTTCCGGCCATGAGGCGGCCGGTGAATTCGTCCACGATCACGACCTCGCCGTCCTGCACCACATAATGACGGTCGCGAAAGAACAGGTTGTGCGCCCTCAGCGCCTGGTTCAGGTGATGCACCAGGTTGACGTAGGCGGGCTCGTAGAGGCTGCGCCCCTCCGGGAGCAGCCCGACGCGCGACAGAAGTTCCTCGGCGTGCTCGTGTCCGGCCTCGGATATGAGCACCGAATGCGCCTTTTCGTCGACGTAGAAGTCGCCCGGCTCGCCCTCCTTCTCCTGACGTTTGAGCAGCGGCGCAATCTCATTGACACGGTAGTAGAGGTCAGTTCGGTCTTCGGCCTGGCCGGAGATGATGAGCGGCGTTCTCGCCTCGTCGATCAGGATCGAGTCGACCTCGTCGACGATCGCATAGTTCAGGGGCCGCTGATAGCGCTCGGCTGCCTGCATCGCCATGTTGTCGCGCAGGTAGTCGAATCCGAACTCGTTGTTCGTGCCATAGGTGATGTCGGCGGCGTAATTCGATTGCTTCTGGTCGTGAGGCATCTGCGACAGGATCACGCCCACCGAGAGGCCGAGGAATCGGTACACCTTGCCCATCCACTCGGCGTCGCGGTTGGCCAGATAGTCGTTCACCGTGACGATATGGACGCCGCGGCCGGTGAGCGCATTGAGATAGGCCGACAGCGTCGCAACCAGCGTCTTGCCCTCGCCGGTCCGCATTTCGGCGATTTTTCCGTAATGCAGCACCATGCCGCCGATCAGTTGCACATCGAAGTGGCGCATGTGCAGCACGCGCTTGGCAGCCTCGCGCACGACCGCGAAGGCCTCCGGCAGGAGTTGATCCACGGTCTCGCCCATCGCAAGCCGGTCCTTGAATTCGACCGTCTTGCCCGCGAGTTGGACATCGCTCAGCGCGCAGATGGCGGGCTCGAACGCGTTGACTGCTCGAACCGCCACGGAATATTGCTTCAGGAGCCGGTCGTTGCGAGTGCCGAAGATCGCTCTGAGGATGCGGGGAATCATCGTGAAATGGATAGCTGCGCCTAGCGCAAAGGCACGATTTTAGCATGCCGTGGGAGCCTTCCCGGGATCACGAAGACCTCCGGGACGCGGGACCGCGGGCCGCAGGCCGGCGGCGGTAGTTACCTGATCGACGCCTGCAGGAAGCGCGCCGGGTTTTTGGGTACGCCTTTGTAGCGCACCTCGAAATGCAGGTGAGGCCCGGTGGAGCGGCCGGTAGAGCCGACGTCGGCGATCTTGCGGCCGCGGCGCACGACCTCTCCGACCTTGACCAGCAGCTTGGACGCGTGGGCATAGCGGGTGATGAAATCGTTCCCATGGTCGATCTCGACCATATTGCCGTACTGAGCGTGATATTCGGCGAACACCACCACGCCGCCGGCTGCCGCGAATACCGGCGTCCCCACATCGGCGATGAAATCGATACCTTCGTGCAGGGCATGCTGGCCAGTGATGGGATCAATGCGCCAGCCGAAGCTCGAGGCGTTCCAACTTCCCTCGACCGGCGTGGTCGTCGGCATAAGCTTTCTTTTCACCCGGGCATCGAACAGCGATGATTCCAAAATGCCCAGGTAGTCGGTGCGGCTCTCCATCTGTTTGGACAGGGTATCCAGTTGCCGGCTGAACTCGTCCAGGGACAGATCATGCGCCTGGGACAAGGTCGAAACGGCGCCCCCCCGGCCCGGCACTTCGCCGAACCGGAACTCCTGCGGCTTGAAGCCCGCGAGCCCGGACAGGCGTTCACCCAAGGCGTCAAGACGCATGAGCTGGGCCTGCATCTGGCCCAGCTTGACCGCCATCGCGTTCAGGTTTTCACGCAGAAAGCCCTCGGTCTTGCGCATCTGATCCTGCTGGGCCGAGAGCACCAGCGATTCCACCATGGGAAGCCTGATGTGGGCCGCGTGGCGCACCGAAACGTAGAAAAGCGCTATGGTCAGCATGATGACCATCCCGGCGAGCGCCACGGCGCCCGCCAGCACATGCGCGGTGGTTAGCGTGAGCGTGCGGGCCCTCGTCAGCCGGTTCGAAACTAGAATAATATGCACGTTGTGTCTTTCCTCTGGCTCGACTACACATGCATTCAAAGAACCTGGACGCCTACCTGGTGCACGCAGACGGCATCAACTCGTTGCTGCCGCAGGCGAAACGCCTGCTGGAACTACGGCAAGTCCTTCTCGATGCACTCCCCGAGCCGTTGGCTGACTCCGCCACCGTGGCGAACTATAGACAGGGGAAGATTGTTATTTTCGCCGCCAACTCCGCGATTGCCGCCAAACTGAAACTGCTGAGTCCGACTCTGAAGAATCGCTTCGCTGCACTGGGCTTGCAGGTTACCGCATTGGAAATCGAAGTGCAACCCGGCCAAGGGACGGCAAACAGGCGCCAAAAGGCGTCCGTCCTGACCGATACGGCGCGTCAGGCCCTTACCGATCTTGCATCGCAACTTACTGATTCTAAATTGAAATCAACAATTTCTAGCATGGCGGCACAGAAAGTTGGCAAACGCTAACTATGTCAGCGCTATCCGCCGCTCGGATACACTCGTCGTAGCCTCAGGCAGGCTGGGCGAACAGCCGAACGAAAGCCGCAGGCGCATCCTCCTGGCGGTCGAAACTCACCAGTTCCCATGCATCGCCGCGACCCAGCAATTCGCGCAGCAATCGATTATTCAGGGCGTGACCTGACTTGTGGGCACTGAATGAGCCGATGATGGGGCGACCGACAAGATAGAGGTCGCCGATGGCGTCGAGCACCTTGTGCTTGACGAACTCGTCGTTGTAGCGAAGGCCATCGGCATTCAGCACCCGGTATTCGTCCATGACGATCGCATTGTCCATGCTGCCGCCCAGAGCCAGTCCGCTGGATCGCAGCGCCTCGACGTCCTGCATGAACCCGAAGGTACGGGCGCGGGCGACCTCCTTTGCATACGAGGTCTCGGCGAAATCGACGGCCGTGGCCTGTGCGGACTTTTCCAGCACCGGGTGATCGAAGACGATAGAGAAGGACAGTCTGAACCCGTGGTAGGGCTCCAACCGGGCCCATTTGTCGCCCTCTGCGACTTCCACCGTCCGCCTAATCCGCAGGAAGCGCTTGGCCACCGACTGTTCCTCGATGCCGGCCGACTGTATAAGGAACACGAACGGCGAGGCGCTTCCGTCCATGATCGGCACTTCGGCGCCGGTCAGGTCGATGTATGCGTTGTCTATGCCCATTCCCGCAAGAGCGGACATCAGATGCTCGACCGTCGCCACCTTGACGCCATGGTCTTCCAGCGTGCTGCAAAGCCGGGTGTCAGTGACCTTGGAGGCCTCGGCGCGAATGTCGACCGGCTGCGGCAGATCGATGCGCCGGAAGACGATGCCGGTATTCGGTTGGGCCGGCCGCAGCGTCATTGCGACCTTCTCGCCTGTATGCAGTCCGATCCCGGTCGCACGAATCGCTGATTTCAGCGTGCGCTGCCTGAGCATGTGGGCTGTACTCGCATTTCGTTGGGGTTGGACCTGCCGGCCGGAGTAGCGCAAGTGCGAATTTTACCACACGCACGCGCCACGCCCCCGATTGTCACGACTCAAAGCGGATGCGATAGGCGTCGCGCGTCGCATCCGGATGGAAAGCGGCGCCGCCGGCGGGCGGCGGAGGCAGGCCGCCCGCGGGTGGCGCCGGTCACGCAGGGTCAGGCAGTGCGCCTGCGAGCACAATTCATCTCATACTTAAGACACGATTCGCGCCCATTTTGGCAGGATCAACATTCGCGGCAGTTCTAGTCAGCCTGCTTGCGCAGAAACGCGGGGATATCCAGTTTGTCCATCCCGCTGTTCTGCAGCGCCTCGATCGTCGAGGCGCGGTTCCTTCTGGACTTGATGACGCCGGAAAGATCGCCCGCGTAGCTCGGATCCACGTCCGTGAGCACGGGCAGGTTGTCGGTCCCGGTTTTCTGCGCCACCACCTGCAGCGGCTTCGGATTGCGCGCGGCAACCGGCTGGCCCAGACCCGTCGCCACCACGGTGACGCGCAGTTCGTCGGACATCGCGTCGTCGTAGACGGCGCCCAGAATCACCGTGGCGTCGTCGGCAGCGAAACCGCGGATGGTATTCATTATCTCGCGTGTCTCGCGCATCTTCAGGCTTGCGCGGTTGGCGGTGATGTTGACCAGCACGCCCCGCGCCCCCGAGAGGTTTACGCCCTCGAGCAGCGGGCTCGCGACGGCCTGCTCGGCGGCAATGCGCGCGCGATCGATACCGGAGGCGGACGCCGAACCCATCATCGCCATGCCCTGCTCGGCCATCACGGTGCGCACGTCCTGAAAGTCGACGTTGATCAACCCGGGAACGTTGATGATCTCCGATATGCCGGCCACGGCGTTCTTGAGCACGCTGTCGGCCGAGGCAAAGGCCTCTTCCATGGTCACGTCCTCACCGAGAACTTCCTCCAGCTTCTCGTTCAGGATCACGATCACCGAGTCGACGTGCTGCGAGAGTTCCTCGATGCCCGTTTCGGCGGCCCGCAGGCGCTTGACACCCTCGAACGGAAACGGCTTGGTCACCACCGCCACGGTGAGTATTCCCATTTCCTTGGCGACCTCCGCGATCACCGGTGCCGCACCGGTGCCGGTGCCCCCGCCCATGCCCCCCGTAATGAAGACCATGTGCGCGCCATCGAGCGCCTCGGCGATCTGGTCCCGCGCCTCCAGTGCAGCCGCGCGCCCCGCCTCCGGCTTGGCCCCCGCACCCAGCCCGGTCGAGCCAAGCTGGATCTGCGCCTTGGCATTGCAGCGGCACAACGCCTGTCCATCGGTGTTCGCGGCGACGAACTCGACGCCGGAAACGCCATTCCTGATCATGTGGTCGACAGCGTTGCCGCCTGCGCCGCCGACACCGATCACCTTGATTACAGTGCCGTTATGTTGTATATCCACCAATTCAAACATGCTTGCCTCCTTCTGAAACGAAATGAAAAACTGCCGCCCCTGGAACGACCCCCGAAAGACCATTGCGCCTCACGGCGCACACCGTCAGAAATTGCGCCCGAACCACTCCCGCATCCTTGAGAGCACCTGCTTGAACGATCCGCCCTGGCGCGCATGCAGCCCGCGCTCGGTCCTCGCCTTGCCGTCGAGCAGCAGGCCCACCGCCGTCGAATAACGCGGGCTGCGAATGACATCGGACAGCCCTCCCGTGTAGCGCGGCACCCCGAGCCGCACAGGCATATGGAAGATCTCCTCGCCGAGTTCGATCATCCCGTGCATCACCGAGGATCCGCCGGTAAGCACGATCCCGGAGGAAAGCAACTCCTCGTAGCCGGACTCGCGCAGCACCTTCTGCACCAGCGAGTAGAGTTCTTCGACGCGCGGCTCGATCACTTCGGCAAGCGTCTGGCGCGAGAGCTCGCGCGGCGGCCGGTCGCCCACCCCCGGCACCTCGATCATCTCCTGCGCATCGGCAAGCTGACGCAGCGAGCAGCCGTGCCGCAGCTTGAGTTCCTCGGCCTCCTGGGTCGGCGTTCTGAGCGCCATCGCGATGTCGTTGGTGATCTGGTCTCCGGCAATGGGAATCACCGCGGTGTGGCGGATCGCCCCTTCGCGAAATATCGCCACGTCGGTCGTGCCTCCGCCGATGTCGACCAGGCACACACCGAGCTCCTTCTCGTCCTCGGTGAGCGCCGCGAGGCTCGATGCGAGCGGCTGCAGGATGAGGTCGCTCACCTCCAGGCCGCAGCGCCGCACGCACTTGACGATGTTCTGCGCAGCCGACACCGCACCGGTGACGATGTGCACCTTGACCTCCAGGCGCACCCCGCTCATGCCCAATGGCTCGCGCACCCCGTCCTGTCCGTCGATGATGAATTCCTGAGTCAGGATGTGAAGCACCTGCTGGTCGGTCGGTATCGGCATCGCGCGCGCGGTTTCTATCACGCGGTCCACGTCCATCGGCGTCACCTCCCGGTCGCGGATCGGCACCATGCCGGTGGAGTTGAAACTGCGGATGTGGCTGCCGGCGATGCCCGTGTACACGCGCTGGATCTTGCAGTCGGCCATCAGCTCCGCCTCTTCGAGCGCGCGCTGGATGGCGTTGACGGTGGCCTCGATGTTGACCACCACGCCCTTCTTCAGTCCCTTAGACTCGTGACTGCCCATGCCGATCACCTCCAGCCTGCCGTCGGGAGCGAGCTCTGCGACAATGGCGACGACCTTCGAGGTGCCGATGTCAAGGCCGACGATCAGGTTCTTGTTTTCCTTGCTCATGGTTCAGGCCTTGCCTCGCGTCGGCTTCCGGGGTTCGGTGCGCAGGATCTCCGGCACCCGCAACGCGAAGCCGTTGGGATAGCGCAGATCGACGTAATCGAACCGGCGCGACAGGCGCCCAAGGGTGCGCGGGTAGACCTCGACGAACCGGGCGAGACGCTCGCGCACCGAATCCCTTTCGCTGTCGCGGCCGAGCTGTACCGCCAGCCCGTTGGAGAGTCTGAGCTGCCAGCTCAGCCGCTGCGAAAGCGCCACCGCGCGCGGTTCCAGCGAAAGCGGTGCCAGCAAATCCCGGAACAGCGCGTAACGGCGCGCGACTTCCTGGTGGGTCCCGGCGGGCCCTGCGAACTGTGGCAACCCGGCGCCACGCTGGGCCTCGATGCGGCCAGCGAACAGCTCGCCGTAGCTATTGACCAGTTGTCCTTCGGCTTCCTTTCCCCAGCGCGCCAGCGCCACGTGCTCCTCCAGCCTCACTTCCAGCCGGTCGGGCCAGCGCCGCCTCACCTCCGCTCGCCGGACCCAGGGCAGCGTCTGAAACATCGATCGGATCGCCTCGACATCGACGCTGAAGAACGTGCCGCTCACCCGTCCCTGCAGCGCATCGACGATCTGGCCGCGGCTCACGTGCTCGAGGTCCCCTTGAATGCGGATCGCACGCAGCGGAAACGCCGGCGAATTCGCAACCATCGCTGCCGCCGCATAGGCGACGAGGGCGAGCGCAAGCGCGAACAGCGCGTTTGCAGCGGTGTTGAGCAGGCGCGGCTCATCCCACATGGGCAAGCTCCAGGATGCGCACGCACAGGTCCTCGAACGAAAGGCCGGTGTGGCGCGCTGCCATCGGCACCAGAGAGTGATCGGTCATGCCGGGCGAAGTGTTGACTTCGAGGAACTGCGGCTTGCCGGTGGCATCGAGCATCAGGTCGACCCGCCCCCAGCCCCGGCAGCCGAGCACCTCGAAGGCGCGCAGCGCCTCGCGCTGGATGGTACTTTCGGCCTCGGGGGGCAAGCCGCATGGAATCAGGTAGCGCGTATCGGTGGCCTGGTACTTCGCCTCGTAGTCGTAGAAATCACGCGGTGTCTCAAGACGGATGATCGGCAGCGCATCGCCGCCGAGGATGCCGACCGTGAGCTCGGGTCCGTCGACGAATTGCTCGGCGATGACCACGCTGTCGTAATTGACAGCCAGCGCATAGGCCTCCTCGAGCTGCGCGGCGTCACGCGCCTTGCTCATGCCGATCGATGAGCCTTCGTTGGCGGGCTTCACCATCACGGGCAAACCCAGCCGCGCCGCGACGCACGACAAATCGGTATCGCGCAATAACAGTTCGCAGCGCGGGGTCGGCACCCCGGTGGCGTGCCACAGCAGCTTGGTACGCCATTTGTCCATCGCGAGCGCGCTGGCGAGCACCCCGGATCCGGTGTAGGGAACGCCGAGCAGCTCCAGCGCGCCCTGCACGGTCCCATCTTCGCCGTAACGCCCGTGCAGGGCGATGAAAGCGCGCTCGAAGGACTGCGTGACCAGCGCATCCAGTCCTGTCTCCGCGGGATCGAAAGCGTGCGCATCCACGCCCTTCTTCCTCAGCGCCGCCAGCACCATCGCGCCGCTGTTGAGCGACACCTGGCGCTCGGCCGACTTGCCGCCCATGAGAACAGCGACTTTGCCGAATTGCCTCATGCCGCCGCCTCCGAACCATTTTTCCCGATTACGCCGTCGCGGCGTCGGCGTCCGGCGGCATTCGCGGTCGGTCGCATCCCCGCTGTGCGTGGCCCCTGCTCCCTGCTCATGTCGCCTCACCCACTATGCGCACCTCGGGGTGCAGCTCGATGCCGAAGCGCGTCGCCACAACACGGCGCGCATGCTCGATCAGCGCTTCGATGTCCGCGGCGCGGGCGCGCCCCTTCGGGTTGACGATGAAGTTGGCGTGTTTTTCAGAGATGCGCGCCCCGCCTATCGCATAGCCCTTGAGCCCGCAGGCCTCGATCAGCCGCGCGGCGTGGTCGCCGGGCGGATTGCGGAACACCGACCCCGCGTTGGGCAGCTCGAGCGGCTGCGATCCGATGCGCCGCGCCAGCAACTCGGTGATGCGCGCGCGTGCCTGCTCGCGGTCTCCCGCCCGAAAGCGGAACCACGCCGCCACAAACCAGACATCTGCGCCCAAACTGCCATCTCGGAGGGCGCAGTGTCGGTAACCGATGTCGAACTCGGCCGGCATGCGCTCGCGCAGCTCGCCGGGGCGGCCGACGGTGAGCGTGCGCGCCACGACGTCCCAGGTCTCGGATCCGTAGCAACCCGCGTTCATCGCAAGCGCGCCGCCCACCGTGCCGGGAATGCCGGCGAGAAACTCCGCGCCCTCGAGGCCTTTGTTCGCCGCGAAGCGCGCGACCTTGGGGCTGGCCACCCCCGCCTCTGCATAGACGCACTCGCCGTCGATCCGGATCGCCCCGTGCGTGCTGTGGGTGAGAACCACGGTGCCGCGATAACCGCCGTCGCGCACGAGCAGGTTGCTGCCCAGCCCCACCATGCAGACCGGTTCGCCCTCCGGGAGACTGCGCAGGAATGCCGCCAGATCGTCGATATCGGCCGGCAGGTAGGCGCGCGCTGCGCTGCCGCCGGCGCGCCAGCTGACGTGCCGTGCCATCGGCTCGCCGAGTCGAAGCGTGCCGCGTAACGCGCCGGCGGGACGCTGCATGGTTTCGGCCATCATCATTGGGTCTTGCCTCGCGCACCGCCGGCGATCTGCGCCGACACGCCGCCGATGGAACCGGCGCCCATGGTCACCACGACGTCCCCCGGCCTGGCTGCCTGCATGATCGCCGCCGGCATGTCGCCGATGTACTCGACGAAGATCGGCTCGATCCTGCCCGCCACGCGGATCGCCCGGGCGAGCGCGCGGCTGTCCGCGGCAACAATCGGCGGCTCGTTCGCCGGATACACTTCGGCAAGCAGCAGGGCGTCCACGCCGGACAGCACGCGCACGAAATCCTCGAACAGGTCGCGCGTGCGCGTGTATCGGTGCGGCTGGAACGCGAGTACGATGCGCCGTCCCGGAAACGCGCCCCGCGCAGCCTCCAGCGTTGCCTGCATCTCCGCCGGGTGATGGCCGTAGTCGTCGACCAGCGTGAATGTGCCCCCGCCGGCGCCTGCCACGGCGATCTCGCCGCAGCGCTGGAAGCGGCGCCCGACGCCGTGAAATTCCGCCAGCGCTTTCTGCACTGCTATGTCGGGCAGCCCCAGTTCGCCGGCGACGGCAATCGCGGCAAGCGCGTTCTGCACGTTGTGCCGGCCGGGCAGGTTGAGCGAGACCGCGAGCGGGGGCGCGCCTTCGCGCAAGCAGGAGAAGCGCATGCGTTCGCCGGCCACGACATCCACGGCGCGGATCGTCGCGTCCTCGCACAGGCCATAGGTGACGATGGGCTTGGACACGAACGGCATGATTTCGCGCACGTTCTGATCGTCGGCGCACAGGATCGCGCTGCCGTAGAAGGGCAGGTTCTGCAGGAAATCGACGAACGCCTGCTTCAGCCGCGCGAAGTCGTGCTGATAGGTTTCCATGTGATCGGCATCGATGTTGGTCACGACCGCGACCACCGGCTGCAGATGCAGAAACGAGGCGTCGGACTCGTCGGCTTCGACGACGATGAATTCGCCCGTGCCCAGGCGCGCATTCGACGCCGTGCTCGTAAGCCGGCCGCCGATGACGAAGGTCGGATCCAGGCCCGCCTCGGCCAGCACGCTCGCCACCAGGCTCGTGGTCGTGGTCTTGCCGTGCGTGCCCGCCACGGCCACGCCCTGCTTGAGCCGCATGAGTTCGGCCAGCATCAGCGCGCGCGGCACCACGGGGATGCGCCGCGTGCGCGCCGCGATC
>MEQZ01000240.1:0-10762 GCA_001770425.1 Betaproteobacteria bacterium RIFCSPLOWO2_02_FULL_65_20 | reverse complement strand
GCATCAGCGCGCGCGGCACCACGGGGATGCGCCGCGTGCGCGCCGCGATCACCTCGGGATTGTCCGTGCGCACGGCCGTGGACACCACGACCACGTCCGCTCCGGCGGTGTTTTCCGCACTGTGTCCGAGTGTCAGCTTCACGCCGAGCGCAGCCAGGCGCTCGGTTGCGGCGTTCGCGGCGAGATCGGAGCCGCTCACCTCGTAGCCCAGATTCGCCAGCACTTCGGCGATGCCGCTCATGCCGCTACCGCCGATGCCGACGAAATGGATGCGCTTGACCTTATGCTTCATCTTGGCCCCAGTCGGCGGCGGCGGTTCGTAAAACCGGCTCGCCGATGCCGACGAAATGGATGCGCTTGACTTTGTGCTTCATTTTTCTTCCATCAGCACCAGAAGGTCCAGAGCGCGCCCGCGAGCGCGAGCCACCGGCAATACGCGTCCATCAGGCTCACGCCGCCCGCCCCAACCGGTTCCGGTGCCGCCTCCGCCTCGCGCCCGCGGTGGGCCTCCCGGTACGCCGCCAGCGAGATCACCTCGGCTGACACCTGCTTTCTCTGCACTTTTCGATTCGGTTTCATCCGGCCACCTCCATGCAGATGCGGGCAACCGCGTGCGTCGCATCAGGCAGGGCCTGGGCGCGCGCCTTCTCGGCCATGTCGAGCAGTTGCCCGCGCGACAATTCCAGCAGCGTCACGGCGAGCCGCGCGGGCGTCAGTTCGGGCTGTGGCATCAGGACCGCCGCACCTGCGTCGGCCAGCTGGCGGGCGTTACGCGTCTGGTGGTCGTCGACCGCGTGGGGATAGGGGACCAGAATGCTCGCCACACCTGCGGCCGCCAGTTCGGAGACCGTCAGCGCGCCCGCACGGCACAGAACCACGTCCGCATCCGCGTAGGCAGATGCCATGTCATCGATGAAGGCAACCGTGCTCGCGTTCACGCCTGCGTCGCGATAGCGCTGTGCGAGCGCATCGATGTGCTGCGCGCCGGACTGGTGTGTGACCTCGGGCCGCCGCTCCGGCGGCATGAGCGCAAGCGCCTGCGGAACGGCTTCATTCAGAACTCTTGCGCCCCGGCTCCCGCCCACGACCAGCAGCTTCAGCAGTCCCGAGCGCGCGCGATAGCGCCCGGCCGGTGCGGCGAGCGCCGCGATGTCCGGCCGCACGGGATTGCCGGTCACCATGGCGTTCCTCAAGGCGCCGGGGAATGCGCACAGGATACGGTCCGCGACGCCTGCGAGAACGCGGTTCGCCAGCCCCGCAACGGAGTTCTGCTCGTGAATCACCAGCGGTCTGCCGAACAGCGCCGCCATCATGCCGCCGGGAAACGACTGGTAGCCCCCCATGCCGAGCAGCACATCGGGGCGGTGCGCGAAAATCGCCCGCGCCGCCTGCCAGAAGCCCAGTAGCAGCCGCAGCGGCAGCAGCGCGTAGGCGGCGAAGCCCTTGCCGCGCAGCCCCGCAAAATTGACCCATGCCACCTCGTAGCCGCGGCCGGGCACGAGCGTGGCCTCCATGCCGCCGGGCGCACCGAGCCACACCACGCGCCAGCCGCGGCTGCGCAGCTCGTCGGCCACCGCCAGGCCCGGGAACACATGCCCCCCCGTTCCGCCCGCCATGATCATGATGATCTTGGCCATGTCACGCCGGCTGCCCTTTCATCATCTGGCGGGATTCCCAATCGATGCGCAGCAGGATCGCCAGCGCCACGCAATTGGCGAGAAGCCCGCTGCCCCCGAAGCTCATCAGCGGCAGCGTCAGCCCCTTGGTCGGCAGCACGCCCATGTTGACGCCCATGTTGATGAGCGCCTGCACGCCCAGCCACACCGCGATCCCTTGCGCCACCAGCGCCGAGTAGGGGCGCTCCAGCTTCACCGCCAGCCTGCCGATCGCAAACGCGCGGATGACCAGCCATGCGAACAATGCGATCACGACCGTCACGCCGGCAAACCCGAGTTCCTCGCCGATCACGGCGAGCAGAAAGTCGGTATGCGCTTCGGGCAGGTAGAGAAGCTTTTCCACGCTCCCACCGAGCCCCACGCCGAGCCACTCGCCGCGCCCGAACGCGATCAGCGCGTGCGAGAGCTGGTAGCCCTTGCCGAACGAGTCGGCCCATGGATCCATGAAACCGAAGATGCGCTGCATGCGGTAGGGCGAGGACAGGATCAGGCCGGCGAAGCCGATGGCGAACAGCCCCATCAGCGCGGCGAACCAGCGGCCGTTCATTCCCCCGAGGAACAGGATCGCCATCGCGATCGCGGTGATCACCACGAATGCCCCGAAGTCCGGCTCGCGTAGCAGCAGCCACCCCACCACGAGCATCACGGCGAACATCGGCAGCAGGCCGCGCTTGAAACTGTGCATGAGCGCGGCCTTGCGTACCGTGTAATCGGCCGCATAGAGCACCGCAAACAGCTTCATCAGCTCCGAAGGCTGCAGATTGGCGATGCCGAGCCAGAGCCAGCGGCGCGCCCCGTTCACCTCGTGGCCGATTCCCGGGATGAGCACCAGCGCGAGCAGCACGATGCCGGAGGCGAACAGCCAGGGCGCGAGTCTCTGCCACAAGTGCATTGAAATCTGAAACACGAACATCCCCGCGACAATGCCCGTGGCGAGGAATATCGCATGGCGCACGAGGAAATAGCTCGTCCTGCCGCCGGTAAACCTGCTGGTCTCCGCGAGCGCGATGGACGCCGAATAGACCATCACCAGGCCCACCATCAACAGCCCGAGCGCTGTCCATAGCAGGCTCGAATCGTATTCGGGCATGGGTGCACGACCCGGACCCGTGTGACTACCGAGCTGTCGCATCGGTAATTCTCTTCACGGCCTCGCGGAAGACCTCGCCGCGATGACCGTAGTTGCGGAACATGTCGAAACTGGCGCAGGCCGGGGACAACAGCACCGCGTCCCCCGGCCTGGCTGCGGACATCGCCAAGGCAACCGCCTCCTCCATCGAAGCTGCGCGCAGCACCGTCACGGCGGTGCCCTGCAGCGCGTCCTCGATCAGCCGCGCATCGCGCCCGATCAGCACCACCGCCCGTGCGGCGTCTTTCACGGCAGGCTTGAGCGGCGAGAAATCCTGCGACTTGCCCTCTCCTCCTGCGATCAATACCACTCTCGCGTCCTGCCCACGGGCCGTTTCCGAAAGACCCGCCAGAGCGGCCACGGTGGAGCCCACATTGGTACCCTTGGAATCGTCGTAGAAACGCACCCCGCCCTTCGCGCCGACCAACTCGACGCGATGCGGCAGCCCGCGAAACTCCGTTAGCGCTGCAAGCAGCGGCGCGAGCGGCAGGCCGACTGCGCTGCACAGAGCCAGCGCGGCCAGCGCATTGCCGGCATTGTGCAGCCCCGCGAGCTTCAAACGCGTAACCGCGAGCAGGGGCGTCGCACCCTGCGCGAGCCACGGCGTCCCGCTGCGTACGAGCAGGCCGAAATCCGCGGGTGAGCCCGGCTCGTCCAGGCCGAAGGTGATGGTGCTGCGCCCGGGGAGCGCCATCGACAGGCTGTGCGGATCGTCGCGGTTCAGAACCTGCACGCCGCTGCCGCGAAACACGCGGGCCTTGGCGTTTGCGTATTCCTGCAACGACGCGTAGCGATCGAGATGATCCTCGGACAGGTTGAGCATGACCGCGGCAGACGCATCCAGCGTAGCCGTGGTCTCCAGTTGAAAGCTCGATAGCTCCAGCACCCAGGTTTCGGGGTCACGTCCCGCCTCGCGCCGGCGCCGCAGCGCGTCGAGCGCCGCCGGGCCGATGTTGCCGGCGATCTCGCAGTCCAGGCCTGCCGCGGCGCACATCGCACCGGCAAGCGCGGTGACCGTGCTCTTACCGTTGGTGCCCGTGACGGCGAGGATGCGCGCGGACGCTGCTCCGGGCTGCGCCTGTGAGCCGCTGTTACGATCGCGCAGCAAAGCCTGCGCGAAGAGTTCGATATCTCCGACGACCGGCACGCCGCGCGCGCCGGCGCGCCTCACCGCTGGATCAGCGAGGGGCACGCCCGGGCTGATCGCGACCAGGTCGATTCCCGAAAAAATCACGTCAGTGAACTCGCCGCAGGCAACCGCAACCTGCGGCAGCACGCGCCGCAGTTGCTCCAGACCGGGCGGTGCCGCGCGCGTGTCGGCGGCGCGCACGTCCGCGCGCTCGCACGCAAGCCAGCGCGCCATCGATAGCCCGGTTTCACCCAATCCCAGCACCAGTACCCTCTTTCCCTTCAGTTCCATCACGCGATAAACGACCTTTAGCGCAGCTTCAGCGTCGACAAGCCGAACAGCACCAGCATCATGGTGATGATCCAGAACCTGACCACCACCTGAGACTCCTTCCATCCGCCAAGCTCGTAATGGTGGTGCAGCGGCGCCATGCGGAAAATGCGCTTGCCGCCGCTCCATTTGAAGAACAGCACCTGGATCATCACCGACAGCGTTTCGGCGACGAACACGCCGCCCATGATGAACAGCACGATCTCCTGGCGCACGATCACGGCCACCGTGCCGAGCGCTGCGCCGATCGCGAGCGCGCCGACATCACCCATAAACACCTCGGCCGGATAGGCGTTGAACCAGAGAAATCCGAGCCCGGCGCCCGCCAGCGCGGCGCAGAAGACCAAGAGTTCGCTCGCTCCCGGTATGTACGGCAGGAACAGGTAGCGCGAGAAATCGACGCGACCGGTCACGAACGCAAATATGCCCAGACCGCCGGCGACCATGACCGCCGGCATGATCGCCAAGCCGTCGAGACCGTCGGTCAGATTGACCGCGTTCGAAGTGCCGACGATCACGAAGTAAGTGAGCGTAATGAAACCCCACACGCCAAGCGGATAAGCGATGTTCTTGAAAAACGGCAGGATCAGGTCCGCCTTCGGCGGCAGGTTCATCTCGAAACCGCTGCGTACCCAGGCCAAGAACAGATCCAGGATCTGGACGTTAGTGGGCGCCGACACCGCAAAAGCGAGGTAGACGGCAGCGATCAGCCCCAGCACCGACTGCCAGAAGAACTTGGTTCGGGCCGAAAGGCCCTGCGGATCGCGGCGCACCACTTTGCGGTAGTCGTCGATCCAGCCGATCACGCCAAAACCGAAAGTCACGACCAGCACGATCCAGACAAATCGGTTGGAAAGATCCGCCCACAGGAGCGTGGTGACCAGAATAGACAGCAGCACCAGCGCGCCGCCCATCGTCGGGGTGCCGGCCTTGGTGAGATGCGACTTGGGCCCGTCATCGCGCACTGCCTGCCCGATCTTGTACGCGGTGAGCTTGCGGATAACGAGAGGTCCGGCCAGCAGCGACAGGGCGAGCGCCGTAAGGCAGGCGAGCACCGCGCGCAGGGTGATGTACGAGAAGACGTTGAATGCGCGCACGTCATGCGCCAGCCACTGGGTGAGAGTCAGCAGCATCAGCTCTGCGCCTCTTCGACCAGCGCCGCAACCACCCGCTCCATGCGCATGAAGCGCGATCCCTTCACGAGTATGGTGGTCCCCGCGACCGCCTTTTCGGCGACCTCGTCCAGCAGGCCTTCGATCTGCGCGTACCAGGTGCCGCCTGAGCCGAATTCGGCGAAGGCATGGGCGGCCAGATCGCCGATCGCAAGCAACTCGTCGATGCCCGCCTGTGCCGCGCAGCGCCCGGTCTCGCGGTGGAACGTCTCGCCCTGCTCGCCGACCTCTCCCATGTCGCCCAGCACCAGGATGCGCCGGCCAGGCAACCTGCTCAGCACCTCGATCGCCGCGCGCGCCGAATCGGGATTGGCGTTGTACGTGTCATCGACGATCACCGCGCCGCTGCGGCCGCGCTTGACCTGCAGCCGCCCGCCGACGGCGGTGAAGCCCGACAGCCCCTTGGCGACCATCGAAAGATCGGCGCCGGCCGCAGTCGCCCCGGCAGCCGCGCCCACTGCGTTGAGCGCGCTGTGCAGGCCGGCCACCTGCAGCGTGAATTTCACGCTGCCCTCCGGGGCCGAGAGTTCGATCTCGCTGCCGAAATCCGACAGCGTGCAGCGGCCGCTGACCGCCGCGGGCCGCTCGATTCCGAAATCGCGGATCTGCTCGCGCCGCACCAGGCTGCGCCAGTACGCCGCGTAAGGATCGTCGGCATTGATCACCGCCGTGCCATCGGCGGGCAGCGCGGCGAATACCGCGCCGTGCTCGCGCGCGACCTCCTCCACGCCTTTCATGAATTCCTGGTGCTCGCGCTGGGCGTTGTTGACCAGCGCCACTGTCGGGCGCGCAATGCCGGCCAGGTAGGCCGTCTCACCCGGATGGTTCATGCCGACCTCGATCACCGCGGCGCGATGCGTGGCGCGAAGCCGCAGCAGCGTCAGCGGAAGCCCGATGTCGTTGTTCAAGTTGCCCTGCGTGGCGAGCGTGGCCTCCTCGCCGTAGTGGGCGCGCAGAATCGCCGCAATCATCTCCTTCACGGTCGTCTTGCCGTTACTGCCCGCAACCGCGACCAGCGGGATCGAAAACCTCGCGCGCCAGCACCCGGCGAGCCGCCCGAGCGCAAGCCGCGTGTCCTCGACGGCGATACAGGGAATCCCCGGCTCGGGCGTTTCGAGCCTCCAGGCCTGGTTCACCATCGCCGCGGCCGCGCCCCGCGCCTTCGCGCCCGCGATGAACTCGTGCCCGTCGAAGCGCTCGCCGCGCAGCGCGACGAACAAGGCGCCTGCCTCGATTGCGCGGCTGTCGGTGGACACCGAGGTGAAGCGGGTCGGCGCGCCGTAGACGCGTCCGCCGATTGCCTGCGCGGCGTCGCCGGTGCTCATCATGGCTCCCAGCGCCCCAAGGCCGTCTGCGCCTCAAGCAGATCGGAAAACGGCAGCTTCCGGCCCTCGATCTCCTGACAGGTCTCATGGCCCTTGCCCGCGAGCAGCACCACGTCGCCCGCGCGCGCCGGTGCCACCGCTGCGGCGATCGCCTCGCGCCGGTCCGCGATCGCCTCATAGGCAACCGTGATTCCGGCGGCGATCTCGGAAATGATTGCGTTCGGGTCCTCGCCGCGCGGATTGTCGCTGGTGACGATGAGCCGATCCGCGTGGCGCGAGGCGACCGCGCCCATGACCGGGCGCTTGCCGCGGTCGCGGTCTCCGCCGCATCCGAAGACCACCACCAGTCGCCCATTGCCCGCGGCGGCCACGTCCTTGAGCGCCTGGGCGACCTTGTCCAGCGCGTCCGGCGAATGCGCGTAATCGATCACCACCAGCGGCCGCGCGCCGCCGCCGATGCGCTCCAGGCGCCCGGGCACGGGAACCAGCCGGCCGAGCGCGCGGCCGGCCTGCGCGAAGGGGACCCCCGAGGCCAGCATGGTCGCGAGCACGCCCAGCAGATTCGAGATATTGAAACGACCCAACAAGGTGCTCTCGACGCGCGCCTCGCCCCAGGAACTCTTCGCGGTGAAGGCGATGCCCTGCGCGGATACGCTGATGTCCTGCGCCTCGACGAACTGCTCCAGACCGGAGCGCGCGGCCACGCCTTCGAAGCAGCTGTAACCGACCCGGGTCGCACCGCCGCCGGCGAGCATGCGGGCAATGCTCACCCCCTGCACGTCATCCATGTTGAGCACGGCGTGCCTCGGGCCGGGAGAGAGGAACAGCCGCTGCTTGGCCTGTGCGTAGCTCTCCATGTCGCCGTGGTACTCGAGATGGTCGCGCGAAAGGTTGGTGTACAGCGCCACACCGAACCGCACGCCGTTGACGCGGTCCTGATCGAGGCCGATCGAGGAGACCTCCATCGCCACGCCCTGCGCCCCTTCATCGAGCAGCCGGCCGAGCGACCGATG
Source organism: Betaproteobacteria bacterium RIFCSPLOWO2_02_FULL_65_20 (assembly GCA_001770425.1). Lineage (GTDB taxonomy): Bacteria > Pseudomonadota > Gammaproteobacteria > Burkholderiales > SG8-39 > JACQTO01. The sequence continues at coordinate 2,988 of MEQZ01000240.1, read as the reverse complement.
CACCGCCACCGCGTCCGGCGTGGTGTTCGGACCTGGCACGAGCGCACCCGGGAAACCGGTTCCGAGCGTGCCTATCACCGCCGTGCGCGCGCCGCACGCGCCGCAAGCCTGGGCGAGCCACTGGCTGCACGAGGTCTTGCCGTTGGTCCCCGTCACACCCATGACCCAGAGTCTTTCGGACGGCCGCCCGTAGACTTCGTCTGCAAGATGCCCCGCCACCGGGCGCAGTCCCTCGACCGGCAGGCCGGGCACTCGCCAGCCCTCGTCCCATTCGAATCCGGCCCGCTCCCAGAGCACCGCTGCCGCGCCCGCGGCGATGGCGCCGGCGATATGGTCGCGGCCGTCCTGCGCCGCACCCGGATAGGCGAGAAAGACGTCGCCCGGCTGCACGGTCCGGCTGTCGACGCAAAGCGTGCTCACGTCGATGCCTCGCTCGCGCAGCTGCCTGAGAATGTCGATCGCTCTGTTCTGCACGTCCTCATCGATCCGTCATATGTTGAGCAGCGACCCGGCACTGCTCGTTGCCACTCGTTGTCCGCCACTCAGATGCTTTCCTTCACTTCCTGCCCTTCGGCGGGCAGTTCGATCGGTTTCATCGGCGCATCCGGAGGCACGCCCGTCAGGCGCAGCGCGCCTTCCATCACGCGCGCGAACACCGGTGCGGCGACCGCGCCCCCGTAGTACTGGCCGTTCGTCGGTTCATCGAGCATCACCGCGATCACCAGCCGCGGGCTGGAGACGGGCGCAAAGCCGACAAACGACGACACGTACTTGTGCGTAGCGTAGGTTCCGTTTTCCTGCTTGTGCGCGGTGCCGGTCTTGCCTGCGACGCGGTAACCCATGATCTGGGCCCGCGGCGCCGTGCCGCCGGACTGCACGGCGAGCTCCAGCATGTGACGCACGCGGCGCGCAGTCTCGGCCGAGATGACGGCTTGCGGCGTGCGCGGCGCGTCGACCCGCGTGAGGGACAGCGGAACCATCTCGCCGTCGCGGGCGAACACGCTGTAGGCATGCGCGAGCTGCAGCAACGACACCGAGATGCCGTGCCCGTAGGCCATGGTGGCCTGCTCGATCGGCCGCCAGCTCTTGTAGGGACGCACGCGTCCGTTCGCCTCCCCGGGAAAGCCCAGCCGCGGCACGGCGCCGAAGCCCACCGACTGGAACATGTTCCACATCGATTCGGCCGGCAGCGACAGCGCGATCTTGGCCGCGCCCACGTTGGACGACTTCTGGATGATCTGCTCGACCGTGAGCATCCCCTCGGCATGCGCGTCACGGATCGTGGCCGACCCGATGGTAAGACTGCCAGGCGCGGTCTGAATCAGGGTCTGAGGCGTCACGCGGCCGGACTCGAGGGCTGTCGCGATGGTGAATGGCTTGAGCGTCGAGCCGGGCTCGAAGGTGTCGGTGACGGCGCGGTTCCTGAGCTGCGCACCGGACAGCCGCGCGCGATTGTTCGGGTTGTAGGTCGGAAGATTCGCCAGCGCAAGCACCTCGCCCGTGTTGATGTCGAGCACCACGATGCCGCCTGCCTTGGCGCGATGCTGATCGACCGCGGCCTTCAGCTGTGAGAACGCCAGGCTCTGGATCCTGGCATCCAGTGCGAGGGAAAGATCCTTTCCTTCCTGGGCCGCGCGGATGCTCTCGACGTCCTCGACGATCTGCCCCAGCCGGTCGCGGATGACCCGCCGGCTGCCCGGCTTGCCCTTCAGATGGTCCTGGAACGCGAGCTCGACGCCCTCCTGGCCGACATCCTCCGCGCCGGTGAAGCCGAGCACATGCGCCATCACCTCGCCGCCCGGATAGTAGCGGCGGTATTCGCGGTTCTGGAACAGGCCCGGGATGCGCAGCTCGGCCACGCGATCGGCGACCTCGGGCGGAATCTGGCGCTTTATGAAGACGAAATCGCGGCCCGTCTCCTCGATGCGCGTCCTGATTTCCTGCGGCGGCATCTCGAGCAGTGCCGCAAGCCTGGCCAGCTGCGGCGGTTCGAGTTTCACCTCGTCCGGAATGGCCCAGATCGACTTCACCGGCGTCGACACCGCGAGCATTTCGCCGTGGCGGTCGGTGATGCGGCCACGGTTCGCGCTGATCTCGATGACGCGGCCGTACCGCGACTCGCCCTTCGCCCGCAGGAAGTCGTTGTGCAGTCCCTGCAGGTAGACCGCCCTGCCCACGAGCACTGCGAAACCGGAGAAGATCACCAGCGCGAGCAGCCGCGATCGCCACACCGGCAGCGTGAGCTCGAGCACCGGACTGGTCGCAAAGTTCACTGCGCCGCCCCTTGCGCCTGCGCCCGGCGCGGCACGACCTGGATGCGCTTCGCCTCCGGCGTGTGCATGTGCAGCGCCCGGGTCGCAATGCGCTCCACCCGCGTGTGCATGGCCCAGGTGCCCGCCTCGAGCTGCAGCTGTCCGTATTCGATCTCGAGGCTGCGCGCTCGCTCCTGCTCCTGCTCGAGTTCAACGAACAGCTTTCTCGCCTTGTGCTGCGAGGTCACCAGCCCGAGCGCACAGGCGGTGAGCAGCGCGAGCAGCAGCAGGTTCAGCCGCACCATGGCGCCCTCACACCAGCATTTCCGCCACGCGCAGCACGGCGCTGCGGGCCCGCGGGTTGGCGCTGATTTCGCCCGGTCCGGGCCGCAGCGGCTTGCCCACTGACCGCAGCCGCGCCGGCGGCAATTCGGCGGCGCGCAACGGCAGGCGCTCGGGTGCGTCGCCCGGCCGCGCGTTGGTGCGGATGAAGTTCTTGACCATCCTGTCTTCCAGCGAATGAAAGCTGATCACGGCCAGCCGTCCTCCCGGCGCCAGGATAGCGATCGCCTGCGGCAGCACTAGCGACAGCTCCTCAAGCTCCTGATTGATGTGAATCCGTAGAGCTTGAAACGTCCGCGTCGCCGGATTCTTGCCTGGCTCACGCGTCCGGACGGCCGCACCCACGAGATCGGCAAGTTGCCGGGTTCGGGTGACAGGCCCTCTTGCGCGAGCA
>MEQZ01000239.1:13701-21638 GCA_001770425.1 Betaproteobacteria bacterium RIFCSPLOWO2_02_FULL_65_20 | reverse complement strand
TCAAGCTGATCCCCTACGACGGCGACGACGGCTGGGTGGAGGGCACGCTCGCGGCGATCCGCGAGACGCTGCGCGCCCCTGAGCCGCCGGCGGTCAAGGAAGACTGCGAGTACTGCCGGTTTGCGGAGCGAGCGGCGGGGGCGTAGGCGCCGGGAGGCGCCGCCTTATGCGCGCCCCCTCGGACGCGCAGCCGGAGGCCGCGAATGGTGCTGCGCACAGGAATCCAGGGGCCGGCGGATCATGCTGGTCATTTCCGTTCCCACGCCATGAAGCCGATGGGCCGTTTTTTCTTCGGCTCGGACGGCGCGGTCAGCTCCCGAATGGCGTCGAACACTACTTTGAATTGAGCGTCGTACCTCTTTTCGAGCGCCGCGAGTCTGCGCGCAAGCCCGGCGTTCGAGGCAAGCATCTGCCGCAGGCGAACGAACGCGCGCATGATCGTTGACTTGAACCGCCCGAGTGCTGCGCAGCACGCTGGAGAGCATCGCCACGCCCTGCTCGGTGAACGCATAAGGGGCGGCACGGCGGATGCCGCCCCAACTTGAAATCACAATCTGTGATTTCAAGTCCGCGAACTCCTCGTCGCTCAGCTGAAACATGAAGTCGTCGGGGAAGCGCTCGATATTGCGCTTGACGGCCTGGACCAGGACGCGCGGCTCCACCTGATAGAGCTCAGCCAGGTGCGGGCTGAGCATGACCTTGTATCCCCTGACAAGGAAGATCTGCGCCTCGATTCGCTCGAGAGGAACGATCGGTGTTCTCGCCGCCATGTTCCGGCTCCGTCAGGTCGGTGCACAAGCGATGCCCATCCGGATATAGCGCGTGCCGGAGCAACGCGGTTGACACCAAAATCGACGCGCACCTGGAGTTCCGGATCCGGCTCGTCCCCTACGACGGCGACGACGCCTGGGTGGAGGGCGCGCTCGTAGCCGGGGGGGGACAGACCACGTTTTTCCTTCACGCGGAAAAACGTGGTCTGTCCCCGATTATCCGCCGGACCGCGTAGATGCCGTAGCGGCTCGCCAGGTGCGCGTCGAGCTCGGCCTCGGCGACGTTTTTCGCGCGCGCATGACAGCTTACGCCGGTCGCGTCCCGGCTTCTGGTATCTTCGCTCCCACACCGCAATCACCGGGGAGCAAGCCATGCCGGCCTATCTGCTGCTGGACATCGAGATTCACGACCGCGAGAAGTACGAGACCTACAAGCGCGACGTCCAGCCCTTCCTCGCCAAGCACGGCGGGGTCTACCTCGCCCGGGGCGGCGAGCACGAGGTGATCGAGGGCGACTGGCACCCGAGGCGGCTGGTGCTGTTCCGGTTTCCGAACCGCCAGTCGATCCGCAACCTGTTCGGCGATCCGGACTACCAGGGGCTGAAAGCGGTGCGGCACGCGTCGGCCACGAGCCGCCTGGTGGCGTTCGACGGGCTGGAGGGGTGAGGGTGCACAGCGGGGCGATGGCGCGCTGAAGCTGCGCCCTACAGCTGCGCCCTACAGCTGCGAAAACGTGGTCTGTCCCCGATTATTCGCGCAGGTGCGGGGTCGCGTTCTTCAGCGCCTGCGCGAATTCGTCGCAGTCGCCGAACCGGGCCGCGGGATTCTTGGCGAGCGCGCGGGCGACGATGGCGTCGAAGGCTGCGGGGATCTCCGGCTTGAGCGAGCTCGCCCGCGGAGCCGGGTTCTCGATGATGCGCCGTATCAGCGCCGCGCCCATGCCCTCGCCCTCGAAGGGCATCCTGCCGGTGAGCATCTCGAACAGCACCACGCCGAGCGAGAACATGTCGGACTTGCCGTCGATGTCGAGCCTGCCCTGCACCTGTTCGGGCGACATGTACTGCAGGGTTCCCCAGATTTCCCCGGCCTGCGTGAGCGAGGAGTCGGGAACTTTGGCGACGCCGAAATCGGACAGCTTCACCGCCATGTCCTTGAGCACCATGATGTTGTCGGGCTTCACGTCGCGGTGCACCAGCTCCGCCCGGTGCACGCTCGCCAGGCCGCTCGCCACCTGGCGGACAATGCGCACCGTGGTGACCAGCGGATACTGGGCGATCGGCGAGAGCAGCTTGGACAGCGGCTGGCCGTCCACGAACTCCATCACGATGTAGGTTTGGTCCGGGTCCTCGCCCCATTCGCGAATTTTGATGATCGCCGGGTGATCGACCCGGCGCGCCGCCTCGAGTTCGCGCCGGAAACGCTGCCTTGCCACCGGATTGGCCTGCAGCGCCTTGCGCAGGATCTTGACGGCGACCTTTTCTCCGGTTGCGCAGTCGATGGCCTCGAAAACGGTGCCCATTCCTCCGCGGCCGATCTCGCGCAGGGCCTGGTAGCGGTCGAGCATGCGCCCCTGGTTCTTCATGGGACGAAATTCCTGTGCTCTGTTCATCAGTGCGTTTTGCGCGGCGCGTGCACCGGCCCGCTTGCGCGGGCCGCGCTGCGGTACGCCGTCAAGGCGGTTGATTGGCGCGCATTATGGATCAGACATGGGTGCGCTGCCCGTGGAATAATTGGCACGGAACGCGATTTAGCACGATTCTGCGGTGCGGGCGGCGGTCAGGCGCCGCAAAACCGTGGTCTGTCCCCGATTAAGGCTCGCGCGGCAGGCCGAGGCCCCACTGGGCGATGATGTTGCGCTGGATGTCGGGGGTGCCGCCGCCGACCAGGTGGAACCAGATGCTGCGCAGGAAGAATTCCATGCGCCCTGCCATCGGCGCCTGCTCGCCGCGCGCGAGGCCGGCCCAGCCGAGCACGTCGGTCCCGAGGTCGGCGATGCGCTCGAGCAGCTCGGCGGTGAGCACCTTGATCATCGAGGACTCGGCGGTGGGCACCTGCCCCTGGTCGTAGAGCCAGGCGACGCGATAGCCGAGCCAGCGCGCGGCCATGATCTCGGCGCGCAGCTGCGCCAGCTCGTGGCGCATCTGGCGCGCGCCCGGGCTCGCGGCGCCTTCGACGATGCGGGCCAGTTCGTCGCCCAGGCGCAACAGCAGGCCGGTGCGCGCGATGCCGGCGCGCTCGAAGTTGAGCGTGTAGCGCGTGATATTCTGCCAGCCCTTGTTCTGCTCCCCGAGCAGCAGCCACTGCGGCACCCGCACGTCCTCGAAAATCTCCTGGTTCACGCTCCAGCCGCCGGTGGTGCGGATCGGGCGCACCGTGAGCCCGGGGCTGGCGCGCGGCACCAGGAACAGGCTGATGCCGGCGTACTTGCTCGGCGCCTTGGGGTCGGTGCGCGCCGCCACCATGACGTAGTCGGCGTCCTGCGCGCCGCTGGTGAAGATCTTCTCCCCGTTCAGGATCCATTCGCCGCCGCTGTGCTCGGCGCGCAGGCGCAGCGCCGCGGCGTCCGATCCGGCGTCCGGCTCGGTGAGCGCCCAGGCGCCGGTGAGTTCGCCGCGCGCGATGCGCGGCAGGAAATGGCGCTTCTGCTCCTCGCTGCCGAAGGCGATCACCGACTGGCCGACGAACACCACCGAGGTGCGGCAGCGCGACAGCGGCGCAAAGCGGTACTCGAGCTCCTCGTTGAAAATCGACACGTGCAGGTTGTCCAGTCCCTGGCCGCCGTATTCGCGCGGCCACTGCATGCCGACCCAGCCGCGCGCGGCCAGCCGGGCGTGAAAGCCGGGGTGGTGTTCGCTTCCCCGGCGCTCCATGTCGGCGAAAATCTCCGGGGTGACTTCGGTGCGTGCGAATTCGCGCACCTCCCCGCGGAACTGCCGGTGCCGGTCGCTGAAGGCGAAATCCATGCCGGCTCCTGCGTCAGTGCACGCGCAGCAGGTCGTCGGATGCTTCGCCGGCGATCAGCTCGCGCTGCAGCGCCGGCCCCTCGATGAGCTGGTCGTACTGCTTGGCGCGCCGCACATAGAGCTGGATGTCGAACTCCTCCATGAATCCGTAGCCGCCGTGGGTGAGCGCGGCCGCGCGCGTGACCCGGCGCACCGCGCCCCCGGCCACCAGCTTGGCCATCGCGGCCTCGCGCGCGCACTCGCCGCCGCCTGAGCGCAGCCAGGCCGCGTAGCGCACCATGGCGCTCGCCTGCTCCAGCGCGATCGCCGCATCGGCCAGGCGGTGCTGCACCGCCTGGAAGCTGCCGATGGGGCGGCCGAACTGCCTGCGGTCGCGGGCATAGACGAGCGCCATGTCGAGAGCGGCGCGCGCGGCGCCCACGCCCCAGGCCGCGGCGATGATCTTGGCGCCGTCGATCACCTCGAGCCAGGCGTTCCAGGTGAGCGCGAGCATGCGTTCGCGCGCCACGCCGACGGCGGTGAAACTCAAATCGTGAACCACATCGAGGCTGGAAAGCCGCTGCGCGCCGGCGGCGATGCCCGCGGCCTCGCGCGGCACCAGCACGAAGCGCGTCTCGCCCCCGGGGCCGCACACCGGGACCAGCAGTTCGGCGGCGACATCGTACGCCTGCACGAAGCGCTTGGCGCCGTCGATGCGCAGCGCATCGCCCGAGGCCGCGGCGCGCGTCGCCTGGGCGAGCGCGCGGCCGGCTTCGGCCGCCTCGAGCCAGGCCGGGGCGAGGATCGCCGTGCCCTGAACGAGCGCGGCGATGCGCGCGCGGTCAGGCTTGCCCGCGCGCAGCAGCGCCTGCGCCCCGAGCACGAGGCTCGAAAGCTGCAGCGTGGGCACCAGCGCGCGGCCGGCTTCTTCGGCGTACAGCGCCAGGTCGAGCCAGTCCCCGCCCGCGCCGCCGTGCTCCTCGGCGATCCCGATGCCCAGATAGCCCAGCTCGCCCATCTGCCGGTACACGGGCAGGAACGCCTGCAGTCCGTGCGCCTCGACCTCGCGCACGCGCGCGGGCGGAAACTCGCGCGCAAAGAACTTGCGCGCCGATTCGCACAGCAGGCGCTGCTCCTGGTTGGGCTCGAAGTTCACGTGTTGTTCCTACTCAAGCAGCAGCCGCGCGTCGACGGCGAGCGCGCCGCGGCCGTGCACGATCAGCGGATTGATTTCCACCGACACCAGCCTGCCGGCGTGATCGAGCGCGAGGCGCGACAGCGACGCCATGGCGGCGGCGAGCGCTGCCACGTCGCGGGGCGGCGAGCCGCGGTACGCGCCGAGCAGCGGCGCGGCTTTCAGCTCGCCGATCATCTCCAGCGCCTGCGCCTGGTCCACGGGCAGCAGGCGCAGGCTCACGTCGCCCAGGACTTCGATCCACGTGCCGCCCAGGCCGACCATCAGGGCGAGCCCGAACTGCGGATCGCGCTGCACGCCCACGCTCATCTCGATGCCCGGGGGCGCCATGCGCGCGACCAGCGCGCCCTGCACGCGCGCGGAGGGCGCATGCCTGGCGACATCGGCGTGCATGGACTGCCAGGCGCTGCGCAGGTCCTGCTCGCCGGCCAGGCCGAGGCGCACGCCGCCCGCATCGCTCTTGTGCGCGATGTCGGGCGATTCGATCTTGAGCGCGACCGGATAGCCCAGCGCCTGCGCGGCGGCGAGCGCCTCGTCCAGCGTGCGCGCCGGGCACCGCTCGACCACCGGCAGGCCGTAGTGCTCGAGCGCCTCGCCCACGGCACCCAGCCCGTAGAGTCCCGCGGGCCACGGCATGTCGAAGCCGCGTGCTGCGCGCGATGCGCCCGCTTCAGGCTTCGGGGCGCGCGCCCGGCGGCGCTGCGCCTCGGCGTAGGCGATCAGGTGACCGGTGGCGACCAGTGCGCGGTCGATGCCGTGCATGAAGGGCACGCCGGCCTCGGCGACGAACTGCCCGACGTAAGGGGTCCCCGAGTAGGCGATTTCGCTCACCACCACCACCGGCTTGCCCGAGGCTTCGCCTATGGTCTTCAGTGCCGCCCCGCTGCGCTGGCGCCTGGCATCGGGCGCGTGCTCCTGGATCAGCAGCAGATCCACGCCCGGGTCATCGATGAGGTATTTTCCGAGCTGCACGTATTTGGCCTGCGTCGCCTGCACCAGGCCGCAATCGAGCGGGTTGGCGATGCGCAGGTCCAGGGGATCCACGGCGGCGATTTTTTCCATGGTCGCCGCAGCCGGCTGCGCGAGCGCCACGCCCGCATCCGCGGCCGTGTCCAGGATCTGGCTGCGCAACGATCCGGAGAACACCAGCACCGCGGCGCGCCCCCCGGCAGGGCGGGCGCAGGCGGCAAGCAGGCGCGAGGTCTCCAGCAATTGTTCCAGGCTGTCGCAGCGCGCCACGGCGCAGCGCCGGCACAGCGCGTCGAACACGCGGCTGGAACCGGCCAGCGCGCCGGTATGGGTGAGCGTGGATTCCCGGGCGCGCTCGGTGCGCCCGACCTTCATCACCGCCACCGGTTTGCCGGCGGCCAGGGCCAGCTCGAGCGCGGCGCGGAATTTCTCCGGCGAGCGCACGCCTTCGAGCAGCAGCGCGATGACGCGCGTGTGCTCGTCCTCGATCAGGAATTTCATGTAGTCGGCCACGTCAAAACCGACTTCGTTGCCGCAGGAAACCAGATAGCTGAATCCGGCGCCGCGCTCCCCGGCCGCGCGCACGAAGGGGTAGAGCAGCGCGCCGGATTGAAACACCGCGCCGATGGCGCCCGGCTTCAACCATTCCAGCACCCGCAGCGGATAGGCGATCAGGCCCTCGCGCACCGACAGGAAGCCCAGGCAGTTCGGCCCGCACAGGCGCAGTCCGGTGCGATCCACGAGTTCCCGCAACGCCGCCTGCTGCGCCTCGCCCGCTGCGTCCGCTTCGGCCCAGCCGGTGGCGTAGACGGTGGCGCTTTTCACCCCGGCCGCGGCGGCTTTCTCGAGCGCGGCGAGCGTGCGTCCGGTCGACACGTGCATGAGCACGTGCTCGGGCACTTCGGGCGTGTCGCGCAGGCTCGCATAACAGCGCGCTTCCCCGATTCTTTCGTAAGCCGGATTGACCGGCCAGACCGGGCCGCGAAAACCGGCCTGCGGTATCTGCTCCAGAAAGATCTGCACCCAGCGGGCGCCCGGGGAAGCACCGAGGATGGCGACCGATCGCGCCTGCAGCATCGGCGCCGGGTCGCGCCACGGGGGCAGCGGGGAATCGCAGGCCATAGCGCCCGCTAGCGCTTTTTCTTCAATCCCACGCCGAGTTTCTCCACCAGCACGGCGTTGGCTGCGCGGTCTTTCGCGAGGTAGGTGTCCAGCGCTTCGCCGACCAGCGGGTTCTTGTCGTACAGGCCGTTCTGGGTGGCGACTTCGATGAATGCCTGCGCGCGGCTCGCCTCGGTGAACGCGGCGATGATCCGCCTCGCGACCGCCGGGGGCAGGTTCCTGGGTCCGTACAGGTACTGGATGGCCGCCCCGGTCAGCGGGTAGCCCAGTTCCAGCAGGGTCGGCACGCCCGGGGCGACATCGAAGCGCTCGTCCTCGAACGAGGCGAGCAGGCGCATGGTTCCGGCGCGCACGTGGCTCGCCCAGCCGCCGACGGAGAAGCTGCCCGCGGCAACGTGCCCGCCCAGCAGGTTGGTCATGACCCCCGCATCGCCCTGGAACGCCACGACGTTCAGTTCGACCTTTTCGTGCAGCGCGATCGCGCGGGTGATGAGTTCGACCTTGGTGCCCAGCCCCGGAATGCCCACCGACACCCTGCCGGGATTCGTTCTCGCGTTGTCCATGAAATCCTTCAAGGTGCGATGCGGCGAGTCGCTCTGGGTGACGATGCCGATGCGCTGGCGCCCGACCAGCATCAGCGCGCTGGTCGCCTCGAGCAGGTCGGTGCGGATGTCCATGAACATATGCGCCAGGGTAAACGCGGTGCTCGGGGACACGCCGATGGTGTGGCCGTCGGCCAGCGCGGCTGCGACTTCGTTCGCCGCGATCACGCCGCTCGCGCCGGGCCGGTTGACCACGATGATTTCCTGTCCGAGCGGCTTGCGCCCCCCCTGTGCCAGCGCACGCGCGAGCACGTCGGTCGAGCCGCCCGGGGGAAAACCCACCAGCAGCCGGACCGGTTTGGAAGGAAACTCCTGTGCGGCGGCAAGCGACGCTGCG
>MEQZ01000239.1:4287-13665 GCA_001770425.1 Betaproteobacteria bacterium RIFCSPLOWO2_02_FULL_65_20 | reverse complement strand
GATTGGCGCGCATTATGGATCAGACATGGGTGCGCTGCCCGTGGAATAATTGGCACGGAACGCGATTTAGCACGATCCTGCGGTGCGGGCGGCGGTCAGGCGCCGCAAAACCGTGGTCTGTCCCCGATTAAGGCGCGCGCGGGCTCGCGGCGCCTTCGACGATGGGGAATAATTGGGGACAGACCACGGTTTCGCGCTGCGCGGGCAGCCTCGGCGATCAAGTGCCGCAATACCGCGGTCTGTCCCATTGCGCATGGATGGAGCGACAGATGCTCACGCTGTATCAATACGGCAATTCGGTGTGCGCGCAGAAGGTGAGGGTGACGCTGTGCGAGAAGGGCCTGGCGTGGGAGACGCGCAACGTGGACCTGTTCCGCGCCGAGCAATACAGCCCCGAATACCTGAAGCTCAACCCCAAGGGGCTGGTGCCCACGCTGGTGCACGACGGGGTGCCGATCATCGAGTCCACGCTGATCTGCGAATACCTGGAGGACGCGTTCCCGATCCCGGGCCTCGCGCCCGAGGATCCGCTGGAGCGCGCGCGCATGCGCCTGTGGAGCAAGGCGGTGGACGAGGGCCTGCACGAGGGCGTCACCGAGATCAGCTTCTCGGCGATGTTCCGCGAGGCGATGAAATCGATGACCGAGGAGCAGCGCCAGACGCGCTTTCGCAACGTCGGCGACCCGAAGCGCCGCGACCGCTTCATGTCGACCTACGCGCTGGGGATCGACTCGCCCTACGTCGCCTGGGCCGTGGCGGCGTTCGAGAAGGCCTTCGCCAACCTGGAGCAGGCGCTCGAGGCGGGCAGCGAGTGGATCCTCGCCGGCGGCTATTCGCTCGCCGACATCAACCTCGCGCCCTGCGTCGCGCGGCTGGACTATCTCGGGCTGCTCGAGATCTGGACCGCCGGGCGGCCGGCGACGCTCGCGTGGTGGCAGCGCGCTCGCGCGCGCTCGAGCTTCAAGGCCGCCATCAGCGGCCCGCTCAGCGCCGACGAAGTGGAAAGAATGCGCCGCTCCGGCGCCCGCGTGCACGAGCGCGTGGCCGCGATCCGCGGCGAGTGCGTGCAGATGTTGAAAGCGGCCAAGCCGGGCTGGCGCCGAATAATTGAATTATTACGCGATGCCCTTGGAGGCCCGGACGGTGACGTCGATGAGCTGCGACCTCAGCAGCCACTCGGTGTAGCCCCACGAATCGCGCCCGGTGTCGAAGTGGCCGCGGGTGGCGTACTCGATGCCCGAGAGCATGCCGCGGAAATACGCGTCGTTGTAGTCGGTCACGTGCTTGGTGATGGTGATGTGCGGCCTGCTGCCGCCGGAGACGAGTGTGCCCGCGCGCTCTGAGCGCGCGCAATTCAACACTTCGTCCACGAGCCTGCGCAGATGTGCCGCTTCGGAAGAACGTCTGTCGACTTCGACGACCATTGACCGCCTCCATTGCGAAGACTTGTGGTGCTTCCAGCCTAGTATACCGGTGACGCGAGCGCTTGATCTGCGTTAAGCGCAGGCCGTAATTGGGGACAGACCACGTTTTCGCATGCCGCAAAAACGTGGTCTGTCCCCAATTATCAGGGATGGACGTCCTCGGAGAACCAGTCGTCGGGCAGCTGTTCGCCGACGCCCGCGGCGCGGGCCTTGTCCAGGATCAGCGCGCCGACCGCGGCGAACTGCAGCCCCAGGCCGACGCTGTTGACGAACGCGGTGATCTCGCCCGCGCGCTGCCGCCCCGGCGCGGTGCCGGTGACGAGCATGCCGACGTCCGGATAGGTGTCGAAGCGGTTGCCCGGGGCGTTCCACCAGCCGTGCTCCGCCGAGACGTTCGGCGTGCCGGGCAGGATGTGGTCGATCTGCTTGGCCTGCTGCCGCGCGTGCACGAACACGCGCTCGCAGCCGTCCAGCACCGCCTGGTCGACCTCCTGCGCCTTGATGCAGCTGACATGCACGCCGGGCTCGAGCCACGCGGGCTCGATCACCCGCACCAGCGATGAGGTCGCGGCCATGATCACGTCGGCCCCCTGCACGCAGCGCTCGGCCGAATCGGCCGCGACGATTTGCACCTGCGGATGCGCAGCGCGCGCCTCGGCGATGAACGCGTCCCGGCGCTGCGCGCGCGGGCTGTACACCTGCACGCGGGTGAAGGGCCGCACCGCGAGCGCGGCCATCAGCTGCGCGCCCGCCTGCCAGCCGCTGCCCACGAGCGCGAGCGTCTTCGCGTCCTCGCGCGCCAGGTGCTTGAGCGCGATGCCGTTGGTCGCGCCCACGCGCAGGCGCTGCGCCACGCCGTCCGGGAACATCGCCAGCAGCGCCCCGGTCTCGGTGCTGAACAGCAGCACCAGCCCGACCCAGCGCCCGCCCGCGAGCGGCGCCTTCACGCGCCGCGGCTTGCCATCGACGAGCGGATGCGTGAGCACGTCCGAGTTGATGCGCAGCGCCTGGATGCCGCGCGCGGGCCAGGTGCCGCCCATGTGCTTGAAGGCGTAATAGGCGCCCGGGTGCGCGCTGGGCGAAATGTTGTCCACGCGCGGCGACAGCAGCGCCCGGCCCGCGGCCAGGTCGCGGTACATCGGCTCCAGCGCCTCGAGGCAGTCGCGCATCGAGATCAGTCCCGCTATGGCTTCGTTGCTCAGTACCAGCATGTTGCGCTCCCGGTGGATTCAGTTTCCGGCGGCAGGGTGTTCATTCCTGCACTTTATCTGTCAGACCTCCGGATCCGGCGCCATCCTGCGCCACGATCAGATGTCAGATTTGACAATTTTCTCCGCCGGCGGAATGCCCCGGGCTCACTCCACCGTGACCGATTTCGCCAGGTTCCTCGGCTTGTCCACGTCGTTGCCGCGCTCGAGCGCCGCGTGGTAGGCGAGCAGCTGCAGCGGCACGGTGTGCAGGATCGGCGACAGGAGCCCGGCGTGGTCGGGCATGCGGATCACCTGCACGCCTTCGCCGCCGGTCATCTTGGTGTCCTGGTCGGCGAGCACGTGCAGCTCGCCGCCGCGCGCGCGCACTTCCTGCAGGTTGGACCTGAGTTTCTCGTACAGCGCGTCCTTGGGCGCGATCGCGACGACCGGCATGTCCCTGTCCACCAGCGCGAGCGGCCCGTGCTTCAGCTCGCCGGCGGCGTAGGCCTCGGCGTGGATGTAGGAGATCTCCTTCAGCTTCAGCGCGCCTTCCATCGCGATCGGGTAGTGGATGCCGCGCCCCAGGAACAGCGCATGGTGGCGCTGGGAGAATTTCTCGGCCCACATCTGCACCTGCGGCTCGACGTGCAGCACGTTCTGCAGCGCGGTGGGCAGGTGGCGCAGGGCTTTCAGCAGCGCCTGTTCGCGCTCGCGCGGCAGCCGGCCGCGCAGCTTCGCCAGCGCCATGGTGAGCAGCACCAGCGCCGCGAGCTGGGTGGTGAACGCCTTGGTCGAAGCGACGCCGATCTCCGGGCCCGCGCGGGTGAGAAAGCGCAGGTCCGAGGCGCGCACCAGCGCGGATTCGGGAACGTTGCAGATCGCGAGCGTGTGCGCGTGCCCCAGCGTCTTGGCGTACTGCAGCGCGGCGAGCGTGTCGGCGGTCTCGCCTGACTGCGAAATCGTGACCACCAGCGCCTTCGGGTTGGGCACCGAGTCGCGGTAGCGGTATTCGCTCGCGATCTCGACCGTGCACGGGATGCCGGCGACGCCCTCCAGCCAGTAGCGGGCGACCATGCCGGCGTGATAGCTGGTGCCGCAGGCGAGGATCAGCACCGCGTCGGCGCCGCGCAGCACGCGCTCGGCCCCGGCGCCGAACAGCTGCGGCGAGACCGACTGCGCGCTGGTCACCATCTCCAGCGTGTTGGCCACGGCCATCGGCTGCTCGTGGATTTCCTTCTCCATGAAATGGCGGTACGGGCCCAGCTCGACCGCCGCCGCGGTGAGCAGCGAGACGTGCACCGGGCGGTCGATCGGCAGCCCCTTGGCATCGGTGACGCTGACCCCGGTGAGCGCGACCTCGGCGCAGTCGCCGTCTTCCAGGTACACCATGCGCTGGGTGACCTGCACCAGCGCCGAGGCGTCCGAGGCGGCGAAGTACTCGCCCTCGCCGATCCCGAGCAGCAGCGGCGCGCCGTGGCGCGCGACGACGAAACTCGAGGGATGATTTTCGCTGACCGCCGCGATCGCGTAGGCGCCCACCAGCTCGGCCACGCTCCTGCGCAGCGCGTCGAACAGGCCCGCGCCCCCGGCGTTCGATTGCAGGTTCGAGTGCACCAGGTGGGCGATGACCTCGGTGTCGGTGTCGGAGACGAATTCGTAGCCCTTGGCGCGCAGGCGCGCGCGCAGCTCGTCGTGATTCTCGATGATGCCGTTGTGGACCACGGACACGCCGTTCGAAATGTGCGGGTGCGCGTTCTGCTCGGAGGGAGCGCCGTGCGTGGCCCAGCGGGTGTGGGCAATGCCGATCTCGCCCGCGAGCCCTTGAGCCTGCGCAAGCTTTTCCAGCTCGGCCACCCTGCCGGTGGAGCGAACCCGCCGCAGCGGCGCGCCGCCCGCGCCCAGCACGGCGACGCCGGCCGAGTCGTAGCCGCGGTATTCCAGCCGCTTCAGTCCCTCCAGCAGGACAGGAACGACATTACGCTTTGCGATTGCGCCGACGATACCGCACATGATCCTGCCTCACTTCTTCTTGGCCGGGCGTTTCCATCCGCGTATGGACACCTGCTTGACGCGCGAGACGGTGAGCTGGTCCGGGGGCGCGTCGGTGGTCAGCGTGGTGCCCGCGCCCAGCGTCGCGCCGCGGCCCACGCGCACCGGCGCCACCAGCTGCGTGTCCGAGCCGATGAACACGTCGTCCTCGATCACGGTGCGGTGCTTGTTCGCACCGTCGTAGTTGCAGGTGATGGTGCCGGCGCCGACGTTGACGTTGCGGCCGACTTCGCTGTCGCCGATGTAGGCGAGGTGGTTGGCCTTGGAGCCGCGGCCGATCGAGCTCGCCTTGACCTCGACGAAGTTGCCCACGTGCACCTCCTCGGCGAGCACGGTGCCCGGTCGGATGCGCGCGTAGGGGCCGACGCGGCAGCGCGCGCCGATGTCGGCGTCTTCCATGTGGCAGTAGGGCTCGACGCGCGTGCCCTCGGCGATGCGCACGTTCTTCAGCACGCAGTTGGCGCCGATGGTGACGCGGTCGCCGAGCGCGACCGCGCCCTCGAACACGCAGTTGACGTCGATCGCCACGTCGCGCCCGCACGCGAGCTCGCCGCGCACGTCGATGCGCGAGGGGTCGGCGAGCGTGACCCCGCGGCCCATCAGCTCGCCGGCGATGCGCAGCTGGTGAATGCGCTCCAGTTCGGCGAGCTGGTTGCGGCTGTTGACCCCGAGGGTCTCGGCGAGCGCGTGCGGCTGCGCGCCCGCCACCGGCACGCCGTCGGCCACCGCGAGCGCGACGATGTCGGTGAGGTAGTACTCGCGCTGCGCGTTGTCGTTCGAGAGCTTCGCGAGCCAGGCCTTGAGCTTCGCCGTGGGCACGACCATGACGCCGGTGTTCGCCTCGCGGATCGCCTGCTCGGCGGGGCTCGCGTCTTTCTGTTCGACGATGCGGACAATGGCGCCTGAAGGCGCGCCGCCTTCGCGCACGATGCGCCCGTAGCCCTGCGGGTCGTCCAGTTCCACGGTCAGCACCGCCATGCCGGCGCCCGCGGCGGCGCACAGCCGCTTCAACGTGGCCGCCCGGATCAGCGGCACGTCGCCGTAGAGCACCAGCGTCGGGACGCCCTCGACCAGGTGCGGTGCCGCCTGCATCACCGCGTGGCCGGTGCCCAGTTGCGGCTCCTGCAGCACCCAGGCGATCGCCGCCTGGCGGCCCGCGCCCGGGGGCGCGGCAGCGGCGTCGCGCGCAGCGAAGGCCTCGCGCACCGCCTCGCCGCCGTGGCCGTAGACCACGCAGATGCGCTGCGGCGAGAGTTCGCGCGCCGCGGCGATCACGTGCGCGAGCAGCGGCTTGCCGGCCAGCGCGTGCAGCACCTTCGGGATGTCCGAGTGCATGCGCTTGCCCTGCCCGGCGGCGAGTATCACGACGTTCACGGTGCGGCGCGCTCCCAGGGGACAATCAGGCGAAGAATGTTAGCACGGGCCGGCCGGCATTCCCCCTCACCCCGACCCTCTCCGCGCGGGCGAAGAGGGAGAATCGTCGGTAACAGATTGTTACTTCGCTTGTCATCGAGCCGGGGGAGGGCTACGTTTAACGCAATATGGTGATGCGCCGCTCTCTGGTCAGCCGGCCGATCCTCGCCCTGGCGTGGGCGGGGGCGATGCTCGCGTCCTCCGGCAGCGTCGCCGAGATCTACAAGTGGGTCGACCGGAAGGGCGTGACCAACTATTCGAGCACGCCGCCGGCAACCGGCAAGGCGCGGACGCTGGATCCGGCGGAGACGACCGTCAGCGTCTACCAGGCGCCGCCGCCGCAGGAGCCGGCGCGCAGGCTCGATGCCATGCTGCGCCGGCGCATCGCCATGCTCGAGGATCAGCTTCAGGCGGAGCGCCTGGCGCGCCTCGCGCAACAGGCTTCGTATCGGACCGACGCGGGCCTCGCCCGCGAGCAGTGCGTGAGGGAGCGCCGGGTCGACTGCGACACGAGCCGCGAGGGCGTGCCCGCGAGCCCGCGGTACTACGCCGTGGCCGCGCCGGTGTACGTCATCGCGCGGCCGAGCGCGTTCCTGCCTGCGCGCGGCCGGCCGGCGCCCGCATTCGGGCCGATGCCGGCATTTCAGGGCAGGGCCGTCCTGCGGCCCGCGCCCAGGGAACACGCGCGCCGGTTCCGCTGACCCGGCCGCGCCTGCAGTTGCGCTTCCGGCGGCCGGATGGCCCGAATGGCGGACGCGAGTTCAAATTCGAAGTGCAACTCCGATACCCGCTAGGCCGCGGCGGTTTCCTTCATCACCTCTGCATAGGCGTCGGAGAAGCGCGCGCCCTTGTAAAAAGTCGTCTTGTAGGAGGGCCGCGCCTTGATGCGCGACCACCATTCGGTCACCAACGGCAATGACCTGTGCCACATATCGGCGTGGCCGAGGTCTTCCATGCGGTCGATCGTGGGCACGAGGCAGACATCCACCAGCGTGAATTGCCCGCCCATGATCCAGGGGCCGCCGGTTTCGCCGAGCGCCTTTTCCATGCGGCCGCAAGCGTTGCGCAAATCCTCGAAGGCCGCGTCGATGTCCTCCTTCGGGAACCCCGTTTGACCCATGCGATGATAGAAATGCTTGCGCAGCGGCCGTTTGTCGGCGGCGCGGTCGAACTCCTCCTTGCTCATCTTCTGCAGGTTGCGCACCAGCACGCGGTTGAACGACGGGTAACGAATCGCGGGCGTCGGCACTTCCTCGATGTAGCGAAGCCAGGCCCGCATCGCGGCGCGGCCGATCGCGTCCGGCGGGGTGGTCGAGTTCTGCGGGAATACCTCGTCGAGGTATTCGCAGATCACCGACGAATCGATGATCGGCACGCCGTCGTGGACCAGCGTCGGCACGACGCCGTTCGGGTTGAGTTCGAGGTAGTCCGGCTTCAGGTGATCGCCGGACGCAATGCGATGGTCCTTCCATTCGAGGCCCTTCTCGGCGAGGACGATGCGCACTTTCTGGCTGCAGGTGGACATGGGGAAGTTGTAGAGCTCGAGCATGGCAAGTTCCATGGATGAGAAAGCGGTGAGTCCGATCTTACCCTCATGCGGAGTCTCGAAACAGGGCGGTGACGTTGTACACCTGGATCGGCCGGTGCAGGCCCGGCGCCAGGATCAGCGTGACGTACTTGAAAAAGAGCCGGCGACGCACGTTCATTCGATCACCCGGTCGGCGCGCATCCTTGGCGCGCCGCATGATTCTTGGCCTTTTGTCCTCACAGGCTCGCGCCAGCTCTGGCCTGGCGGCCTCTGCGCTTGTCAAAACAGGCGAAACTCTCAGCGCGGCAGCTCGGACGAGCCCATGAGGAACTCGTCCACCGCGCGCGCGCACTGTCGGCCTTCGCGTATGGCCCAGACGACCAGCGACTGGCCGCGGCGCATGTCGCCTGCGGCGTACACCTTCGCAACCGACGTGGCGTAGCAGCCGGCGCCTTCGGTGGCGGCCTTCGCGTTGCCGCGCGCATCCTTCTCGACGCCGAACGCATCGAGCATTTTCTGCACCGGGCTCACGAATCCCATCGCCAGCAGCACCAGGTCGGCCGGCATTTCGAATTCGCTCCCCGGGACCTCGGTCATTTTCATCTGCCCGCTCGCCGGGTCGGCTTTCCATTCGACGCGCGCGGCGACCAGCGCCTTCACCTTGCCGCTCTCGCCGCGGAACGACTTGGTGGTGACGGCCCAGTCGCGGCTGCAGCCCTCCTCGTGCGAACTGGAGCTGCGCAGCTTCACCGGCCAGTCGGGCCAGGTGAGCGGCTTGTTCTCGTGCTCGGGCGGCTGCGGCAGCAGCTCGAACTGCGCGACCGACCTGGCGCCCTGCCGGTTCGAGGTGCCTACGCAGTCCGAGCCGGTGTCCCCGCCGCCGATGACCACCACCTGCTTGCCGGTGGCGAGGAGTTCGCGCACCTTCTTGTCTCCGGCGACGCGCCGGTTCTGCAGCGGCAGGAAGTCCATCGCGAAATGCACGCCGTCCAGGTCGCGGCCCGGGATCGGCAGATCGCGCGGCTGCTCGGCGCCGCCGGTGAGCGCGACCGCGTCGAACTCTTTCAGCAGATCCTTCGCGGCCGGCTTTTCCCCAGCGTGCTGATTGACGCGGAACTCGACGCCTTCGGCGCGCATCTGCTCCATGCGCCGGTCGATCAGCGACTTCTCCATCTTGAAGTCGGGTATGCCGTAGCGCAGCAGGCCGCCGATGCGGTCGTTCTTCTCGAACACGACCACCGCGTGCCCCGCGCGCGCGAGCTGCTGCGCGCAGGCCAGGCCCGCGGGCCCGGAGCCGACCACCGCGACGCGCCTGCCGGTCCTGCGCCCGCTCGGCTGCGGGGCGACCCAGCCCATCTCCCAGCCCTTGTCGATGATCGCGTGCTCGATCGACTTGATGCCCACCGGATCGTTGTTGATGTTGAGCGTGCAGGCTTCCTCGCAGGGCGCCGGGCAGATGCGGCCGGTGAACTCCGGGAAGTTGTTGGTCGAGTGCAGCACCTCGAGCGCCTGCTGCCAGTTCTGCTTGTAGACCAGGTCGTTCCAGTCCGGAATGATGTTGTTCACCGGGCAGCCGCTCATGCAGAACGGGATGCCGCAATCCATGCAGCGCGCGCCCTGCACGGATGCGTCCTGGTCGGACAGGTGCGCGACGAACTCGTGGTAATGCTTGACGCGCTCGCGCGCCGGCTCGGCCGTCTCTGCGAGCCGCTGGTACTCGAGGAATCCCGTTACCTTGCCCATGCTGCCCTGCCGATCCGATGCCTGCTCATGC
>MEQZ01000239.1:0-4272 GCA_001770425.1 Betaproteobacteria bacterium RIFCSPLOWO2_02_FULL_65_20 | reverse complement strand
CTTGGCCGCGAGCTCGCCGAGCGCGCGCCGGTACTCGTCGGGGAACACCTTGACGAACTTGCCGCGGTACGCGTTCCAGTTGTCCAGGATCTGCCTGGCGTGCGCGCTCCCCGTGTACCGGTTGTGGTTCTCTATCATCGCCTTCAGGATGGCTTCGTCGGCCTTGCCGTAATGCCACAGGCCGCGCGCGATCCTGCCTTCCTGCTCGGCCTCGGCGAGCACCGGCTCCAGCTTCACCATGGCCGGGTTGCAGCGCTGCGCGAAGCTGCCGTCCTCGTCGAGCACGTAGGCCATGCCGCCTGACATGCCCGCGGCGAAGTTGCGCCCGGTCGGGCCCAGCACCACCACCGTGCCCCCGGTCATGTATTCGCAGCCGTGGTCGCCCACGCCCGCGACCACCGCCAGAGCGCCGGAGTTGCGCACCGCGAAGCGCTCGCCCGCGACGCCGCGGAAATACGCCTCGCCGGCGATCGCGCCGTAGAGCACGACGTTGCCGGTGATGATGTTCTCGGTCGGCTCGCCGCGGAACTTCGGCGAAGGCTGCACCGAGATGCGCCCGCCCGACAGCCCCTTGCCGCAGTAGTCGTTGGTGTCGCCGATCAGATCGAGCGTCACGCCCCGGGCGAGGAACGCGCCGAAGCTCTGCCCCGCCGAACCGGCGAAGCGGATGTGGATGCTGTCCTCGGGCAGGCCGTCGTGCCCGTAGCGCTTGGCGATGACCCCCGAGAGCATGGTGCCGACGGTGCGGTTGATGTTGCGGATCGGCATGTCTATCGCGACGCGCTCGCCGCGCTCGATCGCAGGCCTGGCGAGCTCGATCAGCCTGTAGTCGAGCGCCTTTTCCAGCGCGTGATCCTGCTGCTCGCAGTGGCGGCGCGCGACCTCGGCCGGCATTTTCGGCGTGTGGAAGACGCGGCTGAAGTCCAGGCCCTTCGCCTTCCAGTGCTCTATGCCCTGCCTCACCTCGAGCAGGTCCGAGCGCCCGACGAGGTCGCTGAACTTGCGTATGCCCAGCTGCGCCATCAGCGCGCGGGCCTCCTCGGCGACGAAGAAGAAGAAGTTGATGACGTGCTCGGGCTTGCCGGCAAAGCGCTTGCGCAGCACCGGGTCCTGCGTCGCCACCCCGACCGGGCAGGTGTTCAGGTGGCACTTCCTCATCATGATGCAGCCCTCGACCACCAGCGGCGCGGTCGCAAAACCGAACTCGTCGGCACCGAGCAGCGCGCCGATCACGACGTCGCGGCCGGTCTTGATCTGGCCGTCGACCTGCACCGCGACGCGGCCGCGCAGGCGGTTGAGCACCAGCGTCTGCTGCGTTTCCGCGAGGCCCAGTTCCCAGGGCGTGCCCGCGTGCTTGATCGAGCTCCAGGGCGATGCCCCCGTGCCGCCGTCGTGGCCGGAAATGGTGAGATGGTCCGCCTTCGCCTTGACCACGCCCGCCGCGACGGTTCCCACGCCCACCTCCGAGACCAGCTTCACGCTGATCGAGGCGGCCGGGTTGGCGTTCTTCAGGTCGTGGATCAGCTGCGCCAGGTCCTCGATCGAATAGATGTCGTGGTGCGGTGGCGGGGAGATCAGTTCCACGCCCGGCGTCGAATAGCGTATCTCCGCGATGTATTCGGACACCTTGCGGCCCGGCAGCTGCCCGCCCTCGCCGGGTTTCGCGCCCTGCGCCATCTTGATCTGGATCTGCTCGGCGCTGGCGAGATATTCGGTCGTGACGCCGAAGCGGCCCGATGCGACCTGCTTGATCGCGGATTTCAGCGAATCGCCTTCCTCCAGAGGAAAATCGATCTCGATGCGGTCGCGGCCGATGCGCGAAGTAAGTGTTTCCCCGGTCTTCACCGGCGCGTAGCGCTTGCGATCCTCGCCGCCCTCGCCGGTGTTCGACTTGCCGCCGATGCGGTTCATCGCGACCGCGAGCGTGGTGTGCGCCTCGACCGAGATCGACCCGTGCGACATCGCGCCGGTGGAGAAGCGCTTCACGATCTCCGCGGCGGGCTCGACTTCGTCGATGGGAATCTCGCGCGCCGGGTCGGACCTGAACTCGAACAGCCCGCGGAAAGTCATGTGCCGCCGCGACTGGTCGTTGATGATCTGCGCGTATTCCTTGAAGGTCCGGAAATCGTTCGCGCGCGCGGCATGCTGGAGCTTGGCGATCGCATCCGGCGTCCACATGTGCTCTTCCCCGCGCACGCGAAAGGCGTATTCGCCGCCCGCGTCCAGCGCGTTGGCGAGCACCGGGTCGCCGCCGAAGGCCGCGCGGTGCATCCGCATCGATTCCTCCGCGAGCTGGAATACGTCGATGCCCTCGACGCTGGAGGTCGTGCCGGCGAAGTACTTGTCGACCAGGCTCCTCGCCAGGCCCACCGCCTCGAAAATCTGCGCGCCGGTGTAGCCCATGTAGGTCGAGATGCCCATCTTGGACATCACTTTCTTCAAGCCCTTGCCGTTCGCCTTGACGAAATTCTTGATCGCCTTCCTGCCGTCGACGCCCAGCGACTCCTGCATCGCGAGCAGCGTCTCGAGCGCGAGGTAGGGGTGCACCGCCTCGGCGCCGTAGCCGCCTAGCAGCGCGAAGTGGTGCACCTCGCGCGCCGAGCCGGTCTCCACGACCAGACCGGCCGAAGTGCGCAGGCCCTTGCCGACCAGGTGCTGGTGGATCGCCGACAGCGCGAGCAGCGCCGGAATCGGCATCCGGCCGCCGTCGACGTGCCGGTCGGAGATGATCAGGATGCCGAAACCGGAGCGCACGGCGTCCTCGGCCTGCGCGCACAGGCTCGCCAGCCGCGCCTCGATCGCCTCCTTGCCCCAGGCCACCGGATAGCAGAGATCGAGCTCGAAGGACTTGAACTTGCCCTCGGTGTAGCGGTCGATGTTGCGGATCTTCTCCATCTCGTAGAAGTCCAGAATCGGCTGGCTCACTTCGAGGCGGATCGGCGGATTCATCTCGTCGATGCCCAGCAGGTTCGGTTTCGGCCCGATGAACGAGACCAGCGAGGTGACCAGCTCCTCGCGGATCGGGTCGATCGGCGGGTTGGTCACCTGCGCGAACAGCTGCTTGAAATAGTGGTACAGGGTCTTGTTCTTGTCCGACAGCACCGCCAGCGGCGAGTCGTTGCCCATCGACCCGATCGCCTCCTCGCCGTTCGCGGCCATCGGGGTCATCAGGAATTTGAGGTCTTCCTGGGTGTAGCCGAACACCTGCTGGCGGTCCAGCAGCGGCACGCCGGAGCGCTCGGGCTGCTGCTTGTCGGATTCGACGTCGTCGAGCTTGATGCGGATGCGATCGATCCACTCGGCATAGGGCTTGCCCGATGCGAGGGAGTCCTTGAGCTCCTTGTCGTCGACGATGCGGCCCTTCTCCAGGTCCACCAGGAACATCTTGCCCGGCTGCAGGCGCCACTTCTTGACTATGCGATCTTCGGGCACCGGCAGCACGCCCGCCTCCGAGGCCATGATCACCAGGTCGTTGTCGGTGACGATGTAGCGCGCCGGCCGCAGCCCGTTGCGGTCCAGCGTGGCGCCGATGCGCCGCCCGTCGGTGAAGGCGATCGCCGCCGGCCCGTCCCACGGTTCCATCATCGCCGCGTGGTATTCGTAGAACGCGCGGCGGTTCGGGTCCATCAGCGCGTGGCCCTCCCACGCCTCCGGGATCATCATCATCACCGCGTGCGCGATCGGGTAGCCGCTCATCACCAGCAGTTCCAGCGCATTGTCGAACGAGGCCGAGTCGGATTGGCCGGGATAGATCAGCGGCCAGATCTTGTCCAGGTCGCGGCCCAGTATCGGGCTTGAGATCGCGCCCTGGCGCGCGCGTATCCAGTTGACGTTGCCGCGCAGCGTGTTGATCTCGCCGTTGTGGGCGATCATCCGGAACGGGTGCGCGAGATCCCAGGTCGGGAAGGTGTTGGTCGAGAATCGCTGGTGCACCAGCGCCAGCGCGGAGACGACGCGCGGGTCCTGCAGGTCCCTGAAATAGGTGCTTACCTGGTCGGCAAGCAGCATGCCCTTGTAGACCACGGTCCGTGCCGACATCGACGGCACGTAGAATTCCTTGCCATGGGCGAGCTTGAGCGCCTGGATGGCGTGGCCCGAAGCCTTGCGGATGATGTAGAGCTTGCGTTCGAGCGCGTCGGTGACGGTGATCCCGGCGCCCCGCCCGATGAAGACTTCCCGGATGACCGGCTCGATGCGCTTCACCGATTCACCGAGCTCGCTGTTGTCCACCGGCACGTCGCGCCAGCCGAGCAGGACCTGTCCCTCGTGCTT
>MEQZ01000238.1:3384-6073 GCA_001770425.1 Betaproteobacteria bacterium RIFCSPLOWO2_02_FULL_65_20 | reverse complement strand
GAATCTTCACCGCGCCATGGATGCCGATGGGTCCGTGGCCAGGCGCGCTGAAGCTGCGCCCTACACAGGCACTCTTACGATCATCGATAATGTATTCGTCCGACCGCGCGCGGAACTCCCTCGTGCCTCACCGTCACCGTCGTCAGTGAAAGTCCGTATCGCCCCCGGTCAGCCACCACTTGCCGACCAGGCCCTCGATCGGCGGTCCCGCTGTCCATGCGTTGGCCGGCACCGGGACGTCGAGGTCGCGCACCGATGGGTCGCCGCCGAAGCGCTGGTGAATGTTGTCGACGGCCCAGCAGTACAGGCGGCTTGCGCCCAGGCTGGCAGCGACGCGGCGCGCTTGCGCCACCAAGCGCGGCACGGCGGCGAGCGGTGCGACCAGATCCAGCAGTTCGCACCCGCCTTCGGCCTCGGCGTTCAGCACCATCAGTCCCAGCGGGCGGCCGCCGAGGCGGCGGCGCACGACGAAAATGCGATACGCCTTGTCGGGGTGCGCGACGTAGCGATGGAGCAGCGCCTCGGCGTCGCGCACGCCGACGATCATGTCCTTCAGATCGGCGCGCATCGCCGACCAGCACGCGTCGGCGTCGGCGCGGTCGCGCTTGCGAGTCAAGTCGAGCGCGCGTACGGCCACGATAGGCGAGGGCGTGCCGCGGTTCGCCGGCCATGACAGTTCCAGCATGCGGCCGACAGGCCCGCCATACAGACCGCGCCTCGCCGGCGCCTCCCAGGCGCGCAGATTGGGGAATCCGAAACCCAGCAGGTGCGGGTTGCCGTAGCCGAGCTGATCCTCGAGGTAAGTCGCGGCGGCCAGGAACAGCGGCCCGTGACGCGACAGGGTGGCGCGCCCGCTGGGTGCCACCATGACGTCGCAGCTCTGGGCTGCCGACTGGGGCTGGCCGAAGAACACGATGTCCCTCCCGACGCCGCCGTAATGGGCGATCAGCCGCTCGTCTTCCCAGACCCCGATCGCGGTGCCGCGTCCCTGCGCGTATTTCCACTGCCAATGGGCTTCGCTCATCGGGCGATCGAACACCTGCGCGAACAGCGTTCGCATGGCGCCCGAATTGCCGCCGTCGATGCGGCCGATCCGCCAGCGCGGACGCGAGGCGCGTCTCAGCCTGAGCAGAAAATAGCCGCAGCGGCCCTCCGCGTAGTGTCCGCTGCGCTCGAGGATCGACGCACACAGGCCGTCGAGCGCGTCCGCGGTCACGCCCAGGTCGCGCTGCAGCGCCTGGGCATGACGGGGAATGATCCGCCGCAGGGTGTCGAGGGTCGGCGCGGCTTCCCGGCTCAGGTCCAGGCGCTCGGCGAGCACGAAGCCGAATCGCTCGGCGAGCGCGATAAAATGTTCCAGCAGGTGCAGGCGCTCGCCGCGCGGCGCGGTGCGCCGCAGCGCGAATTCGTCGAGCACGATGATCTCGCCCTGCTCGCCCAGCAGTTCGTCGGCCCGTGCGACCAACTGGAGCGCATCGATGTGCTGCGCGCTTTCCCGAAACAGCAGCGCATCCCAGTCACCCCGGTGGTCGTCGAACGCCTCGAAGCGGACGCAGCGCGCGGGCAGCGTCTCGCCGTGCCGCTCCCGGGCCAGACGCACCCGCAGCGGGTCCGGGCTGATGCCGGTGGCGGCGTAGCCGGCGCCAACCAGGCGTGCCAGGCTGGCCCCGAAGCCGATGCCCGCTTCGAGCAGGCGGCAGGCAGGGGGCAGGTGGCGCCACAGCAGTTCGGTGCTGCGGCGCTGGGCCGCCGCGATCGGCATGCCGGGCGACTCGTGCAGGCCGAAATGCAGATCGTGCACCTGGCCTTCCTCGAGCTCGACGGCGCGCGCGTAAACGTTCAAAGGAAAAGCAACGTCGCGCAATTGCGGGGACGAATTCACCCCTGTGCTGCTTCCCGGCTACGCGGCATGGACGTCATATCCTGATCGATTCCCGCCGATGCCGGAGACATCGTGCCCGAACCGCATGAATTGCACGATGGTGAACTTCCCAGGAATCTTTGTATTCCATCCGGCTGCCGCCTGAAGGCTCAGTTTCGGGGAAGCACTATAGTTCATCCACGTTGACATAGAATGCGAGTGGCTGACGCGACCTCTAGGGAAACGGGAATGCTGCACTAACAAACGGAACCACTTGAACCCTCAGCGCGGACGATCATATGGTCGACAGGCTCATTCAGCAAACTTTTCGATTACTGCTTTACATGGTGCTCACTACCATGGTGCTCAGCACTTTCCTTGCCAACTGGAGTTTCCTGGACGGTACAAACTGGAACAGTCTGAAAGTAACCTTGGACGGAACGGCTCATCAGCCCGTCGTCTACAGAAGGTTAATGCCAGAAACGGTCAATCTGATCCGGTCTGCGCTCCCGCGAGCGGCGAAGCAAATTCTGAGTGAAACCGTTGCCCCGCAATTCTATCAATTCTACACGCGACCCTTGATTGCTTACTACGAAAAGGACTTTCCATCAATCACGAAACAGGCAAGCCTGGACTGGGAGGACCCGGAATACCGGGTCTCCTACGTGTTGATGTACTACCTGTGCTGGGTGTTTCTTTTCCTTTCGTTGATTGTCATGCGCCATACCGTATCGTTTCTCGGGACCGGTGCCGATGCAACAATGGCTGGCGTCAGGGAATGCGCACCGGTATTTGCGGTTCTGTGTTTGCCGTTCAGTTTTCTGAATG